>CAINUX010000057.1 GCA_903853895.1 uncultured beta proteobacterium | reverse complement strand
TCGTCGGGTGCAAATTCCCAGGCCATTTCCAGCTCGATGTCCTGGCTGGCGGCTTGCGCGGCTGCCATGAACTCGGCGGGCAAGGGCTTTTCGAACTTGATCAGCATGTTGGCGGCCTTGACCTTGACCCGCTTGCCACTGTCGAGCTCCACCTGCGCGGACGCATCGGTCTCAGACATTACCCGGCCGGCCATGAATTTTCCGGCTTCATCAAACAATAAAAACATAGGTTGGCATTGTCCCATGCCGCATCAGACCGGCATGTGGGAAAAGCCGCGCAGGGTCGCCCCAGGCGGATTTAGCCCCCTCTGGGGGGCAGCGCAGTACGCGAAGCGACAAGCGTGGGGGGCCAGATGATCACCTGTTTATGGGAGGTTGTGGGCCGTGGTTGTCGATATGCTCTGGGGGTGACCGGTCAGGCGCTGCTTTGGCGTTGCGGTCGCGAGGGGAAAAGTTGCCGTGTGGCGCGTTCTAATTGTTGAAGACGACTCGCAGATGCGCGATTTTTTTGCGGCCAGCGTGCAGCGCTCGCCCAGTCTCGCGCTTGCCCGCAGTGTGGCCACAGTCGCGGATGCCATTGCCGTGCTGAGTGATCCGACGCAGGTGGTTGATGTCCTGTTGACCGATCTGGGACTGCCGGACGGTAGTGGCCTGGAAGTGATTCGCTATGCCCGGCGCTCCCACCCCGCGTGTGAAGCCCTGGTGATCTCCATGTTTGGCGACGAAGACAATGTGCTGGCCAGTATCGAGGCCGGTGCCCTGGGTTACATCCACAAGGATGCCGCGCCGGATGACATTGCAAAGACCATCCTGGAAATGAAGGCCGGTGCCTCGCCCATCTCCCCCATGATTGCCCGGCGGGTCCTGTTCAAGTACCGGGCCATGCAGACAGATGCTGTTGCAGCCCCCGCTATTTCTGCATATGGCGCTGCTAAAAGTGAAGCAGTGGACGGCGCAAAGAGCTTGCTGTCCAGGCGCGAGCAGGAGGTGCTGGAGCTGGTTTCCAGAGGCTTTTCCTATTCCGAAATCGCCGAGTTGAAGAACCTGAGCGTGCACACCATACAGACCCACATCAAGAGTCTGTATGGCAAGCTGGAGGTTCACTCGAAGATGGAGGCCGTGCTGGAGGCGACCCGCATGGGATTGCTGCCACAGAAGTTGCAGTCATCGGCCGGAAAGTGAATCTCAGCTAGCTGGGGCCGCGGCCCGCTGGATAGCGCATCCGAGTGGCGCTGGCGCCGCGCTGCGGGATAATCGCGCTACTGTATGGCCTCTGTTTTTGATAAACCCTCTGTTTGGCGGCGCATCGCGCCCTGGTTCCACGGCTTCGATGGTCCGCTGGCCTTTGCCGTGTTTTTGCTGGCGTGCGCGGGCATGCTGACCATGTATTCCTCCGGCTTTGACCATGGAACCCGGTTCGAGGACCATGGGCGCAACATGCTGATTGCAGCAACCATCATGTTTGTGGTGGCCCAGGTGCCGCCCCAACGCCTGATGGCGTTGGCGGTGCCGCTTTACATATTGGGTGTGACCTTGCTGATTGCGGTGGCCGTGTTCGGCATCACCAAGAAGGGGGCCCGGCGCTGGATCAATGTGGGCATCACGATACAGCCCAGTGAGATTCTCAAAATCGCCATGCCCTTGATGCTGGCCTGGTGGTTCCAGAAGCGTGAAGGCCAGCTGCGCCCACTGGATTTTGGCGTGGCTGCCCTGTTGTTGGGCATGCCCGTGGCGTTGATCCAGAGACAGCCGGACCTTGGCACGGCGCTGTTGATTCTGATCGTAGGGTTGTCCGTCATCTTTTTCGCCGGCATGAGCTGGAAACTGGTGATCCCGCCCGTCGTGTTGGGTGTGATCGGCGTGGCGCTGATCGTGGTTTTCGAACCGTCACTGTGCGCGGACGGTGTGCGCTGGCCGGTGCTGAAGGAATACCAGCAACAGCGCATTTGTACCCTGCTGGACCCTACGCGTGACCCCCTGGGCAAGGGTTTTCACATTATCCAGGGCATGATCGCCATCGGCTCCGGCGGCGTTACCGGCGTGGGTTTCATGAAGGGAACGCAAACCCATCTGGAGTTCATTCCCGAGCGCACCACCGACTTCATTTTTGCCGCCTTCTCCGAGGAATTCGGATTGCTGGGCAATCTGCTCCTGATCGGCGCCTTCATCTTCCTGATCTTTCGCGGGCTGATCATCGCCCTGGATGCGCCCACGCTGTTTTCGCGCTTGCTGGCCGGCAGCGTGACGATGATTTTCTTTACCTACGCCTTTGTCAACATGGGCATGGTTAGCGGCATTTTGCCGGTGGTCGGCGTGCCGTTGCCCTTCATCAGCTACGGCGGCACCGCCATGGTGACGCTTGGGCTGGCCGTGGGCATTCTGATGGCGATTGCCAATTCCAAGCGGCTGGTGCAGTCGTGATGGTCGGCATCATTGGCGTCGGCAATATGGGCGGCGCCATGGCTGAGCGGTTGGGCAGCCTGGGTTGGGCTCCGCAGGTTTATGACATAGACACTGCCAGGGCCAAGTGTCTTGAGCGATTCGGGGCTCTAGCCCTCGACAGTGCTGCACAAGTAGCTATTAAAGCAATAGCAATCATCATTTGTGTGGTCGACGCGGCACAAACCCGTGACGTGCTGTTCGGGGCCCAGGGCATCGCGCCGCACCTGCAGCCGGGACAGGTGGTGGTGCTGTGCCCCACTGTCTCCCCGCAGGACGTGGAGGACTTTGCTCTGCGCCTGAGCACCTTGGGCGTGGATACGCTGGATGCCCCCATGTCGGGCGGCCCGGTTCGCGCCCAGGACGGCTCCATGAGCCTGATGGTGGCGGGGCCGGATGCGGTGGTCGAGCGGTGTGCTGCGCTGCTGCAGGCCCTGTCCAACCAGGTGTTTCGTATCAGCGCGCGCCCGGGTGACGGCGCCCGCACCAAGCTGGTCAACAACCTGCTGGCCGGCATCAACCTGGTGGGTGCGGCCGAGGTCATGGCTCTGGCTGGTCGCATGGGGCTGGATCTGGATCGCACGCTGGATGTGATCAGCCAGTCCAGCGGCCAGAGCTGGATCGGCGTGGACCGCATGCGCCGTGCGCTGGCCCAGGACCTTGCGCCCCGTGCCCACATGACGCTGTTGGCCAAGGACACGCGACTGGCGCAGGACGCGGCACAGGCGCTGGGGTTCAACAGCCGGTTGGGCGCCCTGGCCAGCCGAGTGTTTGCCGATGCCGTGGCGGCGGGGCTGGCCGACCTGGACGACGCGGCCCTGTTGCCGTTTCTGAGCGGTCCCGCGCATTGAAGCGAGTGGGCGCCTAGAATCGCCCCATGATTGCACGCGAACCCACTATTGAACGCTTGGCCCTGGCCCAGCGCCTGTTACTCACCCCTTTTGGCCTGGATGAAACCCATCTGGCCCGTGCCCTGAACGAGATCAAGGCCCACCGGGTGGACGAGGCCGACCTCTACTTTCAGTACACCCGCTCCGAGGGCTGGAGCCTGGAGGAGGGCATCGTCAAGACCGGCTCCTTCAGCATTGACCAGGGCGTCGGTGTGCGCGCCGTCAGTGGCGAAAAAACCGCCTTCGCCTATTCAGACGACATTTCCGAGGCCAGCCTGCTCGACGCGGCCCGGACCGTGCGTACTATTTCGAATGCAGCCCGCGCAGGACGGGCAAAGGTAGCTACCAAGAAGATAGCAAAATCGCGCTCGCTGTACAACGGCGTGGACCCCATCTCGACGCTGGACAGCGCCACCAAGGTGGCCTTGCTGGGCAAGGTTGAGACCCTGGCCCGCGCCAAGGATCCCCGGGTCGCGCAGGTCATGGCCGGACTGGCCAGTGAATACGACGTGGTCATGGTGGCACGGGCCGACGGCACGCTGGCAGCCGATGTGCGCCCGTTGGTGCGCCTGTCCGTGACCGTGATTGCCGAGCAAAAGGGCCGTCGCGAAGTGGGCTCGGCCGGCGGTGGCGGTCGCTTTGGGCTGGCCTACTTTGACGACGCGCAGATTGAAAAGTACGTGGATGAGGCCGTGCACGCGGCATTGACCAACCTGGAGGCGCGACCTGCGCCCGCCGGGGAGATGACGGTGGTATTGGGGCCAGGCTGGCCCGGCATCCTTTTGCACGAAGCCATTGGCCACGGCCTGGAAGGCGATTTCAACCGCAAGGGATCCAGTGCCTTCAGCGGTCGCGTCGGCCAGCGCGTGGCGGCCAAGGGCGTCACCGTGCTGGATGACGGCACGTTGGCCGACCGGCGCGGTTCGCTGAACGTGGACGACGAAGGCAATACCAGCCAGCGCACGGTGCTGATCGAGGACGGCATTCTCAAGGGCTACATCCAGGACGCCATGAACGCCCGCCTGATGGGTGTCGCGCCCACCGGGAACGGACGGCGCGAAAGCTATGCGCACATTCCCATGCCGCGCATGACCAACACCTACATGCTGGGTGGCGACAAGGACCCGAAGGAAATTGTGGCCAGCATCAAAAAGGGCCTTTACGCCACCAACTTTGGCGGCGGCCAGGTGGATATCACGTCGGGCAAGTTTGTGTTCTCGGCCAGCGAAGCCTATTGGGTGGAAAACGGCAAGATCCTCTATCCGGTCAAGGGCGCCACCATTGTCGGTAGCGGCCCCGAGTGCCTCAAGCGTGTCAGCATGATTGGCAACGACATGAAGCTCGACAGCGGCGTGGGCACCTGCGGCAAAGAGGGCCAGAGCGTGCCGGTGGGGGTGGGCCAGCCTACGTTGCGCATTGACGGACTGACGGTCGGTGGCACCGCTTGAATGAATACCGACCCTGCGACGACCATACCCTCGGATGCCCGGGGCGGAGAGTCTTCGCAAACCTCGTCGGCAGCGAGTCCTTCGCACCTGTCGACTGCCCCGTCGCAGATTGCGTCGCAGTCGGAGACTCCACCGCGGTCGCAATCCCAATCCCAATCGAATAGTTTTCAGTCATTTGGTCAGTTCAGCCAGTTCCTGCGTTCGGCCGTGGCGGACGAGGAGTCTCTGCAAGTCGGAGAAAGCCTGCAGGCTTTGGCCGTGCAGATTGAAGCGTTGGCAGCCATGTTGCAGCGTCCGGGTGATCCGTACAACCTGTCCACGGGGCTTATCAATCTGGTGGGTGATTTGCGCACGCACCGTGCGCTGCTGCTGGCATTGGGAGGCGATTGGCACAGCAACTATGAATTCGACGCGCACTTTGCGGCCCTGAACCAGTTCCGTATCCTGGTCACCCAGTGGGCTATGGAGGCGGCTCCGCCGCGGCATGTTGTGCCGGCGCTGGCCGATTTTGATCTGGCTGCGTGGCGTGTGTTGGGCGCCGGCTCGCTGTTGCTGGATGTGTATGAGCAATCCCGTGCGACCGCGGCCCTGCAGGATGAAGAGCGCGTGCCCCCGTCCGTGTGGAGTCGCTGGACCGCCTGGTGGAAACGCCGGCAGATCAAGCGCAAAGTGGTCCGGCAAGAGGGTCGGCGCGGCCGGCGCAAGTCCGACTGACGTGGCCCCCACGCTCCGCCGTTGCACGGGTCGCTGCCCCCCGAGGGGGCGTTCGCGCCTTGGGGCGGCCCGGCGGCGCTAATCTTCTGTGCTACAGTCGCAGCCATGCATTTCGGCCGTTTCTTTTTTAGCTACTTTTGGTTCTCAAGCGCTTTTGGCGGTAGAGAGATCTGAACGTACCTGACACCCAGACGTCCCAAATCCTCACTAAACCGCCGGCACCACCGGCGGTTTTTTTTTGTCACGATTGTCCGATTTTTATTGACTCAGGAGCCACCCATGACTGCAAAAGCCGCTTCCTCCCCTTCCCCCACTGCCGATGCCTGGTTTCCCCATGCCCCCCAGCAAACGGACCGCACCAGCCAGACGGACGACGAACGCATCAAGGACATTACCGTGTTGCCGCCTCCCGAGCATTTGATCCGCTTCTTCCCGATCCAGGGGACAGCAGTCGAGAAACTGATCACGCGCACCCGCCATGCCATCCACAACATAATGGCCGGCAAGGACGACCGGATGCTGGTGGTCATCGGCCCCTGCTCCATCCATGACCCGGCCGCCGCACTGGACTACGCGCGCCGCCTCAAGGAGCAGCGTGAGAAGTACAAGGACACGCTGGAGATCGTGATGCGCGTGTACTTCGAAAAACCCCGCACCACCGTGGGCTGGAAAGGCCTGATCAACGACCCCTATCTGGACGAGAGCTTCCGCATCGACGAGGGCCTGCGCATCGCGCGCCAATTGCTGATCGAAATCAACCGCCTGGGCTTGCCAGCCGGCAGCGAGTTTCTGGACGTGATTTCTCCGCAGTACCTGGGCGACCTGATCGCCTGGGGCGCTATTGGTGCCCGCACCACCGAGAGCCAGGTGCACCGTGAACTGGCCTCGGGCCTATCCGCGCCCATAGGCTTCAAGAACGGAACCGATGGCAATATCAAGATTGCAACCGACGCCATTCAGGCGGCTGCTGGCGCGCACCACTTCCTGTCGGTGCACAAGAATGGTCAGGTGGCCATTGTTCAGACCAAGGGCAACCATGATTGCCACGTCATTTTGCGCGGGGGCAAGGCGCCCAATTACGACGCGGCCAGTGTGGCGGCGGCCTGCAAGGAATTGGAGAAATCCAAGTTGCCAGCGACGCTGATGGTCGACTGCAGCCACGCCAACAGCAGCAAGCAGCACGAGAAACAGGTCGACGTGGCCCGCGACATCGCCAACCAGATTGCCGCGGGTTCGCGCAGTGTGTTTGGTGTCATGGTGGAGAGTCACCTCCAGGCGGGGGCCCAGAAGTTCACCCCTGGCAAAGACGATCCGACTGCGCTGGCCTATGGCAAGAGCATTACCGATGCATGTCTGGGCTGGGACGATTCACTGCAGTCGCTGGAATTGCTGTCCGCTGCGGTCAAGGCGCGGCGCGGTTAAGCCGCTGCGCCGGGCCGCGCCAAGCAAGGCTGCGCCCCCTCCGGGGGGGCTAAGCGCACGGCCGACTGGCCTGAACCATGGCGTGGACCCATTGCAGGGCCGGCGCCATGGAGTCGAAAATCTGGAAGGGTCGGTTGATCAGGGTGTAGACCCGCTCGAAGTGGGGCACCATGAGCTTTCCACCTTCGATCTCGGGGCCCACGACAAAGGCAGTGGCCACCGGCACGAAGGAGGGGGGTTTGGGGCTTTGCATGATTTCGGTGTAACGCTGGATGCCACCCGGCGTGCTCATGGCACTGTGCCGCAGGGTGCAAATACTGGCCCAGGGGCCGTTCAGCGTCAGCGTTTTCAGAAAGCCCAGCTGCGCGACTGCCAGCAAATCAAAGACTTCTTCATTGAACGGTCCGGTCGCCTCGTAGTGCAGCACATCGTCTTCCATCCACATGTCAACGCGCCCGTGCGCGCGGAACCGCGTTCCGGCAACTGTGGTGGTGCTTCCCTGTAGCGTCTTGTTGGTTGTCAACGTGTGGCTCCAGACCCGATGTGACTGCAATGCCCCTTATCTTACGACCAACATTTGCAGCCTGGGCGCAGAGTTACTGCGAATTGCGGCTGACACCGCCCTGACCGACGGCTACATATTGGGAGAACCCGAACAACACGGCATGGAGGCTGGCGGTCGTGCCACTGTTGCGAATGGTCCAGATGGTTCCGTCCGGACTGGTGAGCACCGCACCACCACTGCCGGTGGCCAGGAACTGGCTGGAGCTAGGGCTCACGGCCAACAAATTGGCTGTGGTTCCCGACGTTTGCGTCGCCCAGGTCACGCCGCTGTCGGTGCTGCGCACAATGGTGCCGTTGTCGCCCGTGGCAACGAAGATGTAAGAGGATACGGCCTGGACCGTCACCGACCGGAGGTCGGAAGTCGTACCCGATGCCGCCGCCGTCCAGGTGGTCGCATCGGTGCTGGTCAGCAGGGTTCCACCCGCGCCCACAGCCAGCCAGCGGCCACTGCCGGAATACGCAACGCCATATAGATGGCTGGAGGTGGGGACTGATACCGCCGCCCAGTTCACGCCGTCTACCGATGAGCGCACCGTGCCGTTGTTGCCCACGGCGACAACGGTCGTGCCATTGCTGGCAATGGCGTTCAGGGTTTCGGTGGCGTTGGACGTGGCAGCCGTCCAGGTCGTCATGTCCGTGCCATAGGAAATGCGGCCGTTGCTTCCCACCACGATGAACTTGTTCAGTGTGTAGATGGCTGCATTGAGGTCCGCACCGGCGGCAGCAGGCAGGCCAGTCCAACTGATGCCATCCACGCTGCGGTAGGTGCTGCCTGCATCACCGACAGCCAGGTAGTAACCCAACAGGTCGGTACTCGTGCCGTAGGTGATGCCGCGTAGGGTGCTGGTGCCTGAGGCTCCACCGGCATTCCAGGTGCCACCTGCCGGTCGTGGCACGACAGACACTGAAGGACTGCCGTTGCCGCCAGGGCCATCCCCGTTGCGGCCATTGACCGTAAACGAGTACGTGTAACCGTTGGCCATGCCCGTCACTACGTAAGGGGATGTCACATCAAGGATCGCCCGGCTGCCAGGGACATTGATCCAGTCGGTGCTCGAAATGCTGCTGGAAGGGGCATAAAACAGCCAGTACTTGACCCCCGGTGTCGCGGTCCACGTGACGGTGGCGGTGCCGTCGCCCGGTTTCACCACAATACCACCGGTGGGTGGTGGTGCCGAACTGCCGTTGCCGCCACAGGCAGAAACCAGCACGGCAACCAGAAGAGCAGACAGTGCCTGGCGGATGGAGAAAAAGGACATGAGCAAAACCACCTAGAAGAAGTAGACCGCCGATTTTACAAGTGCTGGCGTCGCGGCGGTCAGGCTCCACATTTCTTTACCTGAGGGACAGCGGGTCAGCGCTACACCCACGCACATTCGCAGGTGAAATGGCGCAAGAACTGCGGCTGCTTGGTGATCTTCACACCTCGGATGCTGGCCGCCTTTTGCTTGACTTCGTCAATAACCTCGGCCGCGTAGTCAAAGTGGCTTTGCGTGTACATGCGCCGGGGAAATGCCAGGCGCACCAGTTCCATACTGTGGAAGGTCTCGACACCGCTGTCGAGGCGCTTGCCAAACATCATGGAGCCGATTTCCACACCGCGAATGCCACCTTCCAGATACAGCGCATTGCACAGCGCCCAGGCCGGGTAGTGGGCAATGGGCATGTTGGGCAGCACGGTTTTG
>CAINUX010000056.1 GCA_903853895.1 uncultured beta proteobacterium | reverse complement strand
CCGTGGCCACTGGCATTTGGGGGGTTCTTGCTGGGTGCTGTTCTGGTGGGTGGACTGACCTTTGTCGCACTCAAGCATTTTGAGACCCGTCAGACCAAGCGCGGCCAGTCTGTGCGTGCATCCTGAACCGCGCATCCCTGAGCCGCGTAAGAGGCTGGATATTTTCTCATAGTTGCTATATTAATGATAGCTGTTCACGCATATCCTGCGAGGGCTAGTGGCCTATTTGACCATGATTGGCCTTGATCGTGGGTGACCTTGAATACTGCTACGGCATGCCGCAGGTTTTGCGTCTCGTACGCCAGGCTGGTCGCGCCTGCAGCCGATTCCTCCACCATGGCGGCATTTTGTTGGGTGGCTTGGTCTAGTCCACCCATGGATGTATGGATGTGAACCACTGCTTCCAGTTGCTCGTGTGCGGTGAGGCGAATGGACTCTATTGTGGTCGAAACTTCGTGTACGCTAGCAACAATTTCGCGCATGGTTTGCCCAGCATTTTCTACCAGGGCGGAACCCCGCCTAACGGTGTCCACCGATCGGGCAATGATACTTTTTATTTCGCGCGCTGCCTCGGCAGAGCGGCCGGCTAGGTTGCGTACTTCGCTGGCCACCACCGCGAAGCCGCGTCCTTGTTCACCGGCTCGAGCGGCCTCAACTGCGGCATTGAGGGCCAGGATATTGGTCTGAAATGCGATGCCATCAATCACGCCAATGATTTCGGCAATGCGACTGGAGGCCCGGTCAATGTCACGCATCGTGCTCTCCACCTTGGTGACATCTTCGCCGCCGCGCTTTGCGACCAGCATGGCGTGGGTGGAGGAGGTCACTGCCTGAGTCGTGAAGTCAGCCGCGCTTTGGGCTGCTGCTGTCATTTCGTCTACTGAAGCTGCAATTTTTTGCAAGGCAACGGCCGCGCTCTCTGTGCGCAGGGCCAGATTGTTGTTCGCAGCCGCGATTTCATGGGTGTTGTTGCTCACCACATTGACCCCAGCATGCACTTGGGCAACAAGGCTGGTAAGCGAGTGGTGCATGCGGCCCAGATCGCGCTTGGCATCCGATATTTCGCATTGGCCGGCGACACCCACACGCTGGCTCAAATCACCCTGACCCCACGCACGTGCCGTTGACTGCAAGTCGCGGATCGGCGCCAGAATGGACTGCACAATGGCCAGCACCAGCAACGAGGCCAGTATTGCAGAGATGGCGGTGGCAGCTACTACGAGCCACGGCGCTTTGGCCGCAGTTGACGCCAGTTCATTGCGTCGCTGGCTGCCACGCGCCGCAAGTACTGCTGATAGATCCTCCACCGCCTGATCGATGAGCTGTATATCGGCTTGCAGGGGAGCCATAGCGGCGTTCGCGGCCCACGGGTCATTCAACTCGCCGCGCGCGAGCTTTCCCAGCAAGTCTTTGAATCCGGCTGCATAGGTGTGGGTGCTTTTGAGCATACTGCTCAAAACCAACGCCTCGGCGGGTTGCGCCAGCGACTGGATACGCGCAATGGACTGCGCAATTTTGGAAACTTCGGCGCTCCACAGCACTGTGTATCGCTGGGTATCTTGTTCGACACCCATCGTCAGAAAGACATCCTTCTCAAAACGCCGCGCACCACCAACGGCGGCCCGCACGTCACTGAGTGCGCGTACTGATTCAAATTCACTGTCAATGAACGCTTTGGCGTGGGTGGCTTCGGTCTGGATTGTGAGGGCGCAAAACGCGCCCAGTGCAACCAGCGCTACCAATGAGAAAGTCAGCAGCAAGAGCAGGCGTGAGCGAATACGAAGCCGGGCTAGGATAGTCATCCTCAATTCCTCAGGTTGTCTGGTCACAGTGATGGTGGCAGGCCTGCGTGACAGCCTAATGACGCCGTGCTGTCACAAAAGTGCCATCGCGCGGCGATAAATTGTTGCTTTCAGTACTTGGCTGAACTGATTTGTTCCTGGAGGCACTGGAATGCGTACTCTTGATAGGGGGCAACTACATGTTGTCAGTGTCACTTCGATCGATGGGCAGGGGCCGCTGGAGAAGGTGTTG
>CAINUX010000055.1 GCA_903853895.1 uncultured beta proteobacterium | reverse complement strand
GGTCAGCACCATGCCAGTGGTTTCGCGCAGGAAAAGTGACCCGCCCAGTTCTTTTTCCAGGGAGCGGATGCTTCGCGTCAGTGCCGGTTGCGGAATGTCCATGCGACGCGCTGCAGATCGCAGGCTGCCGTGTTCCACGATGGCCACCAGATGTTGAAGTTGATTGAGTTTCATGATGGAGATGTAAATATCGAATCACGTTCTGTTATTTGCCATCTTATGTGAATCACAGCAGTTGCCTACATTCAGGCCCAGATCGACAGTCCCGTCGGCAACCATTGGAGACAACCATGAAATTTTTTTCAATCCGCGGGAGCGTGCTCCTGGCTACGGCAGCACTTGCCGTATTTCCGGCTCTTATATCCGCACAGACTTGGCCGGCCAAACCGGTGAAGATGATTGTTCCTGCACAGGCCGGTGCCGCGCCCGATGTGGTTGCGCGGCTGCTGGCAGACAGGCTAGGCACAGCCTTGGGTCAGGGCGTTGTCGTGGATAACAAACCCGGCGCTGGCGGTATTCCGGGTATGTCAGCGCTGGCGCGGTCGGCGAATGACGGCTATACCATCGGGTTTGTGCCTGCAGCAATGGGCACCATCACGCCGCTGGTCTATAAAAATCCGCAGTTCAACCCGGACACTGATCTGGTGTCTGTTGCTACGGTGGGCACCAGTCCTCTGGTGTTGGTGACGCAAGCTGGAAACGGTATCAAGTCGCTGGCCGACCTGGCGCGCACCGCCAGAGCGCAACCGGGAAAGTTGAACTTTGCAGCGCCCCAAACCAACTCCTTACCGCATCTTGCCGGTGAGATGGTTAACAAGGCTGGCAATATGGGCTTGTTTACAGTTCCCTATGCAGGACCGCCACCCGCCATCATCGCTGTCATGACCGGCGAAGCTACGGTGACAGCGGACGGCATCCCAGGGTTGGTGCAGCATATCAAGTCGGGCAAATTGCAAGCTTTGGCAGTGACCTCTGCCAAGCGTTTGCCGGGGTTTGAAGATGTGCCCACAGTAGCCGAGACTTACCCCGGCTTTGAGGCGATCGGGTGGTTTCAAATTCTGGTGCCAGCAGGTACATCGCCCAAGATCATTGAGGCACTCAATCGCGAAGTAAACAAGATAACCCAGTCGTCTGAGATTGTGGCGCGCCTTGGCGACTTCGGTGTGTATCCGCGCCAAGACAGCGTGGAAAGCGCCCGCGAATTTTTTGCCAACCAGCAAAGAGCCATGAAAAAGATCGTGATCGAACTGGGCATTCAAGCGCAGTAAATCCTCGTCCCCATCAAAGAGATACAACCATGACTGAACGTAAAACAGCCCTCGTGACCGGCGGTGCCACTGGCATTGGCCGCAGTGCGGTACTTGCACTGGCCAAGGCCGGCTATGACATTGCAATCAATTACGCATCGAGCGCCAAGGGCGCACAAGCTACTGCCGCAGAAGCCCAAGCCCTGGGTGCCAAAACTATTCTGGTCCAGTGCGATGTGTCTGACGACGCAGCGGTGCGCGCCATGATGAAAACCATCGAAGCCGAGTTCGGCCACTTGGATGCCCTCATTAACAACGCAGGTACCACTGCCACCTGGAAAGTCAAAGACCTGGAAAGTTTGGACATGACCGAGTGGGACCGCACTTTTGCGGTGAATGTGCGCGGCACGTTTCAGGTCACGCGGGCTGCAGTGCCTTTGCTTAAGAAGGGAAACAACCCTGCTGTGGTCAACAGCGCCAGCATTGTGGGCCTGCGCCCTGGCCCCCAGCCCTTACCCTACGCCGCCAGCAAAGCTGCGGTGGTCAACTTGACCAAGACACTTGCCTGGAACCTGGGTCCTGAGATTCGCGTGAATGCGGTAGCCCCGGGATGGATGGAGGGCGATTGGATGCAGCGTATGTTGGGCGACAAGTACGACGACCTGATGGGCAAGCGCGCCAAGCTCACGCCTCTCAAGCGCTGCGTCACCGCAGACGACGTGGCCGAGACCATGTTGAACCTGCTGACCGCCAACCGTTTTGTCACAGGCGAGATCGTCGTGATTGACGGTGGCTTCACCAGCTCCACCTGAGCACGGAGCTGCACCATGCTGGACGGATTTGTACCTTTCCCCCCCGCGTTTGCCGAGCGGTACCGTGCCAAAGGCTATTGGCAAGATAAATCGCTGGCGCAGGAGTGCAACGTTACCTACCAGCGCTTTGCAGACCGCACCGTGCTGGTCGATGGTGAGAAAAGTTTCACCTACGCCGAGCTGGACCAAGTGACCACCAACCTGGCGCTCAACCTGCTGGAAATCGGCCTCAAACCGCTGGACCGCGTGGTGCCCATGTTGCCCAACGTGCACGAATTTGTAGTCTTGTACTTTGCGTTGCAAAAACTCGGGGCTATCCCAATTGCCGCCTTGGTGACCCACCGCTATGCCGAGATCAGCCAGTTTGTGAACCTGTCGGGCGCTACTGCTTGCGTTTACCCGGAGACCTCCGGCGACTTCAGCTTTTCACCCATCATCGACCGCATTGCCGCAGAAAATGCTTCGCTGAAAATCCGCATCGTGCTGGGTACGCCCAAGGCGGGTGAACATTCGCTGCGCGAGCTAATACACCGCCCTGCCACCTTGCCCGCGTCGCGCTTGACTGACATTCACATCGACCCCACCGACCCCTGCATTTTTCAGCTGTCCGGTGGTACTACGGGCATCCCCAAGCTGATTCCGCGCACCAACAACGACTACGCCTACAACTCGAAAGTAGCCGCGTCGGTGTGCGAGGTGGATGCCGAGTCAGTGCTGCTGCTGGTGCTGCCCATTGCCCACAACCTGCCACTGGCGTGCCCCGGCATCCAGGGATTTATGTTCAATGGAGCCAAGGTGGTGGTGCACTCCAACACCCGACCGGCCGAGATGTTTGCGCTGATACAAAAGCACAAGGTCACCCACCTGAAAGTGGTGCCGGCACTGCTGATCCGATTGATCAACGACCCGAGCGTGGGCGACTACGACCTGTCCAGCCTCAAGCTGATCCAAAGCGGCGGCCAGCGCATGCAGCCTGAAGTACGGGCCAAAACCCGTGCACTGATTCCCGGCGTGTTTGTGCAAGAGAACTTCGGAATGAGTGAGGGCACGCTGATGTTTGTGCGCGCTACCGACCCCGATGAAGTCAAGCTGGAGACCTGCGGCCGCCCCGTGTGTGCAGATGACGAGGTCAAGCTATTGGACGAAGAGGACCGTGAGGTTCCTATGGGCGAGGTGGGCGAATTCACGGTACGCGGCCCCTACACCTTGCGGGGCTACTTTGGCGTACCCGAATACAACGCCAAGCAGTTCACCAGCGATGGTTTTTACCGTTCCGGCGATTTGATGCGCATGCACCCTTCGGGCAACTACGTGGTGGAAGGTCGCAAGAAGGACTTGATCAATCGCGGTGGCGAAAAGATCAGCGCCGAAGAGGTGGAGAACCTCATCTTGATGCACCCCGCCGTGCAAAACGTGGCCTGCGTGCCCATGCCAGACGCCAACATGGGCGAAAAGATGTGTGCGTTTGTGATTCTCAAAGCGGGCCATTCGCTGGAGCTGAAAGCGCTGGTCGACTTTTTGATGACCAAAGAAATTGCCCGGTTCAAACTGCCCGAGCGGCTGGAAATACTGGCTGATTTTCCCGTATCTACCTTCGGCAAGGTGTCCAAGAAGGCCCTGGGCGAATTGGTTGCAAATAACATGAAAAACAGCCTCTAGACACCGTGGATATTGCGTAAAAGGCTATAAAAATAGGAGTATTTATGAGAATAATTGACCTGCACTGCTACCCCGGCACACAAACCTGGATCGACTCGCAGGGCCCGTACCCCGAGGCGCTGGCCACTTACTGGAAACGCGATTGGGTCGCCAAGTCAGAAGACGATGTCATTGCAGAGTTCACCACCGCAGGCGTTGACGCCTGCCTGGTTGCACTCGATCTGGAAACCACCGTGGCCACCCCACCGTGCACCAACGAATACGTGCACGCCATGTGGAAGCGCCATCCCCAGCGCGTCATCCAGTGCTGGGGCGCGGTAGAGCCCGCCAAAGGCGAAATTGCCATTCGCCAGGCCGAGAAGGCGGTGAAAGAATTAGGCTTTATCGGCTTTCACTTTCACCCCATCATGCAGCACTTCGCGGTGAACGACCGCCGCCACTACGACCTGTTTGAAGTCATCAACGGCCTGGGTGCTGCCGTCATGATCGACGTAGGCACCACCGGCATGGGCGCGGGCATGCCCGGCGGCAACGGCGCACGCGTGCGCCATGCGCACCCTTCCCACATTGACGATTTAGCGGCGGACTTTCCCGACCTGAAAATCATCATGGCCCACCCCGGCTGGCCGTGGGTGGAAGAGACCACGGCAGTTGCGTTGCATAAAGGCAATGTGTACTGGGAAATGTCCGGTTGGGCGCCCAAGCACTTTCCTGGCAACCTGAAGGTGGATATTCGTGGCCGATTGCAGGACAAGATCATGTTCGGCAGTGACTACCCCAGTCTGCCCTACGAGCGCATTCTTCGTGAGTGGAATGAGCTGGGCTACAAGCCCGAAGTGATGGAAAAAATAATGCACGGCAACGCCGAACGCGTGCTGGGCTTGTAGTGGCACACGCGTACCTGTGTGATGGCATTCGCACGCCCATAGGCCGCTACGGCGGCGCGCTCTCCGGCATCCGCACTGACGATCTCGGTGCTCTGCCTATTAAGGCGCTGATGGAGCGCCATCCCCAACTGGACTGGAGCCAGCTTGAAGAGGTGTACTACGGCTGTGTGAACCAGGCCGGTGAAGACAACCGCAACGTGGCACGCATGAGCGCCTTGTTGGCAGGCCTGCCGGTGACGGTGGCGGCGGCCACGGTGAACCGCCTGTGCGGCTCAGGGCTGGAAGCCATTGCCAGCGCCGCGCGTGGCATTGCCTGCGGGCAGCTGGATCTGGCGTTGGCAGGTGGTGTGGAGAGCATGAGTCGCGCGCCCTTGGTCATGCCCAAGCCTACGAGTGCGTTCTCGCGCCACGCCGAAATTCATGACTCCACCATCGGATGGCGTTTTGTCAATCCCGAGATGCAACGCCTGTACGGCATTGATGCCATGGGCGAGACGGCGGAAAACGTGGCTGAGGAGCATGGCATCAGCCGTGAAGATCAGGATGCCTTTGCCCTGCGCAGCCAGCAACGGGCGGCGCGTGCGCAAAACGCTGGTGTATTGACCAATGAAATCATGGCGGTATCGGTTTCCGGCGGCAAGAAGGGCGAATTCAAATCAGTAACGCAGGATGAACATATGCGCGCGGACACCACTCTGGAGAGCCTTGCCAAACTCAAGCCTGCTTTTCGCACCGGCGGCTCGGTCACGGCGGGTAATGCGTCAGGTGTGAACGATGGTGCCGCAGCCCTGCTGTTGGCGAGCGAAGCCGGTGCAACACGCCATGGCTTGAAGCCACTGGCCCGTGTGATCGGATTTGCCACGGCAGGCGTAGCACCGCGCGTGATGGGCTTTGGCCCCACACCTGCGGTGCAAAAGTTGCTGGCACAAACCGGGCTGCGCATTGCCGACTTTGATGTGATTGAACTCAACGAGGCCTTTGCTGCGCAGGGACTGGCGGTGCTGCGTGCTTTGGGCTTGCCCGATGATGGCGAACACGTAAACCCCAATGGTGGAGCCATTGCCTATGGTCACCCGTTGGGTATGTCGGGAGTACGTCTCACTTTGACGGCCCTGCGGCAGTTGGAACGCACCGGCGGCAAGCGCGCCTTGATGACCATGTGCATAGGCGTGGGGCAGGGTATTGCCTTGGCCATAGAGCGTGTTTAAAGGAAAGTGATGAACGCAGAACCTATTCAGTTGGAAGTACACGGCCATGTGGCCGTGCTTACGTTGAAGCGGCCCGAAACGCGCAATGCGCTCAGTGGCGAGGAAATGTTCGCTGCTTTTGAAGTGCTGTTTGAACGCCTGAACAGCGACATGAACATTCGAGCTGCAGTGCTGACCGGTGCGGGCAGTGCGTTTTGCTCCGGTGGCAATGTGGCGGAAATGCGCGACCGCACCGGCATGTTTGGTGGTGCGCCAGCGCAGATTGCTGCCAACTATCGCGCGGGTATTCAGCGCATTCCACGTGCGTTCCAAACCTTGCAGGTGCCCATCATTGCGGCAGTCAATGGCGCTGCCATTGGCGCTGGCAATGACCTGGCTTGCATGTGCGACATTCGCATCGCCGCTGAAACCGCACGGTTTGCAGAGAGCTTTGTTAAAGTGGGCATTGTTCCCGGCGATGGTGGCTGCTGGTTGTTGCCCCGGGTCGTGGGTTTCTCCCGCGCTGCGGAAATGGCGCTCACGGGCGACACGATCGACGCGCAGGAAGCATTTCGTATTGGCTTGGTGTCCAAGGTGGTGCCAGCCGATTTGCTTTTGCGCGAGGCAATGGCCTTGGCGCAGCGCATTGCTTCCAATCCTCCGCAAGTCTTGCGCTGGACCAAGCAGTTGTTGCAGCAAGCGCGCACCAGTACGCTGGATGAAGCGCTGGACACCGCAGGCAAGTTTCAGGGCTTGGCGCACCACACCGCTGACCATACCGAGGCGGTAGCCTCATTTTTCGAGAAGCGCACGCCTGTGTTTGGTAAAGATCTGCCCACCGCAAACAGTGTCGCGAGTTCCGCAACGCCATGAGCGATCGAGCTAACAGTCAATTGCTAATGGAAGAGCGGCCCGGGTCAGGCATTGCCCTGCTGCGCCTGAATCGCCCGGACGTGCTGAACGCACTTAATCTGCAATTGAGGCACGATCTGGCTGCAGCCTTCACCCGCCTAGACGCAGACCCGCAAGTACGAGCCATCGTGCTCGCAGGCGGGGAACGTGCTTTTTGCGCAGGAGCCGATTTGAATGAATATGTGGATGCCACGCCGCCCGAGATCATCGCGCGGCAAATGGATCGCCTGTGGAGCGCCATCAGTGACTGCCGCAAACCGGTGATTGCCGCTGTGCGCGGCCATGCCCTGGGCGGTGGGTGCGAGTTGGCCATGCATGCTGACATCATCATTGCGGGTGAAGGAGCGCGTTTTGGCCAACCCGAGGTCAAGATCGGCATCATGCCCGGCGGTGGCGCTACCCAGCGGCTCACGCGCGCAGTGGGTAAGTTTGCCGCCATGAAAATTTTGCTGGTTGGTGATCCATTTGATGCCTCTGCAGCACTGGCCATGGGGCTGGCCAGTGACGTGGTATCTGATTCCGAGGTGGAGGTACGCGCTCTGCACTTGGCAGCACAGTTGGCCGCCTTGCCCGCTATGTCGGTTCAATTCATTAAGGAATCCGTCGTGCAGGGCATGAACTTGCCGCTGAACCAGGGCCTGCAGTTTGAGCGAAAGTCGTTTCAGCTGCTGTTTTCTACGGCAGATAAGACGGAGGGCATACGTGCACGAATAGAGAAAAGGCCGCCACGATTTGGAGCTTATGAACACTGAATTTGTCTGCGTCGAGGT
>CAINUX010000054.1 GCA_903853895.1 uncultured beta proteobacterium | reverse complement strand
CGCCTGACCTTGCCTATCATTTCCATGGTGATCACCTTTTAAGTACCTGCTGAAATATTCAGCAGATCAGTGGAACACCCTGGTCAGTTTTGGATTGGCACTTATCCGTTTAGATGGTCAGTTTTCGGCTGGCGGCAACACACGACCGATACAAAGTCTGTGACCGTATGGGGCGATCTACTGATGCCCAAGAACGCCAGCGGCAAAGTGCCAGCGGTCATCTACTCTCATGGCAGCACAGGTGCAACCGCTGCGGCCTTTGATGTGTGGGCAAAAGAACTGAACAACGCTGGCGTTGCTCTGTTTGTGGTGGACAGCTACAAGCCACGAGGCATATCGGAAACACAGACCAACCAAGACCAATTGAGTCCGGGCGGACAGATAGCCGATGCTCTAAATGCACTCAAGCTACTTTCCACCCACCCAAAGATTGATGCGACTCGCATTTTCAACATGGGATTTTCACGTGGCGGAAGCATCGCGTACTACACGGCGTGGCCAATGTATCAGCGACCCGTTGAAACCGCAGGGGCCAAAATGGCAGGCCATATCTCGATCTATCCGGGAGTGTGCGAAATCCGTTACCGTGCAGATGCCAACGACAAGGCAACCGCTCCAATCTTTATGGCGCTCGGAACCAAGGACGACATCATCAATGAGTCCACTTGCAAGAGCTACATGGATGAAGTTGCAGCCACAGGCAACAACGTTACCGTCAAGTCCTACGAAGGAGCACGTCACGGCTGGGACACACTGAACCGCTTTGGTTACTTCCAAAACTCACATGGTGCGTATGACTGCAATATGGAACTGCAAATGACGGACAAGCCCGGTGGTGGAGTTGGTCAGAACGCCAAGGACATTAAGACCGGAAAAGCCATCACCAGCTACGAAGACTGGAATGCTGCGGTGAAAGGCTGTATGAAGCACTTTTCAATGAGCTATGGTGCGGATGACAAGCAACGGGCGGCGCTGGTGGCCGACGTGCTGTCATTCATCAAAAAGTGAAGTAAGCCAGAAAAACAGAAGCCACCCGAAGGTGGCTTCTGAAAGTTTTGGTAGGCCGTGACAGACTTGAACTGTCGACCAAAGGATTATGCGTACCACTTCGACTTTCGCCGCCCGTTTCCGGTTTGTGGTCTGGACTCTATCTTGCCTTTCGGCCTTCCCGTCGAGTCTCTACACGTTCTCCTTTCGGAGCTTCGCTCGGTATTGGCATGGCGCTTTCAGCACCTAAGCTTTCACCGAATTTGAGAAGTTCTACATCCAGGCAGAGTTAACTTACCCAGTGCAACCCATTTTGAAAAAACCATGCGCTTGCGCGTTTAGGCTTCTTCACTTTAAGTCCTCTGCTCTAACCAACTGAGCTAACGGCCCAAAACTTTTACCAGCACTGAACATCGGAAATCACTGCAATCCTTGCCGATCACCCACTGCTGGTTGCAATACGGTTGCAATCTCCACCTCAGTGGAGTTTTTTGCAACTGCAACTATTTCAAAGGAGTCTGATAACTTACGTCAACAAACCATTACAAATCAAACACTTACAACGCCAGCCCGCTAGAGCCATGCCTGTACGGAAATTCTAGTCCCCGAACAGAGCAATTGATTATGAGTCCTCTGCTCTAACCAACTGAGCTAACGCCCCAACACAGGCCGTGATTGTAGTGGCCCCAAACAGGCAATCCGGGATGTGGAGTGGGATGCATGTCGTATGCTATGTATTTGATAGCTACATACGTATATTCCACGAGGGCTAGAGGCATATTTTGCTCGAATGTCTATGAAATTGGCGACAATAAACCTAAATTGGGTATTAATACCCTATCTACCCTGTTGGCCTGCGTCAACCAAACGCCGCTACTTGTGGTGGCTCAGCGCATTGCTGACCAGTTTGGATGTGATGTCCACGATCTGGATCATGCGGTCATAGGCCATGCGGGTGGGGCCAATGACACCCAGCGTGCCGACGATCTTGCCGTCCACCTCATAAGGACTGCTGACAATGGACAGGTCTTCAAATGGGACCACCTGGCTTTCGCCGCCAATAAAAATACGCACGCCCTCGGCCTGCCCGGCAATGTCCATCAGGCGCATGAGTTGAGCCTTCTGCTCGAATAGTTCGAACGCGCGACGCAGGTGACCCATGTCGCTGGAGAAGTCGGACACGGACAGCAGGTTGCGTTCACCCGAAATGATGACTTCGTCCTGCGTTTCGGTGATGGCCTCGGAGCTGATGGTGACCGCTGCGTGCATCAGCGTGGCGATCTCGGTGCGCAGCGACTCGACCTCACCTTGCAAGCGCTCGCGAACGTTCTCGATGTCCAGACCCACGTAATGGCTATTGAGGAAGTTGGCCGCCTCCACCAGCTGCGCCTGGGAGTAGTCCAGCTCGGTAAAGATGACGCGGTTTTGCACGTCGCCATCTGGCGACACGATGATCACCAGCAAACGCCGCTCGGACAGGCGCAGGAACTCAATGTGACGAAACACCGACGTGCGCCGCGGCGCGATGACCACGCCGACAAACTGCGACAGGTTGGACAACAGGTTGGCCGCGTTGGAGATGACCTTCTGCGGCTGGTCGGGCGCCAGGACGTGCGAACCATATTGGCTGGGTTGCACGGTGAGCATGGTGTCGACAAACAGACGGTAGCCGCGTGCCGTGGGGATTCGGCCCGCCGAGGTGTGCGGGCTGACGATCAGTCCCAGCTCCTCCAGGTCCGACATGACGTTGCGGATCGTTGCCGGCGACAATTCCAGACCGGACGCGCGTGACAAGGTTCGACTGCCAACGGGTTGCCCGTCGGCTATGTAGCGCTCAACCAGAGCTTTCAGCAACAACTTGGAACGTTCATCGAGCATCGGCACATTTTACTGTTGCCACAGCCGCACGGGGGCTTACCGAAAGGCTAATTGCAGCGCAGGATCAGCAGGTCACCCGCAATGGGTTTCCCTTGGTCCATCCGAACCGCTATCTGCCGGTCAATCAGCATGTCAAAACCGCACTGCCCCGCCAATCGGCGCAGATACTGCATGGAATGCGCGTAACGACCTGTCGGATTCAATCGGTAGCTCGCCGACTCGTCCACCGCAACGGTACTTTCAAGCGCGTCCAACGATTCAACGGAGAATGCAAGCAATCCACCTGGACTCAGGACCCGCCGCGCCTCGACAAACAACGCATCCAGTTTTCCTACATAGACAAATACATCGGCGGCGGCTACCAGATCGTAGCTCTGCGCCGCTTCATTCTTCATCATTTCCTGCAGGTCCATCTGCATCAATCGATCGTAGAGATCCAGCGCACTGGCCTTCGCGAGCATCTTGGACGACAGGTCAACGCCAACAAGCCGACACGCCAACGGCGCAACTTCCGTACCCAAGAGACCGGTTCCACATCCCAGGTCCAGTACCGACCATTTCCTGGAATCCGAACGATCAATACCCCGCAGCAGCTCGACAAGCTGCTCTGGGACCGAGTATTTCAACTCGCTCACCAAGTGGCTATTGAACTTGTCAGCGTATTCGTCAAAGAGCTGTTGGACGTAGGTGGCTGGGGGGCTATCTGAGGCGCGTCCCGAGAGCGCATCAACCAAATGCTTGACCGGCGAGTCGGGCTCCAGCTTGACAACTGCATGGAAGGCAGCAATTGCATCGGGGATGCAGCCTTTCGCCAAAAATGCATTGCCCAAACGTTGATGCGCCAAAACATAGTCTTGCTTTAACGCGATGGCCTTGCGGTAGCACACGATTGCCGCGTCGAGAGTGCCTTGCGCTTCGTGCGTAACGCCCAGCCGCAGCTGTGCCATCGCATCACCGGGTTGGATCTCTGCAGCCTGTTCGAAACAGGCAATTGCGGCCGCAAGGGAGTTCATCTTTTCATAGGCGATACCCAGTCCACTCAATGCTTCGAACGAGTCTGGTTGAATCGCCAAAGCGCGGCGGTAGCTATCAACGGCCGGTTGGAGTTGCCCTGCATTCGTCAGCGCATTCGCAAGATTGATATGTGCCGCCACCGCACCCGGCTCTATAGCAAGTGTTCTTTGGTAGGAGTTGATTGCATCTTCCCAGTTGGATTTCTGGGCGTGCAAGTTGGCGACATCGAACCAAAACTCTGCCCTGGTCGGAAAGCAGGTCAAGGCCTTTTCAATGCACGCCTGAGCCTTGTCGGTTTCACCGACAACAAGGAGCACGTCGATCAGGCGCCGATGTGCAAGCTCAAGCTGCGGATTGGTGTCGGCCGCCTGCGTGAAGTGCGCAATTGCACCCGAAAAATCTTCTTCGAATTGCCGAATGGTTCCAAGGATGAAGTGTGCATCCGCGTTCCCGGAGTCGATCGCAAGAGCCTGTTGCAGGTACCGATTGGCCTCCGTGTATTGCCGTAGCTCAGCCAATACGAAGCCGAGCCCAATACAGGCATCAAGGTAGTGGGGATCGGCAGATAGCGCGCGTCGATAGCAATCGACCGCTTCCAGCAGCCGGTCCTGACCCAAGTACACGTCACCTTGCCGTTTGACACGCACGCTTTCCTCGGATTGGCGTCGTTTGCCCGATGCAAAAAGAGATGCTAACCTTTTGATCACCTAGTCTCTTCCAAAGTTGATTGCAGTGGACCCGATCATATGGGCTTGTTGTTTTCCCATCGCTCCTGGTCGGCTGTCAAATGCTTCAAGCTGATTTTTTGACGCCGAACACGAGGGGCCACAATCTCCTCGTGTTTTAGTGATGTAATTTGCGAATGAAGTCCCAATTCCGCCAGGTTGCCCTGATTGGCAAATACCAAGCCGTTTCCTCTGGCATCACGGGCGCGTCGACGCGACAGGTGTTGGAGCGCATCGCCCATTTCCTGATGGACCAGGGCTGCGAAGTGGTGGTGGAGGCCGATACGGCTGCCAATATGGGCCTGACCGACTACCCCACGCTGGACGTGGCCGGCATCGGCGGCGCCTGCGATGTATGCGTCGTGGTGGGGGGAGACGGCACCATGCTGGGCATTGGCCGCCAGTTGGCGCAATATGGGGTGCCGTTGATCGGCATCAACCAGGGGCGTCTGGGCTTCATTACCGATATCCCACTCGACAACTTCCAGGCCACGCTGCAACCTATGCTGGCCGGCATTTATGAAGAAGACCACCGCAGCCTGATGCAGGCTCGGGTGATGCGTGGCGGACACTGCGTGTTCTCTGCCCTGGCCATGAACGACGTGGTGCTCAACCGCGGTGCCACGGCAGGCATGGTCGAGCTGCGGGTGGAGGTGGACGGACACTTCGTGGCCAACCAGCGGGCCGATGGCCTGATCATCGCCACGCCTACGGGCTCCACGGCCTACTCGTTGTCGGCGGGCGGGCCTTTGATGCACCCGTCGATTCCGGGCTGGGTGTTGGTGCCTATCGCCCCCCACACTTTGTCAAATCGGCCCATAGTCCTCGCCAATGTCTCGGAGGTGGCTATTGAATTGGTAGCAGGACGGGACGCAAGCGCCAATTTCGACATGCAGTCGCTGGCCTCGTTGATGCACGGTGACCGCATCGTGGTGACACGGTCCCAATACCAGGTGCGCTTCCTGCATCCCAAGGGATGGAGCTACTTCGACACCTTGCGGCAAAAATTACACTGGAATGAGGGAGTAGCCTGATGGCGCTAAAACGCATTGTTCTGCGCGATTTCGTCATCGTGAGCGAACTCGAGCTCGATCTGGACAGCGGCTTTACCGTGCTGACCGGTGAGACCGGCGCAGGCAAATCCATTTTGATTGACGCACTGCAACTGGTCACCGGCGCCCGGGCCGACACCGGCGTGATCCGTGAGGGTGCCAGCCGCACCGATGTCAGTGCCGAGTTCGACACTCCGGCCAGCGTGCGCGACACGCTGCAGGAGGCCGGCTTTGACGACAGCGACAGCCTGCTGCTGCGCCGCACGGTGGACACGGCCGGCAAAAGCCGCGCGTGGATCAACGGCAGCCCCGCCACCGCCCAGCAGTTGCGCACGGTGGGCGAGCAGTTGCTCGATATCCATGGACAGCACGCCTGGCAAAGCCTGACTCGCCCAGACGCCGTGCGCGGGTTGCTGGACGCCTATGCCAAGGTCTCCACCGCAACACTGGGCAGCTTGTGGCTGAACTGGCGCCAGGCCCAAGCCACGTTGGCGCAGGCTGTTGCCGCACAAGATTCACTGCAACGCGAACGCGAGCGCCTGGCCTGGCAGATTGGCGAGGTCGAGAAACTCAACCCCCTGGTGGATGAATGGGATGAACTTCAAACCAGCCACAGCCGTTTGGCCAACGGCCAGGCCTTGCTGGACGCCGCCCAAGGCGCCTTGCAGTGGTTGGAGGACGACGACCACAACGTGCTGCACCTGTTGAACAACGCCTTGCAGCAGGTACAAAGCCAGTTGCATCTGGAGGCTGACTTTCAGGACCCGGTCGACGTGCTCAGCTCCAGCCTGGCCCAGGTGGAAGACACGGTGCGCACCCTGCGCGGCTATTTGCGTCGCACCGAACTGGACCCACAGCGCCTGGCTGAACTGGACGAGCGGCTGTCGCAGTGGGTATCACTGGCCCGGCGCTACAAACGCGCACCCGATGAGCTACCCGCTCTGCTGGCATCGTGGCGGGCCGAGCTGGTTCAGCTGGACGCAGCGTCGGATCTGGAGAGCCTGCAAAACGCCGAGAAGCGGGCGCAGGCGGCCTATATGCTGGAGGCCAAGGCCCTGGGCAAGGCGCGAGCCAAGGCTGCCCCGCTGCTGGCGCAATCCATCACCCAGGCCATGCAGGGTCTGGGCATGCAGGGCGGCCAGTTCCAGGTGCTGCTGGAACCCAGTGCACAACCCATGCAGAGCGGCCTGGAAGATGTGGGTTTTCTGGCGGCCGGGCACGCCGGTAGCACGCCGCGCCCGGTGGGCAAGGTGGCGTCGGGCGGCGAGTTGTCACGCATGGCGTTGGCCATTGCGGTGACGACCAGTCAGCTGGGCACGGCGCAAACACTGATTTTTGACGAAGTGGATTCGGGCGTGGGCGGCGCTGTCGCCGAGACGGTTGGCCGACTTATGCGCCAGCTTGGCGCTGACCGGCAGGTACTGGCGGTAACACACCTGCCCCAAGTGGCGGCCTGTGCCGACCACCACCTGGTCGTGGCCAAGCAGATGCGCGACAAAGTCACCCTCAGCACGGTCTCCGCCGCTGCGGGCGAGCAGCGGGTCGCCGAGATCGCGCGCATGCTGGGTGGGGAGAAACTCTCCAACACCACCTTGGCGCACGCCAAGGAAATGCTGCAGTCCGGAGCTTGAAGCCATGCAAGATGCGCTGCAACCCATGGAAATTGTGCTGATCACCGGCATGTCGGGTTCGGGCAAGTCGGTCGCCCTGCACGCGCTGGAGGACGCCGGCTATTACTGTGTGGACAACCTGCCCCCGGAGTTGCTGCTGCCCTTTGTGGAACTCGAGCAACAGCACCAGGCCCCCCGCATCGCCATTGCCATGGATGTGCGCAGTGCCACGTCACTGCCACTGGTGCCCCACCAACTGGAGACGCTGCGCAGCCGGGGCATTGACGTCAAGTCGCTGTTTCTGGATGCCAACACCGAGACCCTGGTGCGCCGCTATTCCGAGTCGCGGCGCAAGCATCCGCTGTCGCAGGCGGAGTCGGGACACGCCGAGCAGGACGCGCGTCGCGCACTGGTCGATGCCATCGAGCTGGAGCGTCAACTGCTGGCCGTGCTGCGCGAAGAGGCGCATGTCATCGACTCGAGCATTATTCGGCCAGCGCAGTTGCAGGGCTATGTCAAGACGCTGATCTCCGCACCCGCCGGCCAGCTCACACTGGTCTTTGAGTCGTTTGCGTTCAAGCGCGGAGTGCCGGCAGACGCCGACTACATGTTTGATGTGCGCATGCTACCCAACCCGCACTACGAGCCAACCCTGCGCCACCTGACCGGGCGTGACCAGCCAGTGATCGACTACTTGCAGGCGCAGGAAGAGGTGGATTTGATGCTTCACCACATTGCCCACTTTCTGGAAAACTGGCTGGACGCACTGGCCCGCGACCACCGTAGTTATGTCACCGTTGCCATCGGAT
Source organism: uncultured beta proteobacterium (assembly GCA_903853895.1). Taxonomy (GTDB): domain Bacteria; phylum Pseudomonadota; class Gammaproteobacteria; order Burkholderiales; family Burkholderiaceae_C; genus Allorhodoferax. Next base: position 8,593 of record CAINUX010000054.1, on the reverse strand, counting down.
GCACCGGGGGGCAGCACCGGTCGGTCTATCTGGTCGAGCGTCTGGCCCAGCGCTTTGGGTCCGAGTGGGTCACGCTGAAACGACACCGGGAAATCGACGCGGTCTGATTGGCAGTGGTCAGACACGAATGCCCTGTTCCAGCAGCTTGCGAATGGGAGCCGGCAAACCCACTTGGGGCCACGCGCCTGCATCTATCCACCGACCGGCATCCCATACGACTGACCGATCCGCAACGTCCAACCGCCAGGTGTGTAGATACAGGTCCTTGTGGGTCAGCACATGCGTGAACACTGGCAATACCCTAAGACTGGCCTTTAACGGCTGGGGCACAGCATCCTTCAACGACTCTTCACTGTCAAACAAAGGCAGGCAGTGCAGCCCGGCCCAGACCCCCGGTGTGGGCCGCTTGTCCAGCCACACCGCACCTTCGTCACACTGCGCCCACAGCAACCAGATGGACTGGCTGCTGCGCTTGAGTTTGCGGGTGCGTACCGGGTAACGTTGCGGGTCCCCCGCCGCGCCCGCCACACAATCCACACGCACAGGGCAGGCCGCGCAATCAGGACTCTTGGGTAGGCACACGGTTGCACCGAGATCCATCATGCCCTGGGTATAGCGGGCCATTGCGCCTGATGCCGCTTTGCCGGTTGGCAAAAGCTGCGTGGCGGCGTCCCACAGGGCCCGCACGTGGGCTCCCTGGGCCAGGTCTGCATCAAAGCCCAACACTCGGGTAACCACCCGTTTCACGTTGGCATCCAGGATAGCCACCCGCTCGCCAAAACACAGCGAAGCGATGGCCGCCGCCGTGGATCGTCCGATGCCGGGCAAGGTCTCCAGTAGCTCTGCGGTAGCCGGAAATACGCCACTATGGCACTCCATGATGTGCTGCGCACAGCGGTGCAGATTGCGCGCACGGCTGTAGTAGCCCAAGCCGCTCCATAGACCCAGGACATCATCCAGGCTCGCCGAGGCCAGCACAGTTACGTCGGGGAAGCGCTCCAGAAAACGGGCAAAGTAGCTGCGCACCGTCACCACCTGCGTCTGTTGCAGCATGATTTCGGACAGCCACACACGGTAGGGGTCCTGGGTGTTTTGCCACGGCAAGTCGTTGCGCCCGTGCGCCGCTTGCCAGGCCACCACCCGCTCGGCAAAGGCGTCTGGTGCCCTCGATGGCGCGCGGTCCAACGGACTGGTCAAGCGAATGCGATGTCGATCGGCGTACCGGCGGGCCTGTGGGCTGCGATCAGGTAGTCGGTTAGTTCAATCAGTTTGAGCTCAATCTGGCTTAGCGCAGCTTCCTGCTGGTCCACGTCCTGGATACGGTCCTCCAGACCGCCTGCAGCCTGCTGGATGCGGTCTATGGCTTCAATACGGCGGCTGAAGTTGCGCCGGCGCTCACGCAATTGCGCGTCAAGCTGGGCCGCCGCCGACTTGCTCCATAACTCCACATCACCCAAGGCCGTTTCGTGGATGCCGCGCAATCGGGTGGACAGTGCACGCACCAAACGGTCCGCAAACTCGGGTTGTGCCAACTTGAATGCGTTGCCAATACCCAGGTACTGCACATGGCTGCGTTCCACCATGTCCAGATCGGTCAGGTACTGGGCCATCTGTGGTTCGGTAGGCGCTTGCAGCGAAAAACCATGTTCCCCATTGAGCTGGCGAAAAGACGCTGCCAGCATGGACTGAATCTCACCACACAGGGTTTGAACGCGTTGCAAATTGGCCCGCAACCGGTCAAAGGTCTCACCATAGGCACGCTTGACGCCTAGCTTGAGGCCCTTTTGCAGCAGGGTTGCAGTCAACTGCGCCATTTCCTTCTTCAAAGCAGTTGAGCCTAAGATGCTGAACACTTCGCGTAACAGCTTCAGGTGCACCGACCGCACGGCGTGGATCTTGGCTCCGCCTAGATCGAACTCGGCCTGCTCCTGTGAAATGCGCGAACGCATATGCTTGATCACCGCCGCGTTCTTGCCCTGCAGACCCTTCAGCTCCATCATCTGCTCGGTCAGGTCACGCTTGCGGATGTTGATGACGCGGCCGGTTTCGGCACGCAAGTCCGTGATGCCTGACGCCATGGCTTCGCTCAGAATACGTTGGCGCTTACCCATCATGCCGCGGCCCAGTGCATCCTCCAGCACCGGCAGGCAACTGCGCTGTAGCAGCTCGTCATCGTCAGTGACCTTTGCCACGAGACCCTTTTGGGCCGACACGGCAATCACGCGGTCTTGTGGAATTCCCAATATTTCTGCGGTGCTGACCTTCTGACGGTCAATTTGGGCCTGAATTTGAGCGGGCGAGCTAAGGTCGTCCCACAGCGTGTCGATCTTGTTCAGAACCACCAGGCGCGCATCGGTGTCACCCGACTCGGTGATCAGGTGCTCTCGCCAAATCGCCAAGTCTGACTTGGTGACTCCGGTATCGGCACCCAAAATGAAAACTACGGCATGGGCCTGCGGGATCAGACTAACGGTCAACTCCGGCTCGGCACCAATCGCGTTAAGGCCTGGCGTATCCAGAATCACCAGACCCTGCTTGAGCAAAGGGTGGGCAATATTGATCAGGGCGTGGCGCCACTTGGGTACTTCCACCATGCCCTGGGCATCAAGCAACGGATTGTCATCAGGAGCCTGGTTGTGCCAAAAACCCAGGGCGCGGGCTTCGTCCTGCGTCACTTTGCGGGTCTCTGCCACCTTTTCCAGGGCAGACGCCAACTGTTGCGGATTGTTCACATCCAGATCAATCCGCGTCCATTTTTCGGGCACCATGCGCCACTCCATGAGCGCCTGGGGCTGCAACCGGGTCTCAATGGGCAACAAACGCAGGCACGGGGGCACATCGGCGTCGTAGCCCATTTCGGTCGGGCACATGGTGGTGCGACCGGCACTGGCTGGCATGATGCGACGACCATAGCCGGCGAAAAACACCGCGTTGATCATCTCGGACTTGCCGCGGGAAAACTCCGCGACAAAGGCCACCATTACCTTGTCGGACCGTACCTGCGTACCCAGACGCCTCAAACGTTCGTCCACCGCTGCGTCCAGCAGCTCGTTGTCCTTCATCCACTCGGCGAGCAACTTCAAGCGCAGGCCGAATTCACGCCTCCACGTACCAAGCTGGTCAAACTGTTCGTTAAATGAAGTAGTCAAGTGTCCCCCCGTCTAGCCGCTCAATATAGCACTGCGGTCCGACAAGCGACTCAGGTTTTTTGGCACTTGGCACAGAAAAAGGTAGTGCGCTGCCCCTGCCTGATCGCCCGTATCGGTGTTGCGCACACTTTGCATTCCATTCCGCCACGCCCGTAGACCATGGCATCGAGCTGAAAATGTCCCGCCTCGCCGTCCGCGTTGGAAAAATTTTGCAGCGTGCTGCCACCGCGCTTCACGGCGCGCGCCAGCACATCGCAAATCGCCTGGTGTAATTTCTTGACCCGTGGCCGACTCAGGCGCATGGCAGGCGTCGTTGGGCGAATGCCAGCCAGAAACAGGACCTCGGAAGCATAGATGTTTCCAACTCCCACGACAACGTCGCCTGCGAGCAACACCTGCTTGATCGGAGCCTTGCGCTGGAGCAGCCCTTGGCGGAACCGCAGGGGATCAAATCCGGCATCCAGGGGCTCCATTCCGAGCTTGCCGAGCAGCTTTTGGGCCACCGCATCTTCCTCGCCAGACACCAAGACTACGGCACCAAAACGCCTGGGGTCATTCAACCGCAAAACGCCCTGACTGGTGCGCAAGTCGAAATGGTCATGTTTGCCAGGCTCGGTGGGATGTAGCGAAAACGAAAGACTGCCTGACATGCCCAGATGCAACAAGAGCAGGCCTTGATCCAAATCCACCAGCAGGTACTTGCCGCGCCGGCGTACCCCCAAAACACAGCGGCCCGTCAATGCCTCAGGGTCACCATGCAAGGGCCAGCGCAAGGGTTTGCCCAAGCGAACAGCCAGAATCTGCGCGCCCGCAATGCGGTCAGCAAAACTCAAACGGGTCACTTCAACTTCTGGCAATTCAGGCATGGTGTGGGGGATCTCCAGCTTGGATTATTATGGTCCGATGGCACGAATCCAACGACTTCTTCTCTTGACCCTAGCCGCGGCATGCGTTTGCGGCTCTGCGCTGGGAGCCCCCCCCAAGACGGATGGTCCAGTCAACTCCAACCTGGACGGTGAATTGTTCTACCAGTTGTTGGTCAGTGAAATGACGGCTCAGGGTGGAGACAACAGTTCGGCGTACGCCTATATGCTCGATGCCGCGCGCAAAGCCAATTCACCGCGACTCTACGAGCGCGCGGTTGAACTCGCGTTGCATGGACGCAGTGGCGAGTCTGCCCTGGAGGCTGCGCAGGCCTGGGCTCGCGCATACCCGTCGTCGCGAGAAGCCAATCGCTACCAACTCCAGATTCTGCTGGGCTTAAACCGGATTGCCGAGACGCAGGAGCCACTGAAGCGCGAGTTGGCGGCACTGACTACAGCCGAACGGGTGGCTGCCATCACCCAGCTTCCACGCTACTTTGCCCGAATTGCCGACAAGAAGCTCTCGGCCACGGTGGTCGAAAAGACCCTGCTCGCCGAACTAGTCAATCGCACAACCGGTGCCGCGGCCTGGGCGGCAGTAGGCACGATGCGTCTGCAGGCGCAGGACATGGATGGCGCCACGGACGCAGCCCGACGCGGTGCCGCACTCAACGCCGATGCGGAAGAACCCGTTTTGTTAGCCATCGCGCTACTGGAATACAAAATCCCGCAGGCGGCATCGATCGTCAACCGATACCTGGCCGGAAAACCGACCCCAGACCTGCGCATGGCGTATGCGCGCCATGAAATCAGCGCACAGCGGTACGCTGAAGCCTACAAACAAATGCAGCTGTTGACCACCGAGAAACCGGATTTTCCGGAAGCCTGGCTGCTTCGTGGATCGCTTGAGCTCCAAGACTCCAAGTTGGCCGTTTCCGAGAACTCACTCAAAAACTACATTGCGTTGAATCCGGCGCCACCCGCCGATGCGGGCCAACCGGTCACGATGGGGCGCGGTTTGGTCCAGGCCTACTTGCTGTTGGCACAGGTCGCAGAGCAAGGGCAACGTCTCGACGACGCCAAGGCCTATTTGAACAAGATTGACAGCCCCAAGGACGCGCTGCGAGTTCAGAGGCGCTATGCCATGATTTTGGTGCGTGAAGGAAAAGTGGATGAAGCCCGTGCGGCCATTCGTGGTGTGCCAGAGTTGCAGCCTTCGGACGCGCTGGACAAAATCCAGGCCGAGGTGCAAATCCTGCGTGAAAGCCGCCAGTATGCTGCGGCCTATCAGGTACTGACGGATGCAGCAGCCCGCTATCCGGACGACATCGACGTGGTGTATGACCTGGCCATGATGGCCGAACGCCTGGGCAAGACCGACGAAATGGAAGGCCTGTTGCGCCGAGTCATGGACGCCAAACCTGACTACCACCACGCCTACAACGCCCTGGGCTACTCACTGGCGGATCGCAACATCCGCTTGGCAGAGGCACGGGCGCTCATCAATCGCGCATTGACGTATGCGCCCGACGATCCATTTATTGCTGACAGCCTCGCCTGGGTAGAGTTCCGCTCCGGCAACACTGCGGAGGCCCTGCGTTTGTTGAAGAATGCATTCCAGGCCCGCCCAGACGCAGAGATAGCTGCCCACCTGGGCGAAGTACTGTGGGCCGTGGGGGAGCGCGAGCAGGCCAGCGCGATCTGGAAACAAGGAGTGGGTCTGAACCCTCAAAACGAAACCCTGCGCGAGACCATACGGCGCCTGCGTGGTACACCGTGAGTGCCTGCTATCGTTCCGGCCTATGGTTGGCCTTGACATTTGCTATTATTTTTATAGTAGGCTGTGCAAGTAATACAAGGGTTAAAGACCCCGATGCCGTACAGTCCTTGCATTGGCAAGGCCGCCTGTCACTCAAGGTCGACAGCACCCCGGTGCAGGCGTTCTCAGCCGATTTTGAACTGCAAGGCGATGCCGTCAATGGAAGCCTGTCATTCTTCAGTCCACTTGGGAGCACTCTGGCGCGGCTGCAATGGGGCACGAATGGTGCGCGGTTGCAAACAACGGGCGAACCGCAGCACTTTGAATCGATGGACGCCCTGACACTCCACACCACAGGGGCTGTGCTGCCGGTGGCGAGCCTGTTTGAATGGCTCCAGGGCCGTTCACCTGCAACCCCTGGCTGGGACGTGGATTTGCGTGCGTTACCGGACGGACGCCTCACGGCCCAACGCTTGGAGCCAGAAACGCCGGCCCTGCTCAAGATCATTCTCGATCGCTGAGCACACGGGATAATCTTTGCATGCAGTCGCTCTACGACGTACCCGCCCCCGCCAAGCTCAACCTGTTTTTACACATCACAGGTCGCCGTGCGGACGGGTACCACCTGCTGCAGTCGGTGTTCATGCTGATCGACTGGTGCGACACACTGCATTTCAGTGTGCGCGCCGATGGCCAGATCAGCCGCGAAGACCTCAGTTGGGCCCTGCCAGCCGACGACTTGGTCGTGCGGGCCGCCCGGATGTTGCAACATGCCGCCAATTGCCCGTTGGGTGCGCACATCGGTATTGCCAAGTCGATCCCGGCGCAGGCGGGCATGGGTGGTGGATCGTCCGACGCCGCGTCCACCCTGCTGGCACTGAACCGTCTGTGGAAGTTGAACCTGCCGCTGCAGACGCTGGCCCGCATGGGCCTGTCATTGGGTGCGGACGTGCCTTTTTTCCTGAGTGGGCAGCACGCCTGGGTCGAAGGCATTGGAGAAAAACTCACGCCCATTGCATTGCCCCACGAACGCTTTGTGGTGGTCAAGCCGGACACGGGGCTGCAAACCCAGCTAATTTTTTCAGACCCTGCGTTGAAGCGGGACTCAGAAACTGCTATAATTTCAGGCTTCGCTGCAGACGCACACGGATCCCTATTTAGTTATGGCCGTAACGACTTGCAGGCCGTTGCCCAGAGGTTGTGTCCGGATGTAACCCAAGCCCTTGAGTGGCTGAAGTCGCAGGGGCTCAATGGACGGATGACTGGCTCTGGAAGCGCGGTGTTTGCGCAACTGCTGCATGGTATTGATGTGTCGAGTGCGCCGAGCGCCTGGCAAGTCAGGTTGTGCAGCAATATGGATGTTCATCCCCTGATGGGTTGGGCAACCAGCGATGGGACAATGACGGTTTAGCGGTGGGCAGCTTTTAGCTGTCAACCTGTGTAGGGGAGTCGCCAAGTTGGTTAAGGCACTGGATTTTGATTCCAGCATGCGAAGGTTCGAGTCCTTCTTCCCCTGCCAAATCTGTTGACCGGGACTGATCCGGTCACAGCGCGCAACGTACAGGCATAAACCTACTCTACTCGCTGGAACCCGCATGCAGGCTTCACCTCCCCCCGATTTCATGGTTTTCACCGGCAATGCCAACCCGGGCATGGCCGCTGACATTGCACGCCACTTGGGCATCTCGCTCGGTGCGGCAACCGTCGGTCGCTTCTCCGATGGCGAAGTCACGGTAGAAATCAACCAGAACGTGCGGGCCCGCGACGTCTTTGTGGTGCAAAGCACCTGCGCGCCCACCAATGAAAACCTGATGGAACTGCTCATCATGGTGGACGCGCTCAAGCGCGCATCGGCCGAGCGCATCAGCGCGGTGATCCCGTACTTTGGCTACGCCCGCCAGGATCGTCGCCCGCGTTCAACCCGCGTGCCCATTACGGCCAAGGTGGTGGCCAACATGCTGCAGGCCGTGGGTGTCGCGCGCGTGCTGACCATGGACCTGCACGCCGACCAGATTCAGGGATTTTTTGACATCCCGGTGGACAACATCTATGCCTCCCCCGTGCTGCTGGGTGATCTGCGCCAGAAAAATTACGAAGACCTGATCGTGGTCTCGCCCGACGTGGGAGGCGTGGTTCGCGCCAGGGCACTAGCCAAGCAGCTCGGCTGTGATCTGGCCATCATCGACAAGCGCCGCCCCAAGGCCAACGTGTCCGAAGTGATGCACGTCATCGGCGAAATTGACGGTCGCAATTGCGTCATCATGGACGACATGATTGACACTGCTGGTACGCTGGTAAAAGCCGCTGAAGTGCTCAAGGAGCGCGGCGCCAAAAAGGTGTACGCCTATTGCACCCACCCCATTTTTTCCGGCCCCGCCATCGAGCGCATTGCCAACGGTGGCGCTCTGGACGAGGTCGTGGTGACCAATACCATTCCCCTCAGCGCAGCCGCTGCAGGATGCCAAAAAATTCGCCAGCTCACCGTGGCTCCGCTGATCGCCGAAACGATTCAGCGCATTGCCAAGGGTGAGTCGGTCATGAGTTTGTTCTCAGATCAGGAGAACCTCTTCTAAGAGGTCTTGATCAAGACAAAAAGCAAGCGCACGCTGCATAGGGCAGCGATTCAGCGCTTTTGTTAAACCGGAGTCGCACTGGTCGCGGTGGATTCCTTCAGGAGTAATTTATGAAATTTGTCGCTTTTGAGCGCGCCAAGCAGGGTACGGGTGCGAGCCGCCGTCTCCGCAATTCGGGTCGCACACCCGGTATCGTCTACGGTGGCGAGGGTGAACCCCTTGTGATCGAACTGGACCACAACGCTTTGT
>CAINUX010000053.1 GCA_903853895.1 uncultured beta proteobacterium | reverse complement strand
GTGGCGCCCTCGTCACGGATCTCGCCGCCCGCGCAGGTGGAGGCGCCGGGGAACGGGCTGATGGCCGTGGGGTGGTTGTGGGTTTCCACCTTCATCAGGATGTGATTCGTTTCACTATGTTTTTCATAGCGCGCTGCGCTTATTCCACGAGGGCTAGCGGCGGCTTTTGCTACAAACCTTTCGACCAGAACGCCTTCCATGACCGAGGCGTTATCCGAATACGCCACCAGCATGTGCTGCGGGTTGGTCTGGTGCGTGTGGCGAATCATGCCGAACATGCTTTGGTCCTGCGCCACACCGTCGATGGTGAACTGGGCGTTGAAAATCTTGTGGCGGCAATGCTCGCTGTTGGCCTGGGCAAACATCATCAACTCGACGTCCGTGGGGTTGCGGCCCAATGTGATGAAGGCGTTGACCAGGTAGTCGATCTCGTCGGCCGCCAGGGCCAAGCCGAACTTCGTGTTCGCCTCGATCAGAGCGGCCTTGCCACCAGCCAACACATCCACGTGGTCCATGGGCGCGGCCTGCAGGGCGCCAAACAGGCCTAGGGCATGCGCACGATCCAGCATGGCGCTCTCGGTCATGCGGTCGTGCAACAGGGCAGCGACCTGCTCCAGTTGCTCGGTACTGAGCGCGGTCTTGCTCAGCAGACCGTTCTTGAGCGTCAGACGATATTCCACCAGGCGCTCGATACGGTGCACCGCCAGGCCGCAGTTGTGGGCGATGTCGGTGGCCTTGGAGGCCCAGGGCGACACCGTGCCCAGACGGGGCGAGACCACGATCAGCGGGCCGGCCAAAGGGCCGGTGTAGGGGTCGCCATACGTAAGCAGGGCCGTCAGTTGGGCGCTCAACGCGGCATCCGGTGCTGAGTCGCTGGCGACCAGATGCACAAAACGCGCCGAGACGGCAGCAATCTTCTCGTGGATGCCCTGCAACGCAGGCAAAAGTTGTTGAACGCGGAAGCTGCTCAGGGCATTGCTGCCCTCGAATTGGGTGATATGCAGTGTCACTGGTGTGGCCTGGAAAAGTGGGCTGTTTCCAATTGGTAAAACAATGGAAATGCAGGGGTAAAAATCGACCTTTTGATTTTACCCGCCCCCTGCCCCCCGTTTGCGACGGGGACGATTCAACGTGATGTATGGCTGTGAGACGGCTGCGCGTTACAGGCGGGGTTCCAGATCACCCGCACGTCGCATGGCGCTTTGGCGGCGCTCTGCTTCCCGGGCATTGTCATCCATGCTCTGTCGCACGAACTCAATATGGCCCCGTGCCGCCTGGGCCGCTTCTTGCGGCTTGCTTGCACGGATCGCCTGCCAGATGGCGCGGTGCTGAGTCTGTAACTGGTCCCAACGCTGCGGACGCCCATGCAGATGCTCCAGATTGTTCGACACGTGCCCATGGATAACCCGCATCAAACTGGCGCTCAGGTGTCCGATCAACACGTTGTGCGCGGTCTCTGCGATGGTCTGGTGAAACGCGACATCCGCATCAATGCATGCTGCGAGGTTGTCACCGGAATAGGCCTCTTCAAGTTTCGCGTACGACGCATCGAGGCGGCGAATATCAACATCGGTGGCACGGTCAGCAGCAAGTTGAGCTGCCTCGCTTTCGAGCATTTGGCGAAATTCCAACAGGTCGCGGTGCAGCATGGGATGGCCTTTGACCATATCCTGCCAGGGATCGGCGAAATGCGCCTCCAGACGATCGGTAACCCAAGTGCCGCCGCCATGTCGCGTACTTAGCAAGCCTTTTGAAACCAGCTTCTGAATCGCTTCGCGCAATGACGGTCGCGAGACGCCTAGGTCCAGCGCGAGGTTGCGCTCTGCGGGTAGACGATCGCCGGGCTTGAGCGAGCCTTCGAGGATGCGTTTTTCAAGTTCGGCGGCGACCGTGTCGGCCAGGCGGATCGCGAGGGGGCGGAGTTGAGGCATAGGGGAAAAGTGGTAAGACCACTTAATAGTAACCCATCGCAGCCCAGTAGTACTCTTGAATTAGGGGAAAACACCTATGTCACATTTGCCGGCAATTTTTACAATTTGGAACATGGTATTACCACTTTACCAAAAGGTTGAAAATGCAGCATGAGTCCAACGCCCCACGTGTCCGGCGGTATCCCCCCAAACCGGCAGATGTCTATCTTTTTTCCACCTGCCTGATCGATCAGTTCACGCCCCAGGCGGGCCTGGACACGGTGAATTTGCTCGAGCGCGAGGGCATCAAGGTGCATTACCTGGAGCAACAGACTTGCTGCGGACAGCCAGCCCACAGCAGTGGTTTCCCCGATGAGGCGCGTGCCGTGGCGCTGCAACAGCTCAACCTGTTCACAGAAGACTGGCCCATCGTGGTCCCGTCGGGCTCGTGTGGAGGCATGATGCGAATGCACTATCCGCATCTCTTTGCCGATGACCCCGCATTGCACGCCCGCGCCGTTTCCCTGTCTGAACGCGTGTTTGAGTTGAGCGAGTTTTTGGTGCATGTAGTGAATTTCGCCCATGAGGACCTGGGCGCGTCTTGTACGGTGGCCCTGCACACTTCTTGTCATGCCAGGCGCGAAATGGGCTCCCACGAGACCAGTGCAGCCTTGCTGGATAGCCTGGCGCAGGTCAAGGTTGTCGAGCAGGCCAGAGTGGAAGAGTGCTGCGGCTTCGGCGGAACCTTCGCCATGCGCTATCCGGACATCTCCGAGGCCATCGTGACCGACAAGGTGGCCAGTATCCGGGACAGCGGCGCAGAGCGAGTCATCAGCGCCGACTGCGGCTGCCTGCTCAATATCACGGGTCGTGCGGCGAAGCAGGACGAAATTGCCGGTCACAGCACGGTATCGCTGCCGGGTGATCATCTCGCAACCTTTTTGTGGAAGCGCACCAGCGCGCAATCCGTATGAGCGCCCGCCAAGCCATTCTGGAGCGCCTGCGTTCCACGACCATTGCAAGCCCGCCAGCCCTGCCCGATGTCAAGTCCTGGTATGACGCGCATCGCCGCGACGAACGTCAGCTACAACGCGTGACCCGCTTTCGCGCCGCCATGGAGGCAGTGAAGACGGAGGTGCGCGACACCACAGACAGCGACTGGGCGGACCTGCTCATGCAACTGGCCATTGCCAAGGGCGTACACAAACTGCTCATTGGCGCCGACACATTGCACGGCGCCGAGCTCGAAGCACGCCACAGCCGGCGTCAGGCGAGTCCGTCTGAACAGTTGGAATTGCATCGCTACATCCAGCCCATCAGCGTGTGGCGCCTGGATCTGTTCGACACCATGGACGCATCATTCACGCTGGCCAGAAGCGCCATCGCAGAAACCGGCAGCCTGATCCTCTGGCCAGACGCGTCGGAGCCGCGGCTTATGTCGCTGGTGCCGCCCATTCACTTTGTTCTGCTCGATGCCGCCACGATCCACGCTGACATGCACAGCGCCTTTACAGCCGAAGGCTGGGCCAGTGGTATGCCCACCAACGCGCTGCTCATCAGCGGCCCTTCCAAGACAGCGGACATTCAGCAGACGTTGGCCTACGGCGCGCACGGCCCTCGCGAGCTGGTGGTCTTGCTGCGCCACGGCAAGGGAGAAACGGCATGACCAAGGTGATTCCTATCCACGCGATGGACGATTTCAAGGAGCGCAGTCGCGCCGTATTGAATGACCCGGCTCAGCGCAAGAATTTTCGCGGCGCCATGGACTTTTTGCAGGCCAAACGCCGAGGCCAGTTCCCGGACCAGGAAGAATTGCAGGGACTGCGCGAGCTGGGCGCGTCGATCCGCCGCTATAGCCTGGCCAACTTGCCCAGATTGCTGGAGCAGTTGGAACAAAACCTCACCGCGCGTGGCGTGCAAGTGCATTGGGCGCAAAACGCCGATGAGGCCAACGCGATTGCACTGGGCATTGCCCAGCGTGTGAACGCCCGCACTGTCATCAAAGGCAAGTCCATGGTCAGCGAGGAAGTAGGTTTCAACCATGCGATGGAAGCCGCTGGCATCGAGGCCATGGAGTCCGACATGGGCGAGTACATCGTCCAGCTGGCGGGTGAAGCACCTTCACACATCATCATGCCCGCGATTCACAAAACCAAACAGGAAATCGCTGCGCTGTTCGCCAAGGAAATACCTGGTGTGGGCTATACCGACGACGTGGACGCGCTGATTGCCATTGGCCGGCGCGTGCTGCGCGCCAAGTTTGCTGCCGCCGACATCGGTCTGTCGGGTGTGAACTTCGCCGTCGCAGAAACCGGCACGCTGTGCCTGGTAGAAAACGAGGGCAATGGACGCCTGTGCACCACGGTGCCACGTGTGCACATCGCCATCACAGGCATAGAAAAAGTGGTGGAGAAACTGGACCACGTGGTCCCCCTGCTGAGCTTGCTGCCGCGCTCGGCCACGGGGCAGAACATCACGACCTACGTGAATATGATCAGTGCGCCACGCCAGCCGCATGAGAAAGACGGACCCGACGAAGTGCACCTGATCTTGCTCGACAACGGCCGTACCCAGGCCTATGCCGACGAGGAGCTGCGCGCAACCCTGCAGTGCATACGCTGCGGGGCGTGCATGAACCACTGCCCGGTGTACGCGCGTATTGGAGGACATGCCTATGGCACCACCTATCCCGGGCCCATTGGAGCCATCATCTCGCCCCACATGCTGGGCCTGGAGTCCACCTATCCCCTGGCCTTTGCGTCTACGCTGTGCGGTGCCTGCGCTGAGGTGTGTCCGGTCAAAATTCCTATTCCCGCCATTCTGGTTCGACTGCGCAACGAGGCCATGGCCAAGCCCGAAAGTGAAGACGCAACGCTTCGGGGTAGCGGCGCGGCGCGCACCGTCACCGACAGCACGATTTGGGGCGTCTGGGCACAGGTCTACAGCCGCCTGGGGCTGTACCGGATGGCATCCTGGTTCATGAGCCGGGGACGTGCTTTGTCGCCGAGCGACCAGGGCGCCTGGACGCGCAGCCGTGTCCCGCTGGTACCGGCCCCCAAACGCTTGCGCGATCTGCTCAAGGAGCGCAAGCATGACTGATCTGACGAACGCACTCGCAGGCGTTTTGCCCGCGCGCCAGGTCATCACCGACCCGCTGCGGCGTCTGGCCTATGGCACCGACGCCAGCTTCTACCGCCTGACACCGGAAGTCGTTGCAGTGGTGGAGTCGGAG
>CAINUX010000052.1 GCA_903853895.1 uncultured beta proteobacterium | reverse complement strand
GCAGTAGACGCGATGGAGTACCTGCAGTCCGGTAAGGCCCTGGGCCGCATCGTTTTGATCCCATGAGGGCAAAGCAGACGATTGCCTGATTCGTAAACAAAAGTAAGCGCCGTCAACTCCACCAGAAAACCCCGCGTTGTATTTGCAAGCCCAGCGAATAAGTTGGGCCGCTCGAGACGGTCGGAGCTTATGCGACTGTTGTGAATGAGTGAGTACTAAACCATGTTGAATATCAAGTCCCTGATCGCCGCTACTGTTCTGTCCGGCCTGGCAGTTGCGTCCTTTGCACAATCACCTGTTGCTGCTGCCAAGCCCGCACCTGCACCCGCTCTAGCGGCAACCACGGCGCCTGCTGCCGCTATGCCCGCTGCCATGTCTACCGACACTGCCACGACGGCAAAACCGACAGCCAAGAAAGTCAAGCACAGCCGCACTAACAAGGCTGCTGCAAAGACTGCCGCTAAGCCAGCGGACGCTGCGACCAAGTAAGCTGATTCAAACTGTTGGTCGGTTTGGGGGCGCCAGAGAAACCTGGTGCCCTTTTTCGTTTCTGAGGTGATTTCGGGGGTGCGATACTGGTCACCAATCTCCAATACGTCACCAGGAAACAACCGATGAAATCCAGAGCTGCTGTTGCTTTTGCCGCAGGCCAACCCCTTCAAATTGTCGAGATCGATGTGGCACCGCCCCAGGCTGGCGAGGTGCTGGTGCGCATCACGCACACCGGCGTCTGCCACACCGACGCGTTTACGCTCAGTGGTGATGACCCTGAAGGCATTTTTCCGGCGGTGCTGGGGCACGAGGGCGGTGGCATCGTGGTGGAAGTGGGCGCGGGCGTGACCAGTCTGCAAGCCGGTGACCATGTCATTCCGCTGTACACCGCCGAATGCCGCGAGTGCAAGTTTTGCAAGTCCGGCAAGACCAATCTGTGCCAGAAGATTCGCGCCACCCAGGGCAAGGGGTTGATGCCCGACGGCACCACTCGCTTCTCGTACCAAGGCAAGCCTATCTACCACTACATGGGCACCAGCACCTTCAGCGAATACACAGTGGTGCCAGAAATTGCATTGGCCAAGATCAACCCTGCAGCACCGCTGGAAAAGGTGTGCCTGTTGGGCTGTGGCGTTACCACGGGTATTGGAGCCGTGCACAACACGGCCAAGGTCAAGGAAGGCGACACCGTGGCCGTGTTTGGTCTGGGCGGCATAGGGCTTGCGGTGATCCAGGGTGCGCGACAGGCCAAGGCGGGGCGCATCATCGGCATCGATCTGAATGCCGACAAATTCGGGTTGGCCAAAGTGATGGGTGCGACGGATTGCATCAACCCCAAGGACTTCGACAAGCCGATTCAGGATGTCATCGTCGAGATGACCGATGGCGGCGTGGACTTCAGCTTTGAGTGCATTGGCAACGTGCACGTAATGCGCGCCGCGCTGGAGTGCTGCCACAAGGGTTGGGGCGAGAGCGTCATCATTGGCGTGGCGGGCGCGGGGCAGGAAATCTCCACACGCCCTTTCCAGCTGGTGACAGGGCGGGTCTGGCGCGGTAGTGCTTTTGGTGGTGTGAAGGGACGCACCCAATTGCCCGGCATGGTGGAAGACGCCATGCGCGGCGAGATTCAGCTTGATCCGTTCATCACGCATACCATGCCGCTGGAGCGCATCAATGAGGCCTTTGACCTGATGCACGCAGGCAAGTCGATTCGCACCGTGATTCACTTTTGAAGCGCAAGACATGTCCATGGAACGCGTTGAACAGCACGCCTGCTTTGGCGGACGACAAGAAGTCTGGTCCCACGCATCGGCCACGCTAGGGTGCCAGATGCGCTTCGCCATTTACCTGCCACCGCAGGCGTTGGCGGGACCGTGCCCGGTGCTTTATTGGCTCTCGGGCCTGACCTGCACCGAACAGAACTTTGTCACCAAGGCCGGGGCCCAACGCTATGCGGCTGAACACGGCCTGGTCCTGGTGGCGCCGGACACCAGTCCCCGCGGCGAGGGTGTTGCCGACGAAGCCAAGAGCTACGACCTGGGCCAGGGTGCGGGCTTTTATGTCAACGCCGTTCAAGCCCCATGGGCGGCGCACTACCGCATGTATGACTACGTGGTGCAGGAGTTGCCAGACCTGATCGAAGCGCACTTCGCCGCCAGCAAGGCGCGCTCCATCAGCGGGCACTCGATGGGTGGGCACGGCGCGCTGGTTTGTGCGATCAAAAATCCAGGGCGCTACCGCAGTGTCTCTGCGTTCTCTCCCATCGTGGCGCCCAGTCAGGTGCCGTGGGGCGAGAAGGCGCTGGGCGCCTACCTGGGTCAAGACCGTTCGGCCTGGCAGGCGTGGGATGCTTGCGAACTGGTGCGCTCGGCCACGGAGCGCTTGCCGCTACTGATAGACCAAGGCGAGGCGGATGAATTTCTGTCCGTGCAACTCAAGCCCCATTTGCTCAGCCAGGCCTGTGCGGCGGCAGGGCATCCGCTGCAGTTGCGCATGCGCCCCGGGTACGACCACAGCTATTACTTTATTGCCAGCTTCATCCACGAACACATTGCCCACCATGCGCGGGCGCTGCACGCACCATGACCCAATGCATTCTGATCACCGGCTGTTCCAGCGGCATAGGCGCCGCGCTGGCGCGCGAGTTTCATCAACGGGGCCACACGGTCTATGCCACGGCGCGGCGTCTGGAAAGTCTGGCAAGCCTGCAGCAGGCCGGCTTGCGCACGCTGGCACTGGACGTGAACGACGATGCCAGCATTGCAGCGGCCTTTGCCGTCGTGCATAGCGAGCAGGGCCGGCTTGACGTGCTGGTCAACAACGCCGGCTTTTCGCAGGTGGGGGCCGTGCTTGATTTGACACGCGACGATTTGCGCCGCCAGTATGAAACCAATGTGATTGCCCCCATGGCCGTGACCCGTGCCGCCTTGCCCCTGCTGCGCGCTGCGGCCAACGGTGGTTCCGGCCGAACGTCGGGGCCCGTCATTGCGAACACTGGCAGCATTGTGGGACTCTTCACCACGCCATTTGCCGGGGCTTATTGCTCCAGCAAGGCGGCGCTGCACGCCCTGAGCGACGCCTTGCGGATGGAGGTTGCGCCGTTTGGCATCCAGGTGGTCACGGTGCAGCCGGGCGGGGTGCAGTCCAGCTTTGGCGCGCATGCCGAAGCGGCCATCCAGTTGCCGGCGGATTCGCTATACCGTGGTGTGGAAAAAGGCATCCATGCACGCGCACAAGCCGGACAGGTGGGTGCGACGGCGGCCGAGGTCTTTGTCATCCCGGTGGTGGACGCCTTGCTGCAGGCCACGCCACCGGTGCGAGTGCGTGGTGGCAAGGGGAGCACGCTGTTTCCCCTGCTCAAGCTGTTGCTGTCGTCCCGGCGTTTTGATGCGATTTTGTCGCGCAAGTTTGGCCTGAGTGACTGGAAGCCGTGATGCTGGACATTGCGCGCATCAAGGCCATCACGCTCGACCTGGACGACACGTTGTGGCCCATCTGGCCCACCATTCAGCGGGCGGAGCAAGCACTGGCCGATTG
>CAINUX010000051.1 GCA_903853895.1 uncultured beta proteobacterium | reverse complement strand
GCTTTCGCTGCGTTATCCCCCACGACTGGGCACGTTCCGATATATTACTCACCCGTTCGCCACTCGCCACCAGGAGTGCTCCCGTGCTGCCGTTCGACTTGCATGTGTATGGCATGCCGCCAGCGTTCAATCTGAGCCAGGATCAAACTCTATAGTTCGATCTTGAATTTTTTGCTCTTTCGAGCAACTCATAAATTGGAATCGACACGAACTTCATTTCTGAATTTCATATCTTTTTTACTTCATGAGCGTTTGTAAGTCAATTAAGACTTAGTTCCGAAGAACTTGGCAATCGCCTTCAAACGCCCACGCTTATCGGCTGTAAATTTTTAATGAACCGAAGATTTTTTACTCTCTCCGTTTGCTTCACTGTGATCAGCGAAGCCTTGAATTATGACACAGTTTTTATACTTTCGCCAAACTTCTTGAAAACTTTTTGAAGCTTTATTTGCCTCTGAAGTTCCCGCTCGCCGTAATCAGCGAAGCCTTCGATCATAGCATGACTTTTGAGTTACTGAGGATATTTCTTGGCTTTGAATCAATAAAGCTATACGCGATAGCGGTCAGCGGTTGCACCAAGTTTCATCAACAATGCGCCTGCAATGTCCAGCAAAGGGAGTACTTCGTCTGCTGCGCCATGAATGATGGCCTCACGAGGCATGCCAAACACGATGCAACTAGCCTCGTCTTGCACGTAGTTATAGCTGCCGGCATCTTTCATTTCCCTCATCGCCTTGGCGCCATCATTCCCCATGCCTGTCAACATGATCCCAAAGGCGTTGCGTCCAACAACGCGCGCAGCAGACTTGAACAGTACTTCCACCGAGGGTTTGTGTCGATTCACAGCCTCCGTGTCCTCCACTACGCATACATAGTTAGCCCCGCTCTTGTCGATGCGGAACTGCTTACCGCCCGGAGCGATGTATGCATGACCTGGGAGAACACGCTCCCCATTTACAGCCTCCTGCACCGTTATCTGGCATAGCGTATTCAATCGAGCCGCAAAGCTAGTCGTAAACCCGGGTGGCATATGCTGGGTGATAGCGATACCCGGGGAGTTGGCAGGCATGCGCATCAATATTTCCTTAATTGCCTCCGTCCCACCAGTTGATGCCCCAATACAAATAAGCTTCTCCGTCGATACCCTAGCCAGTGATATTTGATCTGTTCGCTGCACCAGACCAGGCGCTCCGTCCGGGGTAGAGATACTTCGTGGGGGAACTCTGCGAATGTGAGCAGTAGCTGCTACCCGAACTTTTTCTACAATTTGGCCTGCCAGTTCGTTGATGCCATCCGCCAAGCCAATCCTGGGCTTTGCGACAAAATCCACCGCTCCGAGCTCCAACGCCCGCATGGTGACTTCAGCTCCGCGCTCGGTCAGAGTGGAGATCATCACAACCGGCATTGGACGAAGACGCATCAGCCTCGCCAAGAAATCTATGCCATCCATCTTAGGCATCTCAATATCCAGTGTGATTACATCAGGATTGAGTTCCCGAATCATTTCACGTGCGACCAGTGGATCATTGGCTGCGCCAACACACTCCATATCCTTCTGCCGATTGATGATTTCTGTCAGTAGGCCTCGCACCAACGCGGAGTCATCAACAACCACAACACGGATCTTCTTCACGTGACACTCTCAGAATAGATCGACCGAACCGCCAGCGTTTGACTTTGCGACGCTCGCCGCATTGCCCCGCCGCTCTTCAACGGCCAATGTTTCTGGGTGCGAATGTGCGAGCCTCTTTACCAACGCCTTGCCTGTTACCGGAAAGAAACATACCTTGCGAGGATGAATATCAAGGACATCCTGCGATACGACCGGAATTCGCTCCGTAGACAGGTAGTCCAATACAAACTGGGTATTTCGCTCTCCGACGTTCATCGTCGTGAAGCCAGCCATGACCTGCGCACCGCCAAATATCTTTGCTTGCATTGTTTCCCTTCTTGCCCCAAGCTTGAACATTTCATTGATTAGCAGTTCCATGGCGAATGATCCATATCGTCCAGAGCCTTCCCCTCCATCGCCGTCAGGCAGCATGAAATGGTTCATCCCACCCGTACGCGCCTTACCATCCCAAATACATGCCGCGATACACGACCCAAGAACCGTCATGACCACAAGATCTTCGTTGGAGACGTAATATTCGCCCGGCAAGACCTTTACCGCATCGTATTGAAAGTGATGATCCGCGTAAAAAAAGGAGGCTTCTCCGGGCTTCCGTTGTTGGGCTTTGAGTTGATCGACCCTTGAGGCACGACCATTCGCGAGAACTTTGACTGGCGGCACAACACCCCCAGCGGCTCTAAACGCGGTGGATCCAACATTATTTTGGGGGAAATTCATGTAAACCTTGTATTCGGTGAAAACAAAAACAGGTTAGCGTAGCCTCGTTATGGAAAACCTAACTAACGTCTTTCATATACCGTCTTCCCTTTCAGGATAAACATATCGCGGGAGTCACTGAAATTCTCGGCGTGACCTACGAACAACAACGCGCCAGGTTTCATGACCCGAAATATTCGTTCAAGTACTTTGCGCTGTGTCTCCGCATCAAAGTAGATCATCACGTTCCTGCAAAACACCACGTCAAATGGTTCATTGAACGGCCAGTCATCTTTGATCAAATTTATCATCAAGAACTCGATCACTCTCGCAAGTTCCGGTTTTACCCTGACCATCCCATCATTTCCGCCTTTTCCACGCAAAAAAAATCGTTGGGTTTTGTTAGTGTCGATGCCTTTTAACCCGTCCAGTCGATAAACCCCTTGAGCTGCAGACGCCAAGACCTTTGAGTCGATGTCACTGGCAGCGAGCAAGAACTTGGGGTTTTGCCCAAGTACATCCAGCGCAGTCATCGCAATCGAATAGGGTTCCTCTCCAGTAGAAGCCGCACTACACCAGACACGCCAGGGAGTTCCCAAAGGTTTTGACTTTAGAAGATCAGCAAAGATCTCGAAATGATGGTGCTCACGAAAGAAAGAGGTCAGATTTGTCGTCAACGCATTGACAAACTCCTGCCACTCTGGCCCCTCGGCAGACTCAAGCCATCCAAGATAGTCATGAAAGCTTTGATACCCGGTCTCACGCAGTCGTCTAGACAGGCGGCTGTAAACCATGGCATGTTTCCCATCATGCAAACTGATACCAGCCCGCTTGTAGATCATCGCCTGCACTCGGTCAAAATCCGCATCGGTCCATGCAAACTCACGGCCTTGCATTCCCACTGACGAACTCACATTCATTTCCGTTTCAGAGAAAGTCTATCAATGATCAACTCAAAACCACAGGGTTGCCCAAATGGGATCTCAGCTCCGGCAGGGATTTCAATCAGTCGTACCTACCAAACCCATGTCAGGTGCGGACATCAGACGCTCGATATCCAACAAGATCAGCATGCGGTCCCCCAAAGAACCCAACCCGAGAACTGCAGCACTATCGATCACACTATCAATATCCGGTGCGGACTTGAGGCTTTCTGCAGGTAACTCCATCACATCGCTAACAGAGTCGACTACGATGCCAACGATGCGTTGCCTCAAATTCAAGATGATCACAACTGTGAACGAGTTGTAGTCCGCCTTAGAGCAGCTGAATTTCAACCGCATATCCACAATTGGGACGATCGTGCCACGCAAGTTGACCACGCCCTTAATAAAATTTGGCGCATTTGCCACCCTAGTTGGAGGCTCATAGCCACGAATCTCCTGAACTTTTAGGATGTCGATGCCGTACTCTTCCTGATCCAACCGGAAGGTCAAATACTCCCGCGCATCAGAAGATGTCAGCTCATCCAATTTTTCCATAACGCCCATATTGCGCTCCTTCAATAGCTGGAAGTCAATGCCGCGACCGGCGAACCAAAGCTCCTGTATCCAAAATCAGAGCTACCTTTCCATCGCCGAGAATCGTTGCCCCAGATACGTTGGGAACTTTGCGGTAATTCGATTCAAGGTTCTTAACAACAACCTGTTGCTGCCCCAACAACTCATCGACCAGAAGTGCGACACGGCTACCATCCGCTTCGACAACAACCATGATGTCGCATGACTTCTCAAAATCAAACCTTGGAATCTGGAATATTTTTTCCAACTCGATCACCGGCATGTATTCGTCACGGACCTTGACCAATTGCGAACCTTGACCAACCGTGCTTACAGCATCCGCTTTGACCTGAAAAGACTCAACGACTGACGACAATGGAAGGATGTAGACCTCACCTCCCACACCGACAGACATCCCGTCCATGATGGCAAGTGTCAGTGGCAAGCGCACAGAAACCTTCATGCCATAGCCTTCAGCCGAGTCAATTTCAACGGTTCCGTTGAGCGCTGCGATATTGCGCTTGACCACATCCATTCCAACACCACGACCAGAAACATCCGTAACCACATCCGCGGTGGAAAAGCCTGGCGCAAATATAAGTTGCCAAACTTCTGCATCGGACATCTGGTCAGAAACATCCAGTCCACGCTCTTTGGCTTTGCTCAATATCTTTTGACGCGACATTCCTTTTCCGTCATCACGAACCTCGATGACGATAGACCCACCCTGGTGCGAGGCGGAGAGTGTGATAGTTCCAGTCTCGGATTTTCCTGCCGCCAGGCGCTCGGCAGGGGACTCGACTCCATGGTCGCAGCTGTTGCGGACCAAATGAGTCAAAGGATCGGTGATTTTCTCCACCAAGCCTTTGTCCAACTCCGTTGCCTCTCCTTGCGTCACAAAATCAACTTTCTTACCGAGCTTACCGGCTAGGTCGCGAAGCATCCGAGGAAAACGACTGAAAACGATCGACATGGGAATCATGCGGATCGACATTACCGACTCCTGCAGATCCCGTGTATTACGGTCCAGATCCGCCAACCCCGACAGCAACTGCTGATAAACGGCTGGGTCCAACGCACGGCTGTTTTGTGCCAACATCGCCTGTGTAATGACCAATTCACCAACTAGATTGA
The DNA here is from genome assembly GCA_903853895.1 of uncultured beta proteobacterium. Taxonomy (GTDB): domain Bacteria; phylum Pseudomonadota; class Gammaproteobacteria; order Burkholderiales; family Burkholderiaceae_C; genus Allorhodoferax. Next base: position 28,224 of record CAINUX010000051.1, on the reverse strand, counting down.
TCAATTGATCCACTTTACTAATCGCAACGCGGATCGTTGCAGCCTCTGGTTGAGTTGCCGCATTCGCTGCTGGGGATCTGGGCGTCACCTTTTGTGCAACCTTGACCTCACCCGGCACATTCGCAGCAGCTACAACTGGTGCGCCAGGAGCTCCATCAAAGAACCCAAACCCCGGAAAAGGCGCCAAGGGTGCTCCCGGCTGCGGGTCGTCTGGATTTCCGGCCACCGTTGAAGCGGTTCCCGTCTCATCAGCAGGTCCGGTGTCGGGCGCTACATCTGGTCGTTCTGCAATCTTTATGTAATCCCGAGAAACGTGAAAAGCGAACAAGTCCAACAAATCCTCATCTGTGGACCCGGTTTCCACCATGAAGACCCGTGTATTCTTGGCATCCGAAGGCAATGCAGAGATCGTTCCCAAACCAGGAATATCCCTAAACAACTCTTGCACTGCATCGGCTTGCTCAAGACGCTCGAGGGGGCCAATACGTATTTCCAGCGATCGGGTAGATTTGCTTTTTGGTTCCGCCGCAGGAGGCAGCGGCTTCACCGCCACGGTTTGACTACGCAGGGTTTGCGTAACAACTGGTGAATTGCCGGCAGCCAACTCGCTGATTCGTCGAACCAGATCTCCAGTCGGTACTGCCTCACCCTCTCCACCTGCCTGGTGACGTGCAAGCAAACTTCTCGATGCATCAGCGGATTCCAACAGCACATCCACCATCGCCGAGTTCGGATGTAGTTCATGCCGACGCAATCGATCCAAAAGCGACTCCATCTGATGCGTCAGCTCTGCCACGTCAGCAAAGCCGAAGGTAGCAGCACCGCCTTTTACCGAGTGTGCACAGCGGAATATGCCATTCAAGACCTCATCATCCGCAGTTTCCAGATTCAAATTGAGCAACATCTGCTCCATAAGATCCAGATTCTCACCAGCTTCTTCAAAAAAAATCTGATAGAACTGGGTTAGGTCGAAATCACCATTTCCACCACCGCTGTCCTGATGCGTCTCAGACATACCAATCTCCTATTCTTCTTCAGCCAATCCAGGGCAATGCAATCAACGGATCACTTTTTTAATGACATCCAGAAGTCTTGCTGGATCAAAGGGCTTGACAAGCCAGCCAGTTGCGCCCGCGGCCCTTCCAGCCTGCTTCATCAAATCACTTGATTCCGTGGTTAGCATCAAAATGGGAGTTGTCTTGAACTGTGGATGGTCACGCAGTTTTCTGGTGAGTCCCAATCCGTCCAACCGAGGCATATTTTGATCCGTCAGAACCAGATCAAATGACTGTGATTGCGCCTTCTCATAGGCATCCTGGCCATCCACTGCTTCTACAACCTGGTAACCGGCTCCTGTCAAGGTAAAGGAAACCATCTTGCGCATGGAGGGTGAATCATCAACGGCGAGAATTAAAGGCATTTGAAGCTCCGACAATTTCAGTTTGGGGAATAGATAAAAAGACTCAGAAAAGCTCGATAGAGCCAGCATCCATCTCGTCTTGTGTCACTGGGTTTGGTCGCTCGGGAACCTCTTCGACGAATGGCACAGCCTCCCCATCTTCGGAGCCCATGGACTCAGACGCCAAACGATACGCGCATCCCTGAAGAATCTTCGAAGTATGCACAATAAGTTGGGATGCCATGTCTTGAAACTGCAATTCTGTAACTGCAGCACGTAGCGTACTGCGAACGTCGTCCAGTTCCTTGGAATTCATCAGCGTGGGAGTCGCCAAATTGGCACTGGCACTGGTAAATCGCTCCATGAGGTTTTCCATGGTGTGAGCAAGCAACCCGTCCAGTCGCGTCAAATCGTGCACGACCACCAGCAACGAGTCTTGGACTTCGGCAACTAGCATGATCGGCATTTGTACAGCGGGGACAGTCGGTGTCGTCAATGAGGGCTGCATTGTCATAGGTCCTAAAAAACCACTCTCCACATCAGTGTCACTCCCATTCATGAAACCAAGAGATTTCATCCACTAGATTAGCAGGAATCCGTAACGTTGGGTAACTTTTGCGATCCATGGTACCAATATACACGTCCGAATTACTTGTGTACGCGAACTTGGGTGAACCATAATCGGCGGACAACGCCGCTTTGACAATAGACACGATGCTCCCCACCGCCCCGCTGAACATTCTTCATCTGGAAGATTCGACACAAGACCACCAGTTGGTCTGTAGGACTCTTGACAAAGCGGGGTTCTCCTATTCGATTGCCAGAGTCGAAACACTTAGTGCCTTTTCCGTGCTGGCGGCATCAGATGCCATTGACGTAATTCTTGCTGACTACCGTCTTCCCGGATTCACGGCCGTGGATGCGTGGCAGGCCCTTCCAATCGATGGAGACCGCCCGCCATTCATACTGTTGTCTGGCGCAATTGGTGAAACAGCGGCCGTCGCCGCAATACAGACTGGCATCAGCGACTATCTGCACAAGGACGATCTGAGTCAACTGGAACGTGTCATCCTGCGATCTATAAATGTCCATAGAACACGGCACGCCAAGGAAAAGGCGGATCGCGATCTTGCGTTATCCGAGAAGAGACTATCCGAATTGACGGGCCATCTGCAAACCGCCATTGAGCGTGAGCGTGCCGCCATCGCGCGAGAAATCCACGATGACATCGGGGGTTCCCTGGCCGCAGCGAAACTGGATTTGGCCTGGATATCGAGGCATGCCTCTGACCCAGGCGTACACGCACACACAAAGGCCGCCGCGGAAATGCTTCAGCATGCGCTGGGCGCCAGCCAGCGCATCATGATGAATTTGCGCCCCTCCATCCTGGATCAAGGGCTCTTTGCGGCTGTCCAGTGGCTCGCTTCCAATTTTGAGAAAAGGACGGGAATCAAAACCGTTTTGCGGTCTAACAGCGAAGATCTTTGCCCAGAAAAGTCCGTTCAATTGACCGCTTACCGGACAGCCCAGGAAGCGCTCACGAACGTATCGAAATACGCCCAATGCAGTCTAGTACATATCGAAATATCCGATGCAGAAGGGTTCCTGACCATGGAAATCAGCGACAACGGCGTTGGCATCACTAGACAGGAGATGCAGAAACCCAACGCGTTCGGAATCCGCGGGCTGCACGAGCGTGCCAAAACCATCGGGGGCTGGCTTGACGTCAGCACCATCAGTGGAGCCGGTACCTCTGTCACCCTTTCCGTGCCACTGGCGGCCGCAAAGCGCGCTTCATTGGAGGCACAGTTTCAGTGATCAAGGTAGTCCTTTGTGATGACCATGCTATGGTTCGCCGCGGCATCCGGGACACTCTGGCAGAGGCCGTCGACATTCAGGTGGTCGGAGAGTCGGGCAGCTATTCAGAGGTCCGGGAACTCATCCGGACCACCCCTTGTGATGTATTGATCCTCGATTTGAATCTCCCCGGTCGTGGGGGACTTGAAGTCCTCGCCAGTCTGCGTGAAGACCACTCCCCCATCCGGGTGCTGATTGTTTCCATGTTCGCCGAAGACCAGTATGCGATCCGCTGTCTACGTGCCGGCGCCGATGGATACCTGAACAAAGCAGGGGATCCCAGTGAGCTGATCCCTGCCGTCCGCTCTTTGGCAAAAGGCCGAAAATACGTTACCCCAGAAATATCGGAAATGCTGGTTAGCAATCTTGCATCACCCAGCACCCAGTTACTGCATGCGACGCTGTCAGAGAGGGAACTCCAGACTCTGTTGAAGATTGCTTCGGGGAAACGCCTGTCAGACATTGCCGAGGAGCTCATGCTCAGCCCCAAGACTGTCAGCGTATATCGAGCCCGACTTCTGGAAAAACTCAAGTTATCCAACAATGCGGAACTCGCGGTTTACGCCATTCGCAACGAATTGGTCTGATTTCTCCAGCTAGCGGTTTGAAAACACATCAATGGCCCGCTCCATCAACACCATAAATGGCTGATCCAGCATCGGTAGCGTAACCGCAATACCGATCAACCCCACTACGAGGGTGATCGGAAAACCAACTGCGAAAATATTCATTTGCGGCGCTACGCGGGAAACAATTCCTAAGGTCAAATTGGCAAACATCAACATACCGACCATGGGTAGGGCGATCCACAACGCACTGGCGAACAAGTCAGACCCAAGTCGTTGCAGCTTCATATGCGCCAACGACTCCAGAAAGTTCTGATCCAACGGGAAAGACTGATAACTACGAATAATCGCGAAAAGCACCATCAAATGCCCGTTCATGGCCAGGAACAGCAAAGACGTCATTTGCCCGAAGAATCTGGCGACAGCACTAGACTGGGCGCCGATGGTTGGGTCGAAGAAAGCCGCAAAATTGAGCCCCATCTGAAATCCCACGACTTCACCGGCCAATTCCACTGCCGAAAAAACTACGCGCACTGCAAAACCGATCGCCAACCCAACCCCCACTTGCTGAACGGCAACCCCGAAGGCCTGAGGGTCATTGAAGCCAATCACCGGCATGTCCGGCAGGCTTGCCTGGGCGGCTAGGGCAACAAAAAAAGCCAACGCAATTTTGGCGCGCAATGGAATTGCGCGGGAAGAAAAGACAGGGGCGGCTGTGAAGACCGCAATAACCCGCAAAAAAGGCCAGAAAATGGGCGATATCCAAGCAGCAAGCTGCGCTTCAGTGATGGATATCACAACGGCCCCATTGCTAAACCACAACTCCGGGAATGGCTTCGATGGTCCGGCGAATGTATTCGACCAGCATCGTCAACATCCAGGGGCCGGCAATTGCAAATACAGCAATCACAGCAATCAACTTGGGCACAAACGCCAGGGTTGCTTCGTGGATTTGCGTGACAGCCTGGAACAGGCTAACCAACAGGCCGACGATCAACGCCGTACCCAGAATCGGCGCAGAAACCATCAAAAGCATCAAAAGTGCGTCTTGTCCCATCGTCAAGACCATTTGCGCATTCATTGCCAGACCTCTCTCTTACATGACAAAGCTGGCTGCCAGGGAACCGATCAACAAGTTCCAACCATCAGCCAATACAAATAGCATTAACTTGAAAGGCAACGCTACCAACACGGGCGACAGCATCATCATGCCCAGTGACATCAGCACGCTGGCAACCACAATATCAATGACCAGGAACGGAATGAAGATCATGAAGCCGATCTGAAACGCTGACTTCAGTTCACTAATGACAAACGACGGCACCAAGACCCGCATGGGCGCGGTGTCCGCTTTCACGTCAGGCGCGAGTTTTGCCAGCTTTGCAAACAATGCAAAATCAGACTGCCTGGTTTGTTTCACCATGAAGCTGCGAATCGGTCCTTCCCCCTTTTCCAGTGCCTGTTCGAACGTAATCGTGTTCTTGGTCAACGGCAAATAGGCATCCGCATAGACGCGATCCAATGTCGGCCCCATCACGAAGAATGTTAAAAACAGCGACAACCCAACGATGACCTGGTTAGGCGGGGACGACTGGGTTCCCAAAGCCTGCCGCAAGAGCGACAACACGATAACGATACGGGTGAAGCCCGTCATCATTAGCAGCACGGCCGGCAAGAACGAGAGGGCAGTGAAGAATACCAGCGTCTGAACCGGCACAGAGAAGCTCATATTGGAACCACCCGTTCCAACCAGCAATGGCAGCTGCCCGGAGGTCTGCCCCACGACAGAACCATGCAGTGCGAACGCGGTGACCGCCAAAATAACCCTGCCCCATAAGACTGACCGGTTCAAGCCACACCCCTCATTCCGTTCGATTCAACCAGAGTCCCACCGCCGATACTGGCCGCAGTGGCAGGCGGCACAGCACAATCGCCATCTGTCAGACTGCTCACGTCAACGCAGTGCAGGCACGTGATACTCTGGGCCGTTACGCCCAGCGTCAGCCAAAACCGCCGCCCCTCCGGACCCACTTCCACGGTCACCACCCGTTGATGAGGACCAACCGCCAACGCAGAAATGAAGCGTGATTGACCACTGTCTTCAACAGTGCCGCCTCCGTACCGCTGCTTGAGCCACTTCAGCGCAAAAGGTAGACAGACCAATATTGCAAGAAAAACACCAACGGAAACCAGCGACTGCGTCATCTCGACCCGTCAGCTCTTGCTGACCCGGCGCAGTCTTTCCGACGGTGTCACCACATCTGTGAGCCGAATACCGAACTTGTCGTTAACCACAACCACTTCACCTTGTGCAATCAAGTACCCATTGACCAAAACATCCATCGGCTCACCGGCCAAAGCGTCCAGTTCAACAACCGAGCCCTGCCCCAGTTGAAGGATGTGTTTGATGGGAACTTTCGTGCGCCCCAACTCCACTGAGAGTTGAACCGGGATGTCCAGAACCATATTGATGTCATGCATTGGAGCATCACCCCCGCTGCTGGACATTGAGGAGAAAGGCTTGGGCACGTCTCCTGCCAATACACCACCCTGACCGTCCCCACCGGGTTCAGTCGCCTTTTGCTCCAGCAAGGCCTCGGCCCAATCGGCCATGCCATCGTCAGCGGCTGATTCATCGGGTTTTTCTTCAGATGCCATTTTTTTCTCCCAACCAGTTTTGGTCATTGCCGCGCAGGGCCTTGTCTATACGGATGGCGTACTTGGCATTGTGCGTACCGTATTGGCATTCGAATATTGGAACACCATCTACCGTTGCCTGAATCTTGGGCTGTCGATCCAACTCAATGAAATCACCTTTTTTCATGGTCAACAATTGTTCAACCGTCGCATCGGCCCGCGCCAACTCGGCGACCAGGGTAATTTCCGCGGCTTGTATTTCACGGGTCAATACGTTGACCCAACGCCGATCGACCTCAATCGAGTCGCCCTGTGTCGACGAGTAGAGCACATCCCGAATCGGTTCCAGGGTCGAATACGGAAAACAAAAGTGGATGGCACCAGTAATGTCACCAATTTCGAGCTGAAAAGACGTGGAGATCACGATTTCACTCGGCGTGGCAATATTCGCAAACTGCGGCTGCATCTCCGAACGCTGGTACTCCAGTTCAAGCGGGTAGATACCTTTCCACGCTTTCTTGTACTCCGACGTGATGACGTCGACCAGACGATTGATAACCCGCTGTTCCGTTGCAGAGAAGTCCCGTCCTTCGATGCGCGTCTGGAATTTCCCAATTCCACCGTACAGGGTATCGATCACACCAAATACCAATGCAGGCTCGCACACGATCAGACCGCTTCCCCGCAACGGGCGGATAGCGACAATATTGAAGTTGGTGGGCACCGCCAACTCCCGCAGAAACGCGCTATACCGCTGAACAGTTACAGGGCCCACCGATACCTCCGGGCTCCGGCGAATGAAGTTGAACAGTCCAACACGCAGGTTGCGGGTAAATCGCTCATTGACGATTTCCATCGTTGGCATCCGCCCGCGAACGATTCGTTCCTGGCTGGAAATGTTGTAAGCCCGTACTTCTCCATGCTCAGCCGCCTCCTCAACGGTCTTCTGACTCTCGCCAGTGACCCCTTCGAGAAGGGCATCTACCTCTTCCTGGGAAAGAAACGACTCACTCATATATAGATACCTGTGAACCCGCTATTGAATAATGAAACTGGAGAACAGCACGCCAATGACCGGGAACACCGCATGATCCGACTTGGCCTTGGTTTTTTTCTTCTTGGCAGCCGCTCCATCATCATGCTCCGCCGCGTCGCCGCCGCCAAATGGCACTGAGGTTTCGCGCAGAATATCCTTCGCAAGCTGCTGTTTTCCTTCCGGTTTCAGCAGCTCCTCTGCGGTGCGCTGCGACAACAGTAGCAGGATTCCGCTGCGAATCGTGGGCAAGAACGCCTTCACCGTGTCTGCTGCATGTGCGTCCGTCACCTCCAGCGTGATCCCAACCTGTGCAACCCGTTCGCCCCCCGGGTCTGCCAGATTGACGACCATGTTATCCAAGGGTAAATAGGCGGGGGGTGCCTTGGGTTTTCCATGGTCTGCAGCTTTTGACGTCGGCGCATCCTCTCCCTCTTCAGCGGCCGCAGCGCGTTGCTTGCTGATATAAAAGAACGCTCCGCCACCGCCCAACGCCAACACCAAAACAGCACCGACAATGATGATCAGCATTTTTTTGCTCTTGGCGGGCGCTTTGGCGGCGCCGTCCTCGGCAGCTTCAGGTTTCGCAGACACATTGACTCCTTATTTGAAAGACACGACGCTCACCAAACCCGACCCGGTTCTCTGCGGGAAAGAGTCACAGTGTTGCCACATGATTTAACGCCAATAGTGACACATTCCCAAGCTCTACACAAAAAGATCCAGGGCACCTCGCGTTGCCCGGCTCGCTCCGGAGATCCTATCCCCGCCAAGAGGCTGTTGGGAAACGACAACCGACTGCCTCAATCCCTGACGGGACCTGCGCTCCTGAGCTCCAGAATCCCCTGAGCCAGACGTACCCACCGACACCCCGGAAAGCACCAGCCCTTCACGCTGCAGAAGGTCCTTGAGGTGCACACTTGCACTCTCAAGCGCCGAGCGAGCCAATATTTCGTCCGTGCGGAACGCAATATGGGCCTCGTTACCTTGCATCCGAATGCTCACCTCGACCGGTTCAGTTCCGATGCCGTCAAGTTTCATTTCTGCATTCTGGACATCATTGCTAATCCAATAGGCAACCTTTTCAGCCACATACAGGTCAGCGGGAGCCGGTGGCTCCACGGCCCCGGGGGTCTGCACCCCGGCTGCGTTCGGCGCATACGTCTGCGCCATCGCGCCGCCTTCTGGAACCGTGGATCGAAAACCCGAACGCTCACGCGTCGACTCATCACGGCGCATTGGGGCCAACGTGTTGGCCAACGCCAGAGCGGTGGCCATGGGCGTCGAAGGCTGGTCCGTCAATTTTGCTGCCAGGAAGGCAGAAACACGCGAATCCGTCTGACCGGCAACAGCCGCCGGTCCCGTCAGCGCCGCATTGACCGAAGCCTCCCTCGCGGCGGCGTCCCGTTGCAGCCTGCCGGTCTTTGCAATGGAATCCTTGCCGGAGGGACCATCCAAATCGCCCAGAACCTGGGCGCGTTGCGGTGTTTCAACCGGAAGTGGCGACCTGGCTCCCGATCCCGGAGCAGATGCGACACCGGCCGGCTGGTCCATTTTCCCAGGCTCTGGAGTACTGGCCGGGGCAGCCGACCACTGCAGTGACTGTGCCAAAAGCGCCGACGTTTGCGGCGGCAGCTCGGTCACGACAGGCATAACCGTCGCAGCAGCGTCGCTCGGTATTGGCAAATTGGTCGCACACGCATCGGGTGGAACATCCTGTAGCAGTTTTCCGATTGCGTCGCCCAGTGCAGCCGCTGCATCCAGGGGGCTGGCCCCATCGCCATCCGTCACCAGTGTGCGCAAACCGTCAGGCCCTCCTCTGAGTGCTGGCTTCAAGTCACCACTGTTGCCGTCAGCTGCGACAAGCGCACTGACACCCGCCGCGTATGCCTGCAGTGCTGGATCTGTCGTAAAAGGGGTCGTCGCAGCGGCGAGCTCCGAAGTATCCAGGGACGCCAGAATCGCCATGAACCCACCCGGAGCGCCTGGCCCCTGATTGCCCGCGCCGCCCGGCTTGCCTCTGGCGTGGTGTGCATCAGCGCTTGAGGTTGGTCGTGAGGTGTTTTGTGCAGATCTGGTTTCAGTTGTCATGTTTCTCTCCACTCATTGGTAGTGCACGGTTACGGGCGTACTGCATGGCTGCAAACTCATCCGTTTGCCGCTGCTCGCGCCGCCGTTGGAGGCTTAGCACTGCGGCCTGTCGGGCTTTTAAAATCTGGTTCAACCCCGAGAGTCGAATTTCGGCCTGCAACAAATTGGTCTTGGCCAGTTCCAGCTGACGCGCTGTGTTCGCCAGTACGCCCGATTGAAGCCCGATGGCCTGCTGCAGCCGGTCCATGAACTGGTACTGGTGGCGCACCAGTTCCAGAGAAAGCCCTCGCGCGGCGGACCCTGTCCACCGTGCATCGGTATCTGCGGCATACCCTTTCAGTTGCGCCATCTGATCCCGTGCAAATCCCAGGCTGCGCTCAACCCGCGCCACAGCTTTGGCCGACTCGTCCCGATGGAGCGATGCATGCTCAATGGCCAACAGGACGCTTTTTAGCGCGGACATAACGGGCTCAATTCACAAGACATAGCTAGGAAATCCCCAGATTGAGGTTGGTCGCCGCGTCCATCTCATCCAGCACCGAATCGATGGACGCTGCTTCGTACATATCTTGTTGCAGGAACTGACTCATACCGTCGTGCAGGTTGATCGCCTCATCCAAGGCCGGATCGGATCCCTGCGCATAGGCGCCAATTTGCACCAGATCCCGTCCCCGCTCGTATTTCGAATAGATCGCGCGGAACCGTCTGGCCAACTCAAAGTGATCCCGCGACACCACGTTGTGCATGACCCGGGATGCCGACTGTTCCACGTCAATGGCTGGATAGTGGCCTGACTCCGCCAGGGTGCGTGACAGCACAATATGCCCATCCAGAATGGCCCGTGCGGCATCGGCGATCGGGTCCTGCTGGTCATCCCCCTCGGTCAACACGGTATAGAACGCCGTGATGGAACCCATCCCATTGAGCCCATTGCCGCTGCGCTCCACCAGTTGGGGCAATTTGGCGAAACACGAAGGCGGGTAGCCCTTGGTCGCCGGTGGCTCGCCAATCGCCAACGCGATCTCGCGCTGTGCCATGGCGTAACGGGTCAAGGAATCCATCAGCAACAGCACATGCTTGCCTTTGTCCCTGAAGCTCTCGGCGATGGCGGTTGCATATGACGCCCCCTGCAAACGCAACAGCGGTGGTGCATCGGCTGGGGCAGCTACAACGACAGAGCGTGCGCGGCCCTGTTCACCCAAAATATCTTCAATGAATTCCTTCACCTCACGGCCTCGCTCTCCGATCAGGCCCACCACAATGACATCGGCCTCGGTGTAGCGGGCCATCATGCCCAACAACACACTCTTGCCAACGCCAGATCCCGCAAACAAGCCGATGCGCTGGCCGCGCCCAACCGTTAGCAGCGCGTTGATGGCGCGTACCCCGGTATCCAAAGGCCGCCGCACCGGTGCACGGTCCATCGCATTGATGGGCTTGCGGTCCAGCGGCTTGGAAACTACTTCAGTGATCGGACCGAGCCTGTCCATGGGAAAGCCTTGCGCATCCACCACGCGCCCCAGCAAACCATCACCTAGGGGCAGGCGCAGCATGCCTGCGTCTGCTGCAGCGCCGTCCGGCTCCGGTTCGCCCAAACGCGGCACGGGAACGTAGGCGGCTGCCGGCGCGACACCGGCGCCGCTGGACAGACCATGCACATCCCCTGCCGGCATCAAAAAAGCCCGGTCTCCGGCAAAGCCTACCACCTCGGCCAGCACCGGCGGGCGCGCCTTCATGGACACCACGCACTGAGAGCCCACCGGCACCTGGATGCCGCGCGCCTCCAGCACCAGCCCGGTCAATCGGGTCAGGGTGCCACGCACTTCCAGGGTGCTGTCGTACGCCACACTGTGACGGGCACGGTCCAGATAGGCGGCCCATTTGTCAATGGATTCAGTCTGCATCAACGGGCACCTCCCAAGTCGACTCCAGGCCGAGCCGCGCCACGGCGCGACTCCAGCGTCTTTCCATCGTGCCATCAACCACTGTTCCGGCTGCTTCCACCAGGCAACCGCCCCGGGTCACCGTGACGTCTGCCAGCAAGGTGAGCGCGAGGCCCGAAAACTCCTGGCGTAAAACATCTTCCAGCACATCCAAGTCCAGTGGATTGAGGCGCACGACCGCCGCCTTGCAGTCTATCGCCAGCACACTCAGCGCCTCCCGAATCACGGGCTGCAAGGCATTTGGATTGGTGGAAAGCTCGTGGCGCAGCACCTGACGGGCCAGCTCACACGCCAGCTCCAGCACACCTTTGGCCATCACCTGCTGTGATTCCGCGATTTGGGCATCCGCCGATGAGAACAACTCCCCATAGTGGCGCGCTGCATCCTGACCCTGGGTCTGGATGTACTCAGTAATCTGGCGCTGCCCCTCCAGGGTCGCCTGTGCGTGGCCCTGTGCATAGCCTTCCGAGAAGCCCAGCTGACGGGACACGTTTTCCCTGACTTGCTCTTCCGCCTCTTCCCTTGCCTTGACCTTGGCGGCAAAACGCACCGACGCTTGATCGACCGCGCCAAAGTCCCAGCCGACCGCGGCACCAATATCATCACTTGCGATAAACCGGCTGTGGGCGCGTGTCATCAAACCATGGCGTCGTCGCCACCTCCACCGCCAATGACAATCTGCCCTTCGTCCGCCAGACGGCGCACCGTCTTGAGAACCTCCTTCTGCTGCGCTTCCACTTCGGACAGGCGCATGGGACCACGGGACTCCAGGTCTTCGCGCAAGGTCGCCGCCGCGCGGGATGACATATTGGCGAGAATCTTTTCCTTCAACTCGGGCTGGGCCCCCTTCAGTGCCACGATCAAAACGTCGGAAGACACTTCTTTGAGCACCATCTGGATGGCCTTGTCGTCGAGCTTCAGCACGTCGTCGAACACAAACATCTTGTCCATGATCTTTTGGGCCAGGTCTGCATCATGGTTTCGGATGGACTCAATCACCGTTCCCTCGATAGCCGTACCCATCAGGTTGATCATTTCCGCCGCCGTCTTGACCCCGCCCAAGGAAGACTTACGAATCTTGTCACCGCCGGCCAGCACCTTGAACAGCACCTCGTTCAAATCTTTGAGCGCGGTGGGCTGGATACCTTCCATGGTGGCGACCCGCAACATGACTTCATTGCGCTGGCGTTCGGTCAGGTTCTTCAGCACGTCGGCCGCCTGGTCGTAGTCCAGGTGCACCAGAATGGCAGCCACAATCTGCGGGTGCTCGTTGCGCATCAACTCGGCCACTGACAAGGGGTCCATCCACTTCAGGCTCTCGATGCCGGAAACGTCGCCACCCTGCAAGATCCTGTCAATCAGCAGTGCGGCCTTGTCATCACCCAGCGCCAACTTCAACACCGAGCGCACATAGTCACCCGAATTGGACACCAGCAGACTTTGGGATGCGGCAACACCCGTAAATTTGCCGACTACCTCATCCACGCGCTCACGGGTAATCTGCGTGGTCTTGGCTATCGCCTCGCCCAGCTTTTGTACTTCCTTGGGCGACAGGTGCTTGAACACTTCTGATGCCTCTGCCTCGCCCAGAGACATCATCAGAATTGCTGCGTCTTGGAGTCCGTCGTCTTGTGCCATGGTGTTATTTTGCGCCGGCCGTCAGGCCGGTGCCTCGCCGTTCATCCACGTTTTGATGATGTTGGCCACCGCGGCCGGGTTGTCGCGGGTCAATTGCCGGGCATCATCAAGCTGCTTCTCATGTGCCGAAATCTGTGCCACGTCGTTAGCGGAGCCAGGTCCGGCCAACTGTGGGCGCTCTGGCATCTCTGACTCCATGGCATCCAACTGGTTCACGCGGACATTACTGGACGCGACACTGGCAACGGGCGCCGTACCCATAGCCTTGATGGCGGGACGAATGACGCCCATCAACACCAGAGCCCCGAACAACAGAGTGCCCAGCGGCCAGGCAAAACTGCGGGCCAAGTCCACCACCTCGGGCTGCCGCCACAGCGGCACATCGATGACCTCGACCTTCTCGGACGCAAATGCGGCGTTCACCAGGTTGACGGAGTCTCCCCGGTCCTTGCTGAAGCCTATGGTTTCACGCACCAGGGCCGTCATCTTCTCCATCTGTGCATCGGTCAGCGGCGTGCTGGTGGACTTGCCCTTGTCATTCGTGGCGACAGTGTTGTTTAGAACCACGGCCGCATTGATGCGCTTGATGACACCCGACGCGCCCTTGACCACGCGGATGGTCTTGTCCACCTCGTAGTTGATGATGGATTCCCGCTTGCCCCCACCGGCCAGAGGCGCTTGACCGCCCGCAGCCAGGGGTTGCGCCGCGCCGTTGATCGGCGCCGATGCCGCGGCAGGTGGCTGGTTGGTGGTTGCACCCGGCACACCCGATGGCGGACTGGTGCCCGCTGCGCCGGAACTTTCGACGACCTGTTGGCTGCGAACGGCACTCACCTCAGGCGCTTGGTTAGGCTTGTGCGACTCCGTGGTCGACTCGGTTTGCGAGAAATCCAGCTCCGCCGTCACTTGGGCCTTGACGTTCTGCCGGCCCACAATCGGCTCCAGAATGTCCAGAATCCGACGGCTGTAGAGCTGCTCCACCTGGCGCACGTACTGCAACTGTTCCGCGTCAACGCCCAATGCACCGCCCGACCCGTCCGAAGGGCTGGAAAGCAATTTGCCCGTATCGTCGAGCACGCTGACTGCGGATGGGCTCATCTCTGGCACGCTGGAGGCAACCAGGTGAATGATGCCTGCCAGCTGGGTCCTGTCCAGGGTGCGCCCGCCATGCAGGCTCAGCAAGACCGAGGCTGACGGTTTTTGCTGCTCTCGAAAGAAACCGTTCTGGTTAGGCAGAGCCAGGTGCACCCGCGCGTTTTGTACGGACGACAGCGCCTGGATGGAGCGTGTCAGCTCCCCCTCCAGACCGCGCTGGAAGGTCAGCCGCTCCTGGAACTGGGTCATGCCGAAGCGGTTGGATTCCATCATCTCAAAGCCGTTGACCGAGCCTTTTGGCAGACCAAGGGACGCCAGCTTGAGCCGCACATCGTGCACGCGGTCTGCGGGAACCAGAATTGCCCCGCCACCTTCGGCATGTTTATAGGGCACATTCAGGGTGCTGAGCTGTGCAATGACGGCACCGCCGTCCTTGTCGGCCAGGTTGGAGTACAAAACGCGCCATTCGGCTTGCCGCCCCATGACCAGACCGATGACGCCAATCGCCACAAACAGCACCACTCCCAGCGCCAGTCGCAGGCGCTGCCCCTGGTCCAGACCGGCCAGACGCTGGGCAAGAGTCGGGTTGAGAGGTAGGGTGGCAACTGCTGGCATTTTGGTTTCCGATGAATTCCGACGCATGTGGGGCGCGTTTCGCCGCATGAATGGGATTGATTATTCGACCCACCTCCAAAAACATTAGGGTAATAAGCACCGCCTTTGCCTGCCAATTCAAAATAATGGCACCCGGCAGTGGGTAATAGGATTGCGGCAACCCAATCAACCAGGGAGATCCACCATGGATTTCAAGCTCAGCCCCGTAACCATGCCGACGACGGTCCGCCCCAGCATTGGCGTGCGTCCTGCCGCGTCAGCCGGAACCCAAGGCGTGGGCGGTGGCTTTGCCGGAGCCCTGAAAGGCGCGCTGAATACCGTCAGCGCTGCGCAGAACGAAGCCACCCGCCTGCAGCGGGAAGTGCAAATGGAAAACCCCAAGGTCAGCCTGGAAGAAACCATGGTGGCGATACAGAAGGCGCAAATAGGATTCCAGGCCTCGCTGCATGTGCGCAACCGCATGGTTCAGGCTTACACTGACATTATGAATATGCAGGTGTAGGATTGACAATTAGCAGGAAAGCTACGCGCATCTAGCCCTCGTGGAATAAAGATTCTTCGCAATCATTTTGATAGCAAAGAAGCTTTGTGGAAGGCTAACACTTCGAACGGCCGTAGCTACGGCCGTACAGCGCGGACCACATACTGCAACGCCAATGCGTCATTGGCAGCCTGCTCTGGATCGCCACCCATACTTTGCGCCATCGCACGAATGGCGGGTAAAACCTGCTCACGCTGCGGCTCGTTGAAGATCCGTGACACAGCCGAATCAATTCGGAATCCCGCCTGAATAAACATTTCCAACAGTGTCACACGGGTAAACCAACGCAGGTGGGTTCGGTCAAATAATCCCCCATCCGTATACCGGAAATCGCCAACGGACAGCTTGGCCTGCAGACTCCAGTGCTGAGCATTGGGAACGCTAGCGACGATGCAACTGCCTGGTGGCATAACCTTATAGATGTGCGATAAGACACGCCAAGGATCACGAAGGTGCTCGAGCACATCACCAAAAAGCCAACAGTCCCTGTCACTCCACACTGAAAAATAGCTTTCCGGCAAGGAGTCCATATCCAAGACAGAGACTTGATCACAGTAGCGCCGCGCAATGGCCGCCGCATGGTCGTCAATCTCGACTCCATGGTAACTACACTCCGGATGCATTGCCTTATAGGCAAAGGCCAAAGCCCCCGTGCTGCAACCAATTTCCAAAATCCGAGTTGTTCCAACGGGAATCATGGCCAGCAGATCAGGATTGAAACCCGTTGGTGCAGGCTGGGTCGCCTCGCGCGATCGCCGAGCTTGAACCTCAGCCATCCATTCTTCCAGGTGATAGCCGCCAGTAGCAGCGCTAGTCCCCTGTCCGATGTGATCTATGTATACCTTTTTTGTCCCCATGGTGATGTCATTGAGAGCCCATTCGACTGGTCGCAAAAGCCTAGATTTTCCCGCTCGCTGCAAGGCCCGCATCGGAGCGATCATCGGTGACCCATGTTTCACGGGCAAAGGCCACTGGCGCATGACCTCGATATTGCACAGCATGCAGGGCGGCTGCAGGCATGGAATAGCCCCGTAGCTATATTCAATGTTGAAGCCTTCCTGATTCACATGATTAACTCCGCCGGCTCCATAGTCCGCCGGGCCAAGTTCGGTATACAACGCCTCCAAAAAGCCTTCTCGTAAGATGACTACGTCCGAATCAAGAAAGAGAACCGGACCAGACAATGGCAGATTCTGAATGGCCCATGCCATACCGGGGCCGTGATGAATGTTGTACTCGAGCGCATGTAAGACTACATCGTCAAACTCGACAACCACTGCCTTGATCCTAGTCAGCGGTTCCGGATCGGAGCCGTCGACCACATGCACTGGATTACTATAGTACCGGCGAAACGAAGCCAGCAGTCCGAGCAATAGGTCCGGCGTGTTGTAAGAGACAACCACGACTGGGATATGGTGAAGACTCATTTTTCCTCCGAATGACACAGTCAATTCCTACCCCAAGGAATTCCCCCCAAACACTATTCGCAAAACCACTGGAATTAGACCCCATGGCGATTGAATTGCATCTACCAACGACAGACTGACGGCCTATCGCCTACCACACTCCAAGTTGAAATAAACACGAAATGATTGGGCGTCTTCATCATAACCCGAGCATTTACGAGGCTTCCATTTGAATTAGGATGGTCTTCTCAAACTACTAGATTGGAGGAGTCCTTGAATAGCAACGAACTTATAGCGTCAGTTCTGAATGACTGGTGGTACTACAGCGTGGAACTGGCCCCTGGCATTGTGACCAAGGGGATGGACACTCCTCAGACTCCAATGCTCCCCCGCATGATGGTACGCAACTGCAACTTGCAGGATATGGATTGTCTAGACATTGGCAGCATGGAAGGTCTTGTTCCGACCGCCATGGTCCGCAAGGGAGCTAAGAGTGTTCTAGCCACCGATGCAATTCCTCACTGCCAAAAGAAAATGGACGTGGTTCGAAAAATCTACGACGTCAATTTCGACTTCCGGGAAATTGGCCTTCTGTATGACCTCAGCTTCAAGCTCAAGGACAAAGGCGGTTTTGACTTTATCAATCTGTCTGGTGTCCTCTACCATGTCTTTTCACCAATGCACGTACTGGCAGGCATTCGGCCGCTGTTGAAGAAGAATGGGCTTATGGTGATATCGACCAATGTCATTAACAAGGATGGATACACGCTGGAATACAACGCCGAGGGCGGCCTTCAAAAGGAGAACAACACTTTTTGGTATCACTCTGTTCCCATGCTGGAGCAGTTGATACGCTTCTTCAAAATGGTCCCCATCGACTTTTTGTTTTGCCCACATACGCCGGTGAACCCCTACAACTATGTTCCGGGCCTCAGCAGCGGCTATATGTCTGTGGTTTGCAGGGCAGTCGAGGACGCCGATATTGCAGACGGCGACGCTTGGGCAGCAGCAGCCCGCATGTCGTCCTGGGAATTCCTATCCCTATGCAATGGTCCCATGCTGAACAGCCAGCCACGATCTTCCATTACCTATGATGGCAGTTTGAATGAAGTTCCGACTAGTCTCAGCGGAATCCGCCTAATGGATAGCATCAACGATCCTAAACGGATCGTCGCCAGCGTAAACGATCCGATCAATTCACAGATGCTTCGATTGGCAGATATGTCGTAGGGAGTCACGCCTGCCCAACAATGCGGGCAGGATTTCCTGCAACGATCGAGTTAGGCGGAGCGACGAACGACGGTGGCACTACGCAGCCTGCGGATATCACGCAGCCGTTACCGATTTGACATCCTTTTAGAATCGTCACACGTGCACCGATAAAAACATCGTCACCAATATCCACGCCCTGCGGCTTATCGTCAGGAAGATGCCGCTGCCCCAGTTGCAGGCGGTGTGCGTTACTGTCAAAAATCTGAAGTTCGGGACCAAATAATCCGCGCTTCCCGATCCTGATGTGCGCGCCCTCGGACAGCAGGAATGCACGGTTATTCAACACTGTTTGATCGCCAATCTCTATCAACGAATCGGGCGTACGTGCCTCAATGTAAGTGCAGGCGTAACTCCCAGGCGAACGCGGGACGCCAAAAACCGTAAACGGTGCCAACCGGATGATGCCCGCTCCCTTGAATACAGTGGGCGTCAATACATTAATTGTCCGCGGCATACCCACAGCCGCATCAAAAATGACTAACCGTCCTTTGTCAGATACATGAAAAAAATAGTGAATCAGCAGTCCCCGCACTAGCCCTTCCAGCACGGACGGTTCCGTGTTGCTAATGATCGCTGTATACCGATTCAGTTTGAGTGCCATGCATTAAAACCCGTTGCTTAAATGGAAGTTAGCCCAGGCTGCGAGGAATTGGGCTTCCGCATCTTCCGCGGACGCGGTCAGGTTATTCAACGCCAAGAGAATCTCTAATAGATCTGCTTGTTGCGAATAGTAGTGATTGGCCACTGATGCAATGGTGGAATAACAATGGCTTGCCTGATCAACCGACAGTTTTCCGACCCGTCTGCCGCCCATGGCCAATGCCACGTAACCAAGTACTCCTGCCTTCACGAAAGGGCCGAACGAGTTAGCCGAATTTCCGGTTCCGCCGGTACGAAAGTACCCCAAATGGTCTTGTAAATAGCCCACGGGGGAGCGCATGCTCGCCGCCAAGAAATAGCCCAAGTCCCACAGACCCGCATAAGAGACTCCACCCAGTTGAGGTTTGAGTAGCAAGTCACAGGTATCGCCGCGCATCACGGTATTGGAAAACTCTCCAAACCAGTTCTTGCATTCCGCCACGGTGGTCATGAACATCACGTCAGCATCTAACGACAGAATCCTGTTCGGCGACATCGTTACGGCCCGCGGCGGCGACTGACCCGCCAACAAGACCCCCTCTTCACTTGCCGTCCAGCGGGGGCTGATTGAACACGATAGTTCAGATGAAGCATGGGCGACATGATGGCGTTCATAAAACTCTGGGTAAATGACATCGTCATCAAACATCAGGTGAACCAATTCCGAGCTATTTCCCCACATTCGAACGACATGCTTCACGTTTTCGTAAGCCCCCTTGCGTGGACCTTCGCACACCTCAATATTCAAGCCAGTCGTCAACGGCCGCATTTCCTCGGAAAGGAGAGCCTGTCGATACTCACCGTTGGGGCTATCGTCTGAAAACAGTATCCTTTGTGCGGGCAGCGTCTGATACCGCAGCGCATTCAACACATCTGGGATGTACTTACTCTTGTAGGCAGGTATTAGCGTCGTAATGTTCATTGCCAATCCTGCTCAGTCAAGCGACGCCACGGCATTCGTCAAGACATCGATCACTGCACGGGTTTGATCTGCTGACTGTGTAGGGCCAATAGGCAAGCTAAAAACCTCATCATGCAAGCGCTCGGAAATAGGGAACCTCCCACGGGCCATACCCAAGGTAGCATAAGCAGGCTGAAGATGTGGGGGCACGGGGTAATGAATCATGGTAGCGACGCCTGCGGCCGCCAGCCGCCGCATCAAAATTTCCCGATGCTTGCTCCGGACCACGAAGAGATGCCAAGCACTCTGCAGATCCTCGTCAGCACTGGGCAACTCCAAGATAGAACTGATCCCTGCGAGACCTTTTAGATAGTCGTTCGCAACCCTTGTCCGGTGTTGGTTGTCTGACTCTACGAATGGTAATTTTGCGCTAAGCAAAGCCGCTTGCAACTCGTCTAGCCTGGAGTTGAATCCAATTTCCTCGTTGTGGTATTTCACCTTCGATCCGTAATTTCTCAATTGTCGCAATCGATTG
This sequence comes from uncultured beta proteobacterium, assembly GCA_903853895.1. Classification (GTDB taxonomy): domain Bacteria; phylum Pseudomonadota; class Gammaproteobacteria; order Burkholderiales; family Burkholderiaceae_C; genus Allorhodoferax. The sequence continues at coordinate 8,056 of CAINUX010000051.1, read as the reverse complement.
GCAAGGCCCATATCATTGGTAGTGACTGCACCGCCATCTCCCAATGCACCGAGGTTCTTGCCAGGGTAGAAGCTCCAGGCCACAGCGTCCCCATGCGCTCCAATTTTTTTACCTCGATACGCGGCTCCATGTGCCTGAGCACCGTCTTCCAATACACGCAGACCATGTCGCTCAGCGATCTGGAGGATTGTGTCCATTTCCGCTGGTCGCCCGTACAAGTGAACAGGCATGATGGCTCGCGTTCGCGGAGAGATGGCCGCTTCGACCCGATTTGGATCAATATTGAAACTGTGGACATCCGGTTCTACAGGAACTGGTGTCGCCCCGACGTGCGTCACGGCCAACCAACTGGCAATATAGGTATTGGACGGCACGATGACTTCGTCGCCAGGTCCAATCTCCCACGCGCGCAGCACAAGACTTAATGCATCCAACCCGTTACCAACTCCAATCGCATGTGCCGCCCCGCACCACTTTGCGTAAGAGGCCTCAAATTTCTCGACCTCCTGCCCCAGAACGTACCAGCCAGAATCCAGCACGCGCTCAAATGCTGCGACCAAATCAGCGCGGTGGACCTGATTGATAGCACGTAGATCAAGGAAGGGGATCATCTTGGACTCCATCAATCTATTCGAGCAGCCTCACCCCAGGAGACCGCAGGATTACCAACCCACAACTCTCCCGCGGGAACGTTCTTTGTCACCACACTTCCCGCACCAATCATCGCTCCAGCGCCAATCTCCAAGCCACATAAGATCGTCGCATTGGCACCAATGGATGCACCCTTGCGAAGTACTGTCGAGGCAAACTCAGGCGGCGGTCGACGCGAGCGTGGGTACTTGTCGTTGCAAAAGGTAACATTGGGACCAACGAAAACGTCGTCTTCCACACGCAATCCGTCCCACAATTGGACACCTGGTTTAATGGTGACACGGTCCCCCACTACAACATCACCTTCAATGAGGCATTGCGCATTGATGTTGCAATCCTCTCCAATTCGCGCCCCGTCCAGCACGACGCAGAACTGCCAGATGCGGCTTCCGATCCCGATAGCTGTACTTTTGACGTCGGCCAGCGGATGAATAAATGGCGCCTTCAAGTTCATAGTGGAGTGCCCAATGTAGCGTCCAAAAATTGCTCGTATTCGCGAATGTAGTCATGCGCATCGTAGTGGTGAGAGGCAAATACCAACAACATTGCGTCTGCCGAGTATTGATACTGGACACCCCAAGTCATCGGCGGCAGGTACAGTCCCCTGCTTGGAGAATCGAGCAGTACCTCCACCCGGTTCTCGCCATCGTCAGCAACCACTGCACAACTGCCCCGCAAGCAAATCAAAAATTGATGGCATACGCGGTGGGCATGTTCACCACGGACCTCGCGACTGGGCACGCCATAGACGACGAAATAGCGCTGAGGCGCAAATGGAATTTGCCGCCCAAACTCTCCAACCGTGAGATTGCCGCGCAAATCTGGAATGACAGAAAAACTGTGCACCGTAACGCCATTTACTGCCGTGCTCTCTATGGCTTCCGCCCTGCCGTCATTCAATCCGATGTGAAGGGCGTTTGTCCGGTGCACCGCATCAACATAGCCGACAATATTAGCCGGATTGCCTTCAACAATGGCATTCGCTGGAACCGATCGATTTACTACGGCACCGGGGCGGACCTCAGCTCTAGCCGCAATAGTGACGTTCGGATATATGGTGGCATTAGCTCCAATATGTGTCATGCGCTTTACGAGAGTCCCAGCAGTTGCAGGGGAATCCGGTCCTTGAACAAAAACGGCATTGGGGCCAATCGTAACCCCTGACTCCAGCACAGCCCTGCGACAAAGGCTAACACCGGAACCAATTACACATTGATCCCCTACGACTGCATCTTCGCCAACAACGGTATAAGGACCAACTCTCACGTTGTGGCCTAGTCTGGCCCCTGCCGAAATAATCGCTGTTGGATGAATCATAGTTGTGCACCAAACTCTTAATTTGAAATCTTCGGTGAAAGGACTTACCGCTGCGCACTTTCTATCTTGCAGCTGCTTTGGAGTGAGGTCACTTTCACACAAAATGCAAGAGCCTCGTTTTCAGTAGAAAAACGGCCCATTCTCAGTCTAAACCATGTGCCAATTTCAGCAGGTAATTTGTCCTGCGACCATTGCGATACCCCTTCGAGTGACTTGCCTTTTGTTTCAATCGGGAATCGGAACTGGAGGTCCCTCAGAAACGGATGAATGGCCGCAGAAGGGACAACTCCTGAGAACTCAATCGTCCACTGAGCGTCATGCTTATTATTATTCTTTGCGCGGACCTCGCCAATGTCTGATTCGACAGCACGGGGAGAAAATTTTGCATCCGCATCATCGACATGAAGCACCCAGCTACCCTCTTGAAAATCGTATTGTTCAGCGGTCGTTGCACCCAATCCTAGGGCGTAAGATAAATTGGCATAACTTCGGAGCAGATCGGCCTTGACACGCTGGGTCTCGTCCGCGCTACGCTGGTAGTTCTTGCGGCCCTCCAGCAAGGCGGTCTGGTCGATGGCACCGGCCGCATAGGCCTCGCTGCTGATCCTGAAGATGTTCAACGCAGACCGCGTGACCGCCTTTTGCGCCTCCAGGCGCCGGCCCGTGGTCTTCAAGCTGACCAAGGAACTTTCCACCTCGCGCACTGCCTGCAGCACGGTCTTGCCGTAGGTCTCCACCATCTCTTCGTAGTAGGACTGGGCAAAGGCCTGCTCGCCGCGTTTCACACCGCCGTCGAAAATGGACAACGCCAATGCAGCAGCCGTATTGACCAGGAAGTTCTGTGGCTGGAAAAGCGTGGCCAGCGTGGCACCGCTGTAGCCCACTTGTGAGGAGAGATCGATGGCCGGCAACAGGCGGGCACGGGCCACGTCGATGTTGGCGTTGGCCGCGCGCATGCGGGCTTCCATCATGCGGATGTCGGGCCGGCCCAGCAGCAGGGCCGACGGCAAACCGGTTTGCACCGTGGGCAGTTGCAGGGCATCCAGGCCTTTGTCCGACAAGGTCACATTGCCGGGCAACGCCCCCACCAGGCGGGAGATGGCGTTGCGCAAGTCCTCCTGCTGGTTTTCCAGGCCGGGCAGTACCACCTGCTGGCTGAACAGCACGGCGCGCTGCTGCTCCAGGTCATCGGCCGTGGCATCCCCGAGCTGCATACGTCTTTCCACGGTGCGCAGAATGTCGGCGGCCACCGCCTCGTTCTCCCGCGCGATCAGCATGCTGTCGCTGACCGACAGGTAGGCCACGTAGGTGTTGACCAGGCTGCCAATCGTGTTGCGTTGCGTGTTCTCGCGCTCGTGCACGGCGCGCTGCAGTTGCATATCGGCCGAATCGACCAGCGCGCGCTGTTCACCCCACACGTCCAGGCGAAAGGCGCCGGCGAGTCCCATTTGAGAGTTCTGCTGCGAATCGGTATTGCTGCCCTGGCTCTGCACCACAGCGCGCACCGGCGCGCTCAAGGTGGGCAGCCGCCCGGCGCGGGCCTGGTCGGAGCGGATCTTGGCCTGGGCTACTTGCAGCGTGGCGACCCGCAAGTCGGCGTTGTGGGCCAGCGCGCGATCCACCAGACGGTTGAGTTCCTCGCTGCCGTACTGCGTCCACCAATTGGCGCGAACGGTGCCTGTAGTGGACTCTGGCGTGGGCGCAGCCTCGGCCGATGCCATGGCATTGCGGTAGGCCGGGGGCAGCGGGAAGGTAGTGGCGTCCACCTTGGGGCCAGTGCTTTCACAGGCGCTGAGCAGGCACACGCAGGCCGACATTCCCCACGCGGCCCAGGCGGGGATGGGCGGCCTGCCAGTGGGCGAGCGCATGCGGGGCTTCATCATGGCTCCCGAATGGACTCTTTGGCCGCCTTGGTCAACGGCCACAGCAAGTACGACAGTACCGAGCGCTTGCCCACCAATAACTCGGCGGTCAGCGTCATGCCCGGCAGCAAAACCGCATTGGCCGGCATGTCCTCTAACTTGGCCGTTCCCAACGTGATACGTCCACCATAGTAGGCATCCATGCCGGCGGGGGCGCTGGCGTCCCGGCGGAAGGCGTCCTGGCTGATGGTGCGCAGGGAGCCCTCAATGGTGCCGTGCTTCTGGAATGGATAGGCATCAATCTTGACATTGGCCGTGGAGCCGATCTTGATGTAGCCCACATCCAACGAGTCGATCTGCACGTCGGCCTCCAGTGTGTCGCTGATGGGGACCAGCGTGAAGAAGGGCTCGGCCTCTTTGACAATGGAACCGGCGGACAGCTTGGCCACTTCCAGCACGATGGCGTCGGCTGGAGCCGTCAGTATGACCCGGCTCTGGCGCAGGTTGGCCTTTTGCAACTGGTCGCTGACAGCATCGCGCTCGCGGGACACCGCCAGCATTTCCTCCAGCATCTTTTGCCGCCAACCGGTCTCGTACGCGGCCTTCTCGGCCTCCAGCGCGGAGAGCTCGCGGCGGATCTCGATCTGGCGGTTGCGCGCCAGCTCGGTGCCGCGTTCGGCTTCCATCAGGCGGTCGCGCACATCCAGCAGACGGCTTTTGACGGCCAATTGCTTGCCGACCAAGTCCGCAGTCATGACCTCCATTTCCTTCAGACCCTTAACCCGCGCCTGCTGGCCTTCTTCGTCGCGCCGCGCAGTCTCGAGCGACGAGCGCAGCCTGGCAATGGATTCGGTCTGGCGCCGAATCTGCGACTGGTAGCTGGACTGGCGCTCCTTGGCCAGACGAGACTGGATCTTGCTGTCGGGCGACTCCGCACCGGGGCGCTCCATGCGCTCACCCGATAGTTCTGCGTCCAGGCTGGCCCATTGGGTGTTCAGGCTGTCGAGTTTGCTCTTGAGTTGCGAGCCATCGGCCGCCGCAAAGGTCGGATCCAGCGTGGCCAGGCGGTCCCCCTTGCGCACCACCTGACCGGCGCGCACGTCAATGGTTTGCACGATGGATGTTTCCAGCGGCTGGACCACGATATTGGGCAGCGGCGTCACCAGTCGCCCGCGGGCGGTGACGATCAAGTCCACTTCGGAGATCCAGGCCCAGGCAAAAAAGCTAACCAGCGCGGCCACCAGCAGGTGCACCGTGATGCGTGCCATGGGCGGCAACGGGCGCCGCTCAATCTCGTCGGCATCCGGCAGGAAGTCAATGGCAGTCTTGTCCGACCCACCTTTGGCGGCTTGCGCTAGATGTGGCTTGTCTGCTGCTGCCATAGGTGTTGGTAGGTTGGGCTCTTGGAGAGCAACTCTTCGTGGCGTCCGCTATCGGCCAGCTTGCCTTGCTGCATGACCAGAATGGAGTCGGCATTGACCAGCGTGGACAGCCGGTGTGAGATCATGATGACGGTGCGCCCCACCGCCATCTTGCCCAGGTTGCGGATAAAGATGGCTTCGCTCTCGGGGTCCAGCGCACTGGCCGCCTCGTCCAGAATCAGCACTCGGGGTTTGAGCAGCAGCGAGCGCGCAATCGACAACCTTTGCTTCTGGCCGCCACTGAGGTTGGAGGCGTTTTCTTCCAGAATGGTGTCGTAGCCCTGGGGCAGGCGCTCCACGAATTCATCGGCACCGGCCATTTGCGCGGCGATCACGATTTCTTCAAACGAGGCGCTCGGCTTGGCGATCGAGATGTTGTCGCGCACCGAGCCGCGGAACAAGAAGTTCTCTTGCATCACGATGCCGACCTGGCGGCGCAAGTGGGCCAGCTCGATCTCGCGCGCATCCACGCCATCGAACCGCACAATGCCTTCGCCCACCGGGTACATGCCCTGGATGATCTTGGTCAGCGTGGACTTGCCGGAGCCGCTGCGCCCCACAATGCCGACGATGGTGCCGGCCTTGATGGTGAAGGTGGTCTTGTCCAGCGCCGCGACATTGGCGCCGGGGTAGCGGAAGGTGACGTCGTCGAAGCTGATCTCGCCGGTCAACGTGGGCCGCAGCCCGGCGCCACCACCGCGCCCCTCGGACGGCCGGTTCATGACCTCACCCAGAATGCGCACCGACACCGCCGTCTGTTGGTACTCGTTGATCAGGCTGACGATCTGCGTCAACGGCCCCATCACCCGCCCGGAAAACATCTGAAAGGCAATCAGCGCGCCAACCGTCATGGTCTGGTCAAACACGCTTTGCGCACCGACCACGATCACCACAATGGGCAGCAGCTTGCCCAGGAATTCCGTCATCGCATTGCCGGTCATCGCCGTCTTGGCCACCCGGAAGTGCGAAGTGATGGTCTGCGCCGACAACTGGTCCCAGGTGCGCCGCTGGGCCGGCTCAATGGCCAGACCCTTGACGGTGCGCATGCCGTGGATAGTCTCCACCAGTAACGCCTGGCGTGCGCCTTCGGCGGCGTTCAAGGTATCCAGTTGGCGCCGGTAGGTGGGCAGCAGCCCGGCAATGATCAAGGCGATCAATATCGCGAATACCACCACGATGGAACCGAGCTTGACTGAATAGGAGAACAGCAAGGGGATGTAGATCAGCAGCGTCAGCGTATCGAGGACGGTGAAGAACAGACGCCCGGTCAGGAAGCCGCGAATGCTCTCCAGCTGCTGCATGACGCGCGCCACGACACCGGCCGAGGTGCTGTCAAAGTAGTCAATGGGCAGCGACAGCAGGTGGCCAAAAGCGCGCCGCGTGATCTGCATGTCGATCTTGTTGGTGGCAGAGAGCAGCAGCAACTGGCGCACATACGAGAACACCGTCTCAAAGCCCAGCGCCACCAGGATGCCGGCCGCCAGCACCCACAGCGTGGACACGCTCTGGTGCACCAGCACCTTGTCGATCACCAGCTGGAAGAAGATGGGCGACGCCATGGAGAGCAGGCTAAGCGCCACCGCGGCAATGGCAATGTCTCTGAAGGCGGTCTTTTGCTTCAGGATTTCCGGAATGAACCAGCGAAAACTGAACGGCTGCTTGGGATCGGTCAGTGCATGGCTGTGCTTGAGCAGGATGACCTGACCGCTCCAGTTGTCGGTGAAGACATCTTTGTTCAGATAGTGAACCGAGGCCTTGGGAATCAGCGGGTTCAGAACCGCCACCTCGCCCTCGGCGCCGTCGCCACCGGATCGCACGCCGACGATGATGACCGCCTTGCCATCCTTCAGGAGGCCAATGAAGGGGAAGACGCCCTCTTGCGCAAACAGGCCCTTCCACGTGAGTTTGGCCAGTTTGCCTTTGAGCCCTATGCCGGCCGCCATGCGGATGACGAGCGCGGGGCGCGGCTCTTCATCGGGCAGGGCATGCTCTTCGATCAACCGCTCAGGGTTGACCTGCAGACCATGGTGCTGTGCTATGGCCGTGAGGCACTGCACAACAGAATGTGATTTTTGCTCAGCCATTGCGAACAGGGGCTTTTGGGGAATGCACCAGGGGAATCCAATACAGAGACCTGCTCATGGTCCCACTTTCACCCTGTTCTTAAGCGGCAAAAAGGCGGGGCTTCGGGTCTTACTTTCCTTCGGGCCTGCCCGTTGGGTTTACCCCCACTCCCCCCAACCCCCTCGCCCCGCCGGGCGAGGGGGAGTAAATGCGGACAGCCGATTTGGTGGCTGCGCGCCGAATACGGAATTACTGGAGAGAGGTGGCCACTGCTACTGCTCGCCCAGAATTCGGTAGTCGCAGTTCCGAGCGCTGGGTGATGATATTGCGATTGTTTTGCTATGTATTTAGGAGCTACTTGCTCATATTCCAAGAGGGCTAGTGGCACATTTCATCAACAAACATTCCGCCAAATCGCCCCCGGAGCTCGGAACTCCCACGAATGAATTCTTCAAGCACAAACCACGTTGGTAACGCCCCGCCAGTAATTCCGTATTCGGCGCGACGCCATCAAATCGGCTGTTAGGCTCCCCCTCGCCCGGCGGGGCGAGGGGGTTGGGGGGAGTGGGGACTCTCTTTGACCCTGCGCTCCACTTCCGCCAGCTGGGCCGGACTGAGCGCTGAGCGCGCCCGTACCCGGTTGGCCGCCGCGGCCTGGTCCCCACGCAGCGCCGCCAGCTCAAACCACTTACAGGCCTCGATCGGGTCCAATGCGGCGCCCTCTCCGGTGGCGTAGGCCAG
>CAINUX010000050.1 GCA_903853895.1 uncultured beta proteobacterium | reverse complement strand
TAGACCGCAACAATGCCGGGGTGGTTCAGACGGCCCGCGGCCTGCGCCTCGCGCTTGAAACGCGCCAGCACCTGGGCGGCTTCTTCGCCCTTGAGCTGCGCCGGCAGGATAGTCTTGATGGCCACCGTGCGTTCGATCTGCGGATCGAAGCCCTCATAGACGATGCCCATGGCGCCTTTGCCGAGTTCACGGCGGATCAGGTACTTACCGAGTCGGGTGAAGGTCGTCATGGGGCAAGTTTTTCAGCTTATTTGTACTTCGAATCAATGTCCCAGACCAGTGTCTGCACCAGGCGCTGCACCATGGTGTCCAGTCCCACGCCGCCCTTGGCCGAGTCCGACACGCCCATGACGCTAGTTGAAGTAGCGCCGACTTCCATTTTCAGGTCCTTGTAGCCTTGTGCCACCTGTTCGGTGGTGTTGGCGTCCATGATCTTGTAGCGCATGCCGATCAGCCACACACCAGTGCTGTCACCGGTCTGCACCGAGCCTGCCACGGTACCCGCCGCAGAACCGGCCATGCTGCCACCACCAAAAATGGACAGCAGTCCACCGACCGCGCGGCCATCAAAGCCCTTTTTGTTTTCGGCAATCTGCTCAGCCTTGAGGATGTCGAACTTGAGAATCCACTTGGTGGTCTTGAGCTTGCCCATCTGCATGGTCTTGCGCGCGGCGTTCGGGTCACCCAGGTTGTAGGCCAGCGAGATTTCATTCACCAGCGGCCCCAGGTTGGTTCGCTCCAGCACAGGGAAGTTGGCATTGGACAATTCCAGTTCCGCAAAGTCCGCAATATTGTTGGGCAAAAAACGCTGGGTAAAGCTGGCGTTGTTGCTCTTGATTTCACCCGGAATGACGATCAGGGCAGGGCCACGCTTGTTTTTGTTGGTGTACTCCACCTCTTTATAGGCCGCAGCGTCGGCCGCTGCGTTGGCCTTGTCCGATGTGGAACTGCCCGCGGTCGGTGACGGGTTGCCAAAGCTGGGTTGGGCCTGCACGGCGCTACCCATTGCGGCCAACACCAGCAGTGTGGTTGCCGCAATACCTTTAAACGTGTTGAATCTTTGGCTCATAGTCTCGCTCCGATAAAAAAATGCTTTACGAACCGCCGACGCGGCAATAGTCACTGTACAACTGCGCGACCACCTCGTCGGCCTTTTCGTTGATCAGGGTCAGGGCCATGCCCGAGGTATCGACCCCCGCATAGCTGGCGTTTTCTGCGCTGGTCTGTGACAGGATCTTGCCATGGGCATCGGTCAACGTGAAGGCCATGCGGATGGACACCTGGTTGACGCGCACGATGGTGTTGTACCCCGTCTGGCTGGTGATGAGCCCGCGCAGAATGTACTGGGCTGCGAGCCGTTTGGAAGCGCCCAGCGCCGCATCGGGGTCGTTCTTGAAATAGGCGTCGATTTCGGCCTGCGCGACCTGGGCCGTGATTTGTGCCTGCGTGGTGGTCTTGAGCCCCAGACGCTGCAGGCGCGCGTTGAGCGCATCGAAATGGCCGGTATAGCGGGATTGCGCAGTCTGCAGGTAGCCATCGCGGCTCTCGCCAATCAGCACCATGATCTTCTGGTTCTTGATCTTGGCTTTGCAGGGGCTGGCCAGCAGAGCCTGCACCTTGGCCTGTTGTTCGGCCTCTTGCGCCTTCTCCGCGTTGTCTTCGTTGGAGAACTTGAACCCCTGGGCCTGCGCCCCGCCAGACAATGCCGTTGCGGCGAGCAAGACGATCAGGGCATGACGCATAAGGTTTGGATCCAGACGTGGAACAAATCGTTGGTTGGGCACAGAGGACTCAACGCGGCGTGCTGTGCAATGGCCGACCGGGCGTGTCTTCGTGGGCATTATAGGCACCGGTTTTTTCGAATGGGGGCCTATCGCAGTGCCAATTGCGTGGTGTTTTTTACCTCCTCCATGACCGGGTAGGTCCGCGTTTCGCGCACGCCGGGCAACTGCCACAGCACGGTGCCGGCAAAGTCGCGGTAAGCGGCCATGTCGGCCATGCGGGTCTTGAGCAGGTAGTCGAAGCCACCGGCCACCATGTGGCATTCCATGATTTCGCCACGCACCTGCACTGCCGCCTTGAACGCCTCGAACACATTGGGCGTGGTGCGGTCCAGCAGCACCTCGACAAACACCATCATGCCGGCGCCCAGCTTGAGGGGGTTGAGCCGTGCTTCGTAACCCAGGATGTAGCCGTCCTTGGTAAGGCGCTGCACCCGTGCCAGCACGGCGGTCGGTGACAAGGTGACGGCCTCGGCCAGTTTGAGGTTGGAGATGCGGCCGTCTTCCTGCAGGCAGGTGAGGATTTTGAGGTCTATGCGGTCTAGTTCGGATTCCATTTTTCTCGTCTTTCGTTACTTTTGTGTCCCCACTCTCCCCCAACCCCTCTCGCCCCGCCGGGCGAGGGGGGCTTAACAGCCGATTTGGTGTCAGCGCGCCGAATACGGAATTACTGGCGAAACGTTGCCACCGTGCTTGTTCGCCACGGTCTTAAGTGTGGCGGTCGTAGCGACTTCGTCGCGATATCGCGCTGAACCGGCTGGCCGGCGCAGCCGCCAGCTTGGGTGGTGCAGCGACGGAGCCGTTTACTACGACCGCCACTCCGGAAGCCTCTACGAACCAACACGTACCGCAACCTCGCCCCAGTAATTCCGTAGCCGGTGCGACAAAGTCAAATCGGCTGTTAAGCCCCCCTCGCCCGGCGGGGCGAGAGGGGTTGGGGGAGAGCGGGGGTAAACAAGTAACTATAAAACAAGAATATTTTAGTGAGAAGTTCACCGTAAATTCAAAGATCATAGCGACTTACTCGGTAACTACATTCCATCGGAGACCACCATGTCCGTCGCCCAACGCCTGCCCTTCCCCTACCGCCCAGAGGCCGAAGTGGTGGCCCGCCATCTGCAAAGCGTCAGTCAGGCGCTGGACTGGGCAGCAGCAGCCCGCACCGCCACGCCCTGGGTGCAGGCCGTGCGTGACAACCCGCCACCGTTCTGGGCCATGGAAAGCCTGCTCAAGGAATACCCCATCTCCAGCGCCGAAGGCCTGGCTCTGATGCGCCTGGCCGAAGCGCTGTTGCGTGTGCCCGATGCCGAGACTGCCATTGCGTTGACGGCCGACCAACTGGGCCGCGCCGACTTTGATGGCAGCGGCGACAAGGTGCTGTCGCGCCTGTCCAGCACGGCGATTGCCATGTCCAAACACTTCTTGCCCGATCCCCAGACCGGCGCTGGACCCAAGACCGAGCCCGGCATGATGGCCAAGTTGGGCGCCAAGACCGTGGTAGCCGCCACGCTGCGCGCCGTGCAGTTGCTGGGCCGCCAGTTTGTGCTGGGCCAGACCATGAAAGAAGCGCAACACGAGGCCGACGCGGCGCGCAGGAAGACCGGCGTACGTTATTCGTATGACATGCTGGGCGAAGGCGCACGCACCGATGAAGATGCCCTGCGCTATTTGCAAAGTTACACCGATGCTATCGAATCAATAGCTTCTAGCGCACATCCCACGGTGGCTATGGAGTCAAATGACGGAATATCGATCAAGCTCAGCGCGCTGCACCCGCGCTTTGAGGATGCGCACAGCGACCGCATCATGGCCGAACTGGTACCGCGTGTCTGGAGCCTGTGCCAGCGCGCCGCGCGGGCCAACATCAACCTGACCATCGATGCCGAAGAGGTGGAGCGCCAGGAACTGACGCTGGAAGTGCTGGAGGCGCTGGTGGCCCAGGTCGCGGCCGAGTGCCCGCAGTGGCGCGGCTTTGGCATGGCCATGCAGACCTACCAGACCCGTTCTTTGGAACTGATCGAATACGTGACCACCATGGCACGCCGTTACAACGTGCGCCTGATGTGCCGCCTGGTCAAGGGCGCGTACTGGGACGCCGAGATCAAGCGCGCCCAGGAGCACGGGCTGCCCCACTACCCGGTGTTCACCCACAAGCACCACACGGATGTGTCCTACCTTGCCTGCGCACGGGCGCTGTTGGATGTGCCCGATGCCATCTACCCCCAGTTCGCTACGCACAACGCCGCCACCATCGCCGCCATCCTGCAAATGGCCGCCCGCACCGGGGCGCCGTTCGAACTGCAGCGTCTGCACGGCATGGGCGAGGGCGTGTACCGCGAAGTGCTGAAGAACCCGCTGGTGGCGTGCCGCGTCTACGCCCCCGTGGGTGCGCACCGCGACCTGCTGGCCTACCTGGTGCGCCGGCTCTTGGAGAATGGCGCCAATTCTTCTTTTGTGCACCAGATGGCCGATGAGTCGATTGGCATGCAGGACCTGCTGGTCTCGCCGCTGCGCCTGGAGCCGCATTCCAGCTTGCCGCTACCGCCTGACCTGTTTGGCACCCACCCCGGTGCCCGCAAGAACAGCACCGGTCTGGACCTGACCGTGCCCAGCATGCGCGATCCGCTGCTGGCCGCGCTGGCGACGACACCGGTGCCCGTAGTGCCCGAATTCGACCCGCGCCGCACGTCCGACGTGTTTGCCACCTGCGCCGCCGCGCAAAAAGGCTGGAGCCGCACACCGGTGGCCGAGCGCGCCGCCATCCTGCGCCGCGCCGCCGACACTATGCTGGAGCAAACCCCGATGTTCTGCGCGCTGCTGGTCAAGGAAGCGCACAAGACATGGGGCGATGCCGTCAGCGAGGTGCGGGAAGCCGTGGACTTCCTGCGCTACTACGCCGACGAGGCACAGCGCATCATGCAGCCGCTGGCGCAACCCCAGATTCACCACCTGCCGCCAGCGCTGGCCGGCCACAGCTTTGGAGTCACCGGCGAATCCAACACCCTGTCGCTGACCGCGCGCGGCGTCTGGGTGTGCATCAGCCCGTGGAACTTCCCGCTGGCCATCTTTGTCGGCCAGGTTGCCGCCGCCCTGGCCACGGGCAACGCCGTGCTGGCCAAACCGGCCGAACAGACACCCGGTGTGGCCCAGGTGGCGGTGCAACTGCTGCATGCCGCGGGGGTGCCGGGTGACGCATTGCAACTGGCGCACGGCGCCGGTGAGACCGTGGGCGCAGCGCTGGTCGCGCAACCCGGCGTGGCCGGTGTGGTGTTCACCGGCTCCACCCAGGTCGCCAAGATCATCAACCGGGCCCTGGCAGCCAAGGACGGCCCAATAGTCCCGCTGATCGCCGAGACTGGCGGCATCAATGCGATGCTGGTCGACAGCAGCGCGCTGCCCGAACAGGTGGTCGACGCCGTGGTGCAAAGTGCCTTCCGCTCCGCCGGCCAGCGCTGCTCGGCATTGCGCCTGCTGTGCGTGCACGAGGCCATTGCCGACGGCGTTATCGAGATGCTTCAGGGGGCCGCCAAGGAACTGGTGGTGGGCGATACCTCCGACATTGCCACCGATGTGGGGCCTGTGATTGATGCCGAAGCCTTCGAGGGCATCTACCGCCACATCCAGCGCCTGAAGGTCGAGTCAAAAGTGTTGCTAGCCCCCGCAGAATCTATGTCAGTAGCTAGTAAAACCGTAGCAAATTTGATTGCTCCACACGCTTTCGAGGTGGCCCGCATCGCCGACGTCAAGGCCGAAATCTTTGGCCCCGTACTGCAGGTGGTGCGCTGGGGTGGCGAGCCGGCCGATGTGATCGCACAGGTCAACGCGCTGGGCTACGGCCTCACCCTGGGCATCCAGACCCGCATCGACAGCCGCGCCCAGGCGCTGGCCCAAGCCGCACACATCGGCAACGTGTATATCAACCGCAACATGATCGGTGCCGTGGTCGGCGTGCAACCTTTTGGTGGCGAGGGCTTGAGCGGCACCGGCCCCAAGGCCGGTGGCCCGCACTATCTGTACCGCTTCTGCGCCGAGCAGACCATCACCGTAAACACCACGGCGGCGGGGGGGAATGCGGCGCTGCTGGCGGCGGCGCATTGAGCGTTGGCTGTTGGAGGAGCGTGCCGTTTGGTAGTGGTTGCCCGGACCGTATATGAATCGGGCGCTCCCGAGGTACTCGCATTGGTCAGGTACGCAGCGTGGGTTGACTGCCACCAATGCCCGTTTCCCAGATCTGCAAAATTCAACGCATGAACCGCCAGGGCTACTCAAAGCTTGAAGGAGCCAGTTTGCCAGTGGTAATGGCACACGCTAGCTTCACAGCTGTCCCGCCAACGCATACGCAAGCCAGACAAATCAGTGGCTAGCCGCGAACTTGATTGCGTCCACCGGTCTTAGCCTCATAGAGGTGAGAGTCTGCGCGTGCGATCAGCCTTTCCAGATCGTCATCACCAACATATTCGGCCACACCAATGCTGGCCGTACAGTGAATAATTTCTCGCGCGCACACGTGTCCGGTTTCCTGGATGATTTGCCGCACTCGCTCGGCGAACACACGCGCTTGAATGAGATCAGTTTCCGGTAGCAGAATGACAAATTCTTCGCCACCCCAGCGCGCCAACAAATCGTCGACCCGGCAGGTTGCGGTGAGCAGGTCGCTCACCGAGATGAGCAACTTGTCGCCGCCCTCATGTCCATGCTGGTCGTTGATCCTTTTGAAGTGATCGATGTCCAGTATCAGCACACTCAAGGGTCGGGCATTGCGATGGCTCTGCGACCAGGCCCCACGGCTCAACTCAAAAAATGCGCGCCGGTTGTACAGGCCGGTGAGCGGGTCACGCTGCGCCAGATATTCGGCTTTTTGGCGGGCATTTTGTGCATAGCTCACTTGCCGTGCGAGCGCCAGAGCAAGCAATGTCGCTTCCATGACGATGCCGAATTCGATACCGTGGTACGTCCAGGTGTTGAACGGAATTCCACCCCATACGCTGGTCGTGGTCGCCGCCGCCCCCAGCATGCCGAAAAGCGTGCCGGCGAGAAAATAGGCGCCAGCACCTTGCCGTGTGAGTACCGCAAAAATACCCAATGCCACCATCATGGCGGTAACGGTACTCAGATAACAGAAAGCCAGCAAGACTGCCGCGAGTTGGCTGTCCAGCGCGATGCACAGCAGCATGGCCAGCAAGCCGGCCACAGCAAAGCCGTTCACCCACCGGTGTAGCCGTGCGGTGTGCTTTGCCAAGTCGAGAAAGCTATTCGCAAACAGAAGGCCGCTGGCGGCGTATACAACGATGGAGGCAACAATGACAAAGCGTTGGAAGTCTGGACGATCGGGCCACAGGTAGGCCACACCGTGGCCGGTGTAGTTGAAGTTCATCACGATGAAACACAACACGTACAGCGCGTAATACAAATGGCTGCGCTGGCGCAACCCAAAGTACAGCATGCAGTTGTAAAAGATCAAGGCCAGCAGAAAACCATATAGCGCCCCATACCCGTAGTGCACGTCACGTTGGTTCTCGGCGAGGTTGCGCTCAAGCAGCAGGGCAATGGGCAGGATTAACGGATCAGGAGTCTGCGCACGGAAGTACAACTCGCTGTACCCGGCGGGCAGCGCCAATGGCAAGCCCAAGCCGATACCAGGCAGGACACCGAGTGCCCCCGGTAAACCATCCCCCGCGTGCCACTCGATGGCCACGCCGTCGGGGGAAACAAGGTACACGTCAAGTTGGTCGACCCAGGTGGTTCCAAGGTTGGCGTAAATGCTCCTGGTCGCATGGCCCGGATTGAACAGTGAAAGGCGCACCCAAACCGGTCGACTCCCGATGCCAAAACTCAATACCGAAGCTGTTCCCCTGGCGAACCGTCCCTCGCGATAGAACGCGCGCACTGTCTCGAGTCCAAGTGGAGTCTGTTCTTCGGTGAACACATCGGCGTGCAGCCCCAGTGTTCCCATGTTGCCATTGGCCAACTGAGAGACATCTACCGTCGCAGCGCCTGTCACAGAACAGACGCACACCAGCACCATACCGACGAGCAAGCGGGCAAAAGAGGCGATTTGCTTTAAGCGGCGTGTTGACGATGGATGTTGCAGTAAGAACATGCGCATTCTTTACAAGAGTCACTGTTACTCGCCAGGCAACTCTTGCAGTTGGTACCTTTGTGGCCGTCGTATCTATCCCGTGGGTTGATTCTCCACCGTTTCGGCGAATAGTCCATAGAAGATTCAACCCCATACGGTCAGGTATTGGACCGTGGAAGCACCTCAATCCGCGAGAAACACTCAATTTGCCGCCCTACCTTCTGGGGTCACCACCAGGGTGTGGTGTTCTGGAGCGTCATGTGCGATTCGCGGCGTATGCCGGGCGCAGAGCCGTCCCGCAGCGGGTCAGATTCGTTGAATGTGCCGGACACCAATTGACGCGCTGGTCGGCCTCAAAGTCCGCTGCGTGTTGTGCTGACGGGGCGCAGTCATCCCGCAACCGCAGGCCGCATCGTGGCATGTCATGTTTCACCGACGGGTTTGGTGGAAGCAGATCAGCAAACTATGCGGCCAGCAACTGCTGAACCCGCCCCCGCAATACCTCCGGCTGCACATCCTGCGGCGCGCTGGCCGAACCTACATTCAGGCCCACGCTGCTGAACAGGCCACGACGAAACGGCCGCACCATGGCGCCGCCATGTTCCACGCGGCTGAAGAAGGAGCCCCACAGATTGGTCAGTGCCATGGGCACCACCTGCACGGCCGTGCCTTGCTGGGTGGTCCGCTCCAGGATCTTCATGATGCCGCCCTTGAACTCCTGCAGCGTGCCGTCGCGGGTGATGCCGCCTTCGGGAAAGATGCACAGCAAATCACCCTCGGCCAGCACCTTGGCCGCGGCGTCGAATGCTGCTTCATAGGCCAGCGGGTCCTGCGCGCGCGGGGCGATGGGGATGGCCTTGGCCAGGCGGAACAGCCAGCCCAGCACCGGCACCTTGAAGATGTTGTGGTCCATCAAAAAGTAAATGGGTCGGGGGCTGGCCGCCATCAACAGCACGGCGTCAACAAAGCTCACGTGGTTGCAGACCAGAATCGCCGCGCCGGTGGTGGGGATGTGCTCGTCGCCCGTGACTTTGAAGCGGTAGATGAAATGCGACAGCACCCAGGCTACAAAACGCAGCAGGTATTCGGGCACCAGCATGAAGATGTAGAACGCCACCACGGCATTGGCCAGGCCGGTGAACAGGAAGATTTGCGGGATGGTGAAGCCGCTCTTGAGCAGCGCGCCGGCAATCACCGAGCTGGCGATCATGAACAACGCGTTCAGGATGTTGTTGGCCGCGATGATGCGGGCGCGGTGCGTGGCCTGGCTGCGCAGCTGGATCAACGCGTACATGGGCACGCTGTAGAGGCCGGCGAACAGGCTCAACAGGGCCAGGTCGGCCATCACGCGCCAGTGGGCGCTCTTGCTCACAAAGGCGGCAATGCCCATGATCTCGGATGGCGGCAGGCCGTTGGATGCAAAGTACAAATCCACGGCAAAGACGCTCATGCCAATGGCGCCCAGCGGCACCAGGCCAATCTCAACGTGGCGGCGGCTCATCACCTCGCACAACAGCGAACCGGTGCCAATGCCGATGGAGAACACCACCAGCAGCAGCGACGCCACCTGTTCGTTGCCATGCAGCACCTCCTTGGCCAGGCTGGGGAACTGGCTTAAAAACACCGCGCCAAAAAACCACATCCAGCTGATGCCCAGCAGCGAGCGGAACACGACCAGGTTGCCGTGGGCCAGCTTCAGGTTGCGCAGCGTTTCGCTGATCGGGTTCCAGTTGATTTTCAGACCAGGGTCGGTGGCCGGTGCCTTGGGGATATAACCCGCAACGACGCGTCCCGCGATTGCCATGACCAGGCAGGCAACAGCCACCGTTTCGTGGCCAATGGACGCAATGGCGACCAGCAGGCCGCCCACCACGTTGCCCATCAGGATGGCGACAAAGGTGCCCATCTCCACCATGCCGTTGCCACCTGTCAGTTCGCGCTCGGACAGCACCTGGGGCAGCAGCGCAAATTTCACGGGACCAAACAGCGTGGAGTGCACGCCCATCAGAAAGGTGCACAGCAGCAAAACGGCCACTTGGTCAGTGGTGAAACCCCAGGCCGCAATCGCCATGATGGCGATCTCCAGGTTTTTGACGAAACGGATCATCAGCGTCTTGTCGTACTTGTCGGTCAACTGGCCGGCCGTCGCCGAGAACAACAGAAACGGCAGGATGAACAGCGCGCCAATCACCAGGCCCGCCATGGCCGGTGGCAGCCAGCCCACGCTGAGCTGGTAGGTCACCATCACGGTGAAGGCGAACTTGAACAGGTTGTCGTTGGCCGCGCCGGAAAACTGGGTCCAGAAGAAGGGAGCGAAGCGGCGCTGGCGCAACAGCGCAAACTGGTTGGGGTGCGCGTGCGCGTCGCTCGTGGGGGCTGCCGCAGGGCGCAGGGTTTCTGTTGTCATTTGGATTCCTCGCATCTGTTTTTCTTGGACTCAGGCACGGACTGCGCGGTGTTGCCAGGGCCGGGTTTGGGCGCCATTGTGCATGAGCGACATGACCGGCCAGGCGGCTAGTGCCGCGGCCACATGCTTCAGCGTGTGGCCGGAAACCAGGCCCTGGGTCAGGTCAAACACGGGGTGGTCGCCCAGCTCCAGTGCCTTGGCCAGCGCATACCAGCCAATGACGGCGGCCAGAGGCATTCCCCAGGCACCCACGACGGGTTTGCGCAGCGCCAGCAGCACGATCAGCAGCATGCCCCCCCCCTGCAAAACCGACCACGGCAGCAGGTTGGCGCTTGTGGCCCACACGAGGACCGAGACCGGGCCCAGTGCCAGCACGGCTGTCGCGGTCCACAGACCGGCGCGCCTGCTGATGCGGTCCGCCGCAGCCAGGCCCAGCAGACCGGCAAAGGCGCCCACCATGCCCAACCGGTCGATGGCCAGCCCCGCGTCATCTGGCCGCAGGTGGTACCAGGCGGAGCACAGGGCGGCGAGCATCAGGCCGGCAAAAAACAGCGTCGCCAGCGCGCGTTGTGTGCCAGTGGGCTGGCCGGCGTCGCAAGCGACAAGGCGCAGCAAGCCCCAGCCACCGAACAGCGCAAAGGGCAAGTTGCTCAGCACGTCCAGCGCGCAGGGCAGGCCCAGCAGGTGGCGCTGGTCGGCAAAGGCGTGGTAGTGGTCGAACTGGGCGACCGACGGGCCGAAGCAGGCGATGGCAAGGGCCACCGCCAGGGCGGCCAGCAGGCCGGTCTCGGCGGGGTTCGGGGGGTGTTGCATCAGGGACTCCTTGGGGAAAGCAGATTGCTAGGGGAGCCGCCAGTGTCTGGTGCAAGCTGTCCAGAAGTGTGCAAAAAACGATACATTGCTGTACAAGAATACGCAAGGTATCAATAATCGATACTTATGAGCACCACCGCCGACCTCGTCCTCGCGCTCAAGCGCGAACTCAAATCCGCCCGCATGAGCTACGCCGATCTGGCCATGGCGCTGGGTCTGGCCGAATCCAGTGTCAAACGCATGCTGGCCAAGGGCGACATGCCGCTGTCGCGCATCGACGCCATCTGCCGCGCCCTGAAGCTGGACTTTGCCGATCTGGCGCGACGCGTGGCCGATGCCCAACCGCTGCTGGCGCAGCTCACGGCCGAGCAGGAGCGTGCCGTGGTGGCGGACAAGAAACTGCTGCTGGTGGCGATTTGCGTACTCAGCCAATGGACGCTGGAGCAGATGTTGGCCAGCTACCGCCTCAGCGAGCCCGAGTGCATTGGCTACCTGGCGCAGCTGGACCGCATCGGCATCATCGAGCTGCGTCCGTTGAACCGCTACCGCCTGAAACTGGCCAAGGCTTTCCGCTGGCGCCCGCACGGCCCGGTGATGGACTACTTCCGCGACAACGCACTGCTGGACTATTTCGCCGGCGGCTTTGACGGCGCGGGCGAGGGCCTGCTGTTGGTACACGGCTCGGTCAGCCGCAGCCTGGCGCCGTCCTTTCTGGAGCGCATGCAGCGCGTGGCACAGGACTTTGCCAATGCGCACCTGGCCGACCAAAAACTGCAGGACAAAGACCGCGAGGGCTACACCCTGCTGCTGGCCATGCGCAGCTGGGAGTTCGAGGCGTTTGCCGCATTGCGCCGTTGATTGCTATAAAACTAATAGCTAACTATGCTTATTTAACGAGGGCTAACGGCATATTTGTCTATATGTCTTGGGCGCCAGGCTCACCGCTGAGGGAGCGCATCAGGCGCTCACATTGCAGCACTGCGCCAGAAAAATCAAAGCGGTTGACGGCCTGGGTCAGTTCCGCAAACGCATCCATCGTTGCCAGCGCCGTAGTTTCGAGAAGGTGGGCGTATACCTCCAGTGCACGCAGGTCCGAGCTGGCGAGCAGCGCGTGCAACTCGCCAAGACCTGCCAGCACCCGGCCAACCTCCTCTGTGTTCATCGCAGTCTTCCCGGCGAGCGTATCTTGGGCAAGCGTTGGCGGCGCGAACGACTGCGCGATGGGGGTCATCGTCGTTAGCGTGCCGGCAACAGCCTCCCGAAATTGCGCGCGCAATGGCGCTAAGGTCTGTTCCGACGCTCCCGCTTTGGTGGCATCTTCCATCGTTTTGGCTATTGCCGACATATACGTGGCGCCGACGGTGGCCGACACGCCTTTAAGCGTGTGCAACAAACGTACGGCTGCGCTGGTATCCCCTGCCGCCAGCAGGGCGCCGAGCTGATCGGGCTGGCCGGCGAGTTCCAGCAGGTACGACTCCAGCACGGTGGCAAACAGCTGGGTGTTGCCGCCCAGGCGTTCGATGGCCCCTTCGGCATCGGTGCTGTTGACGGCAGGCATGGCAGAGACCGCGGCAGAATTTTCCGGCGCTGCATGCCCAGCCGGGTCGCGTGGCACCACAAACGACGCTGTACCGGTGCGGTTTCTTCGCGTGTGCTGCAACAAGACCTCCACCAGATGGGGGAGGTCAAAGGGTTTGCCAACGTGGTCGTTCATGCCGCACCGCAGACAGGCTTCACGGTCCGATGCCATCGCGTTGGCGGTCATGGCAATGATCGGCAGATCGGCCAACCCCAGTGTGTGTCGAATGGCTTTGGTTGCCTCGTAACCGTCCATGACGGGCATCTGAATGTCCATCAACACTGCATGGAATGGTATGGATGCGCTGGCGACAGCCTGCACGCCCAGCTGCCCGTTGCCGGCCACTTCGATGAAGGCACCTTCGGCTCCCAGCAATTCGCGAGCAACTTGCTGGTTGATGAGGTTGTCCTCCACGATCAGCAGGCGCATGCCCGCCAGGCGATTGGATTTGTTTTTCTGGGTCCTGGGTTTTGCGCGCAAATTGCTTAGGCCTGCGCGGGCGTCCACAATTGCGTCAAACAGCACCGATGCCGTGATGGGCTTGACCAGAAACGCGTTGAGTCGGGCCTGCTCCTGGGCGCTGCGTTGGGACAGCATGTCACGGCCATGCGCGGTCACCATGATGGTGATCGGACTGTGCGCCTGGGCGCCGAGCTGCTCGATGCGGTCAATGGTTTCCCAGCCATCCATGTCGGGCATCTGCCAATCCACAAAAATTGCGTCGAAGGGCGGCTGCAATGCGCGGGCACGTTCTGCCACCGTTGCCAGTGCCTGGGTTCCACAGTCGGCAGTGTCGACTTGCCATCCCCATGACTGGGCCATGGCCGCAGTCAACTCCAGGGCGGCGGGGTTGTCGTCAACCACCAGCACCGCCATATTCATGCGGCTGCGGCGCGGCGCGGGTTCTGTGTCCCCCGGAATCTCGCTGGCGCTCTCCAGGGTCAGTGTGAAGGAGAACGTGCTACCCCGGTTGAGCACACTGTCGAGTTGCAACCGTCCGCCCATCAGTTCGACCAGCCGCCTGCAGATGGAGAGTCCCAGGCCGGTACCTCCAAAACGGCGCGTGGTGGACGCTTCCGCCT
The DNA here is from genome assembly GCA_903853895.1 of uncultured beta proteobacterium. Taxonomy (GTDB): domain Bacteria; phylum Pseudomonadota; class Gammaproteobacteria; order Burkholderiales; family Burkholderiaceae_C; genus Allorhodoferax. Next base: position 10,399 of record CAINUX010000050.1, on the reverse strand, counting down.
GTGAAAAACCGTCAAAAATATGTTTCTGGTTCTCGGGGGCTATGCCAATCCCGCTATCGCGCACCGAAATATCCACCGTCGTCTGGTTGGCCGTTTGCGACAAGACCTTGAGCTTCACCACCACTTCGCCCTGGCTGGTGAACTTGATGGCGTTGCCAGCCAGGTTGATCAGCACCTGTTGCAGTCGCATGGCGTCACCCACCAGCACCGCGGGCAGCGACGCATCCACGTCAAACAGCACTTCAACCGGCTTGTTGCCCACGTTGGCAGACAGAATAACGGACAGGTCTCGCATCAAACGGTCCACGCGGAACGGCTGCGGATCGAGCTCCATTTTTCCGGCTTCCATCTTGGAGAAATCCAGAACGTCATTGAGCAATCCCAGCAACGACTTGGCCGCGCCTTCGGCCTTGGCCGTGTAGTCCAGTTGTCGGGATGACAGGTCGGTGCTGTGTAACAGTTTGAGCATGCCCAGAATGGCATTCATGGGCGTGCGGATTTCGTGGCTCATATTGGCCACAAACTGGCTCTTGGAGCGCGACGCTTCCTGGGCGGCTTCGGTGGCGCGGGTCAGCTCGGTGATGTCGGAGTAGGTGGTGACAAACCCGCCGTCCGGCATGGGTGCACCCCGCACCTCCAGTGTGCGGCCATCGCCACGCTGGCGCTGAAACCGGTGGGCCTGTGCCGTTCGGGCACGCTCTACGATGTTGTGGATGATGGTTTCGCGGTCCCCATCTCCGTACTCGCCACGCAGGGCATTGAAGCGAATGATCGATTCAAAGGTGACAGTCTCCCGCGCGAACAGCGAATCGGGGAATTCGAGCAGGGTGCGAAACTGCTGGTTGTCCACCACCAGATTGAGCTTGTTGTCCATGACGCTCAATCCCACCGGGATATTGGCCAGGATGTTGTTCATCAGTACGTTCTTCTGGCGGATCTCTTCTTCCAGCTTGCGTCGCTGCGTGATGTCCTGGAAGATACCCACCAATCGCACCCGTTTGCCATCGCGGTACTCGGCTTCCGCGGCACAGCGCACCCAGATGCGCCGCGCCATGGCGGTGACCAATGGCAGCTCCAGATCCCAGGGTTTGCCCGTCTTTTGGGCGTTGTCAAACGCAGCCTGAATTTCGGTGCGCGCCTCGGGCGCAAAAAAGGCGATCGACTCCTCCAGCGAGGGCACATGGCCTTTGACCACATCGTGGATGTGGCAGGTCTGATCCGACCACTCCAGCGTGCCTTCCAACAGGTCGTATTGCCAACGTCCGATTCCGGCAATTCGGCCCGCGCGTGCCAGGAAGCTGGCACTGTCGCGCAGGCTTGCGGCGGATTCCTTCAGTGCCGCTTCGGCTTTCTTGGCTTCGGTGATGTCCAGGTTGATGCCGTACATCCACTGCGGCTTGCCATCCGATGTTCGGGTAAACAGTTGACCACGGGTCAGTTGCCAGCCCCAGTGGCCATCCTTGTGGCGGATGCGCCCTTCAAACTCATAGATGTCGCGCTTGCCCTGCAGATGCTCACGCAGATTCTGGCTTGCAACGATCAGGTCGTCCGGATGCAGCAGCTCGCGCCACAGGCCATTGTGGTCGGCTCCCACTTCTTCCAGCGTGTAGCCAATCAGTTCGGCCCAACGCGCGTTGACAACGCTTTCATTGGTCTGGCAGTTCCACTCCCAGGTCCCTGCGCGGGTTCCGCTGATGATGTTGTTCAGCCGTTGCCGTTCGGTATCCAACACCTCGCGCGCCCGCTTGTTCGCAGTGATGTCGGTGCGGATGGAGATGTATTTCTCGATGCCGTGGTCGCCAAAGAACGGGGCGATGACCGTGTCCACCCAGTACGGTGAGCCGTCCTTAGCCCGGTTGCAGACTTCGCCCCGCCAGACATATCCGCTGGAAATGGTCTTCCACACGCCATCCCAAAAACCTTCGGGTTGTGCGTCGGACTTGACGATGCGGTGATTCTTCCCCAGCAGCTCTTCGTTGCTGTAGCCGCTGACCTGGGTGAACATTTCGTTGGCAAAGGTGATGTTGCCGGCAGGGTCGGAAATGGACACGATCGAATACATGTTGATGGCGTCCATCAGCGTCTGCGACTCGCGCAGTGATTCCATGCGCGCAGCCTGTGCCTGGCGGCGCTCGGCGTCCATGCGTTGCAGGCTTGCCTGTGTCAGGGAGAGCCGGCCCATGACACTGTTTTCCATGCCTTGTGGGACCGCAATGGGAGTCGAAAAATCACCCTGCCCCAGTTTGCTGAGGTTGGCATGGACCTCGTCGACCGTGCCCCCCAGCGCTTCGCGCATGGCCCAACTGGTGCGCACCAGGACCACCAGCAGGCCCAGCCCGGTGGCAATGAGCGCCAGGCGCACCCACAAGGCTCTGGACTTCGCGGTCTCGACTTCCATGCGCGTACGTGTCTCTACCAGCCCATAGAACTCGGCGATCGGTTGCATGATCAGTGCCTTGGACTCGTGGTAGCGTTTGTCATGCACCATCGCAATGGCCTGCTCGCGGGCGGCACTGGCCCGGGGGCTGTTGTCGTCCATCAGCGCCATGGCGGCAAATTCGATGTGTGTGAGCCCGTCGGAATTGGCCTTGGCCTGGGCGAGCTTTTCGAATTCCTGTTCGGTAAAGCCGGCTTGGCGCATCAAATCCAGCAAACTGATAGTGCCTTCGCTGTCTGTGCGTGGCTTCTCGCGATTGGCGACCACGCTGTCCCAGTAAATAGCCTGGTAGCCGACAGGCCGCGGCTGCTTGCCGTCCCGAATATCCAGGATGTCCTGAAAGTACTGCTTGTAGACCGGGTCCCCAGTGGTCACAAAGGTGCGGACCATGCGGGTCAGGTCGTCCGAGGTCTGGCGCAGTTCGTCGGCCAGCAGCATGGACCGGTGGCGCCGATCATTGGCGTCGTCCACCCGACCTTGTAGCAGGGTGTAGCCCCCAAACAGGACGGCCACGGCCACGATCAGGATTACCGGAAACCAGAATTTACGGGAGAACGGGGGCCGTTTTTGTGGCATCAACGCAGCCGCTCCATGCTTTTTAAGGGGGGTTCAATGCATTCTACGCACACAACTCGCAACCGTGCGTTGGCGCTTACCCGCATGGGGTTGCACCCTGCAGACCATGCGACTGCTAAGCTCGCACGATTGCAATCGATGGAAAACCAATGACCCCTACGCTTTTTCGCAAACTTGGCGTCGCGTGTGCCCTGCTGGCAACCCTGTTTGGCGCGCAAGCGGCGCTCAATCTGTCGGACCCGCTGCCCGTTGGACCCCAGGTCACGGTTGGCACGCTGGCCAATGGCCTGACCTACTACATCCAGAAAAACAGTCGCCCCGAGAAGCGGCTGGAGTTGCGCCTGGTGGTCAAGGCCGGCTCCATTCTGGAGGACGAGGACCAGCTCGGTCTGGCGCACTTTGTCGAGCACATGGCGTTCAATGGCTCCACGCACTTCAAGAAGCATGAGCTGATCTCGTACCTGCAGTCCATCGGACTCAAGTTTGGCGCCGACCTCAACGCCTACACCAGCTTCAACGAGACGGTCTACATCCTGCCCATTCCCACGGAGAACCGCGACAACATTGAAAAGGGTTTTCTGGTGCTGGAAGACTGGGCGCAGGGCGTGAGTTTCAACGACGCTGATATCGACCTGGAGCGCGCCATCGTGCTCGAGGAGTTGCGACTGGGCAAGGGCGCGCAGGACCGCATGAACAAGGTCTTGTTACCCAAGCTGTTCAGCGGCTCACAGTACGCCAAGCGCCTGCCCATCGGCACTGAGGCCAGCCTCAGGGGCTTTTCGTTTGGTGCCATCAAGCGTTTTTACAAAGACTGGTACCGCCCCAACCTGATGGCCGTCGTAGTGGTGGGTGACATCGAGACACAGGAGGCCCGCGCCCTGGTGGAGTCCCACTTTGGCAAGCTGCAGAACCCCGCCAACGAGCGCGCCCGCACCTATCCCGCGATTTCCCAACGCAGCCAGTCCGAAGCACTGGTGGTGACCGACAAGGAAGCCACCAACAACGTCATGCTGATCCGCTACCCGGTGCAGACCGACAAGACCGTGTTGACCGTGGGTGACTACCGCCAGGCCCTGGTGGAGCAGCTGTTTGGCGCCATGCTGGGCCAGCGCATGCAGGAACTGACGCAGCAGGCCACGCCGCCGTTTGTGGGCGGCGGCAGTGGCGCCAGCAAGCTGGTGCCCGGCTACCGGTCGTTCAATTCCAGTGCCCTGCTGGGCCGCATGGGCGCAGGGCCGGCGGCGGACGCTCTGGTGCAGGAGAATGAACGTGCGAGGCAATTTGGTTTCAGCGCGGCAGAGCTGGAGCGCAGCAAGAAGAACCTGCTGCGCGGTGTGGAGCAGGGGCATGCGGAGCGCGAAAAGACGGATTCCGCGCGTTACGCGTCTGAGTACCTGCGCAACTTTCTGGAGCAGGAAACCATTCCCGGTATCGAGAATGAACTGGTCTACACGCGCGAACTGTTGCCCAGCATCACACTGGCCGATGTCAACCGGGTGGCGCAGACGATGATCCCGGAGAAGTCTGCCAAACTGGTGGTCTACATGGGCAGCGACAAGGCTGACAGCAACACGCCGACCGAGGCGCAGTTGCTGGCCAGCGTCAGCCAGTCCGAGCAGCGCCAAGTCGCCGCCAAAGATGAAAAAACCGTGGCGACCACGCTGATGGCACGTCTTCCATCGGGCGGCACCATTGTGGCCGAGCGCCACATCGCCGCACTGGGTCTGACCGAGCTGGACCTGTCCAACGGCATCAAGGTCATCCTCAAGCCCACGGATTTCAACGCCGATCAAATCACCCTGGGTGCCAACCGCTTTGGCGGGCAGTCGTTGTATGGCTTGGCCGACGGGTTCAATGCCGTGTACGCCAGCAGCGCCGTTGCGGCCATGGGCGTAGGTGACTTCGCTCCGACCGAGTTGCAGAAGATGCTGGCCGGCAAGGTCATGGCCGTGAATACCGGCTTGGGGCTGTACAGCGAATTCGTCAGCGCCTCGTCCAGCAACGCTGACCTGGAAAGCATGCTGCAGTTGTTGACACTGAAGTTTGGTCCGGTGCGCCAGGATGCTGACTTGTACCAGTCCTATGTGACCCGCTCACAGGACAACGCCAGGAATGCCAATGCACGGCCCGAGTCGGTCTTCTTTGATGCGACGCAGACCACGCTGTTCAATGCCCACCCGCGTTTGCAACTCACCCCGCGCCCGTCAAACTTTGACCAGATCAACCTGGAGCGTATCCGTGCCATCTACCAGGACCGCTTTGCCAGCGCCAAGGGCATGACGTTTGTGCTGGTCGGCAGCTTCACGGTGGATGCGATCAAGCCACTGCTGGCGCGCTACCTGGCCAGCCTGCCGACGCCCGAGATGAGCAACCAGTTTGCCGATCTGGGCATTCGCCCAGTGACCGGTGTGGTGAAACAGGAGGTGCGCAGTGGCACCGAGCCCAAGAGCGTGGTATCCATCGCCTTCTCGGGCGCGGCCACCTATTCGGAAGAAGAGCAGCTGCGTCTGAGTGCGCTGGTCGAGGTCATCAATATCCGCATCATTGATGTGCTGCGGGAGAAGCTCACGCTGATCTACGGTGGCGGCATGCGGGGTGGTATGGCGCGCACGCCCTATCAACACTACACGCTCAGCCTGTCGTTGCCGTGTGCGCCCGAGAATGTCGACAAGGTAGTTGCGGCGGCCATGGGTGAAATTCAGAAAATCCAGGATGCCGGCGTGGAGGCCTCGGACCTGGCCAAGGTCAAGCAGAACTGGCTGACCGCGCACCGCAAGAACCTGCGCGAGAACACCTACTGGCTGGGGCGCCTGCAAACTGCGGTCCTGTATGCAACCGACCCGGCCACCATCCTCGACTACGAAAAACAGGTTGCCGCCGTCACATCGGCGGACCTGCAAGCTGCCGCGCAGCGCTACCTGAAGCGCGACAACTATGTGCAGGTGGTGCTATTTCCTGAAAAGTAGGCCAATCCAGCGGGGAAATCTCAGCTTCTCGGTGCGTGGCTTGCCAGAAACTTGGAGATCTCGTCAAAGGCTTGGCGGGCCTCGGTCAGTTCGGGGTCAAAAATGTGCCACACGTGGACCATGTGGTTCCAGGTCTGCAGCGTGACGGGGGAGCCGGCCGCGCGGGCCTTGTTGGTGTAGCGCACGCTGTCGTCGAGCAGCATCTCCAGGTCGCTGGCGTGGATCAGCACCGGGGGCAGGTTGGAAAGGTCGCCAAAGACCGGCGAGACCACCGGGTGGTTAGGCCGGATGCGGTGGCGCAACCAGGCCAGCCACAACAGGGCCGAGCGCGGCACCCGGGCCAGTGGGCCGAACAGCGGGCCCAGCATGGCGTCGGTGGCAATGTTGGTGCGCAGACTGGGGCTGCCGAGCGTGCCGTCGGTGGCGGGCGACAGCGCCACGGCCGCATCGGGTGCGCGCAGGCCCTCATCGCGCACCCAGGCAATCAGCGATAGCGTGAGGTTGCCACCGGCCGAATCACCGGCCACATAGACCGCGCTGGCGGGGGCGTTGCCCGTTGGACCGTCTGGACCATGGTCGAGCATCCAGCGGTAGGCCACGCGGCAGTCGTCAATGCCGGCCATGCGCGGGTGCTCGGGCATCAGCCGGTAGTCGATGGCCAGCACGGCGCCGCCGGTGATCTCTGAGAAACGGGTGGTGATGGTGCGGTGGCTGCGTGGGCTGCCCATCATCCAGGCGCCGCCATGGATGTACAGCGTGCGGCGGGTGGGGTCGGCACCGGGCGCCAGCACCCATTCGGCGGCCACTCCGCCCGCATCCACCGGGATGAATTGGGCGTCATACGTGCGGTGGGCATGCATGTTGTCTATGTAGTCGCGCAGCAGTGGTAAGTGTTGCTTGTGCGGCGTGCCCTTGATCGAGGCGGTAATGCCGCTGAGCGAGGCGATCACCGCGCGGTGCTCTGCGTTCTGTGCGGCGCCACTGGAAAAACGTTGCCGGCTCGGTTGCGGCTGGTCACGGCCGACGTTGTCAAACAGGCTCAGGTCGGCGCCGCGCACATACCACGCACCGGCAAACCAGATCGCCAAAAAAACGGTCAGTGCAATCAATATCCATAGCATCACGGTGTGTTCCTCGTCTATTTGCGCATCAAGGTGCTTTTGCCAAACAGCGACTCGATCAGGTCCACCGCCACTTCAGCGGTGCGGTTGCGTTCGTCCAGCGCGGGGTTGAGCTCCATCACGTCCAGCGAGGCCAGGTGGCCGGTGTCGGCAATCATCTCCATGCACAGCTGGGCCTCGCGGTAGTTGGGGCCACCGCGCACGGTTGTGCCCACGCCGGGCGCGATGTCGGGGTCCAGAAAATCGACGTCAAAGCTGACGTGCAAATGCGTGTTGGGGTCGACCAGCGCCAGCGCCAGTTCGACGGCGGCGCGCATGCCCATCTCGTCGATGTAGCGCATGTCAAACACCTCCAGGTCCTGTTCGTGAACGAAGCGCTTTTCGCCCTCGTCCACGCTGCGGATGCCAATCTGGCGTATCCACTTGGGTGAGATGGCCGGAACCTGGCCACTCATCTCGATCAATGCCTTGGGGCCGTGCCCGCACAAACAGGCCACCGGCATGCCGTGGATGTTGCCGCTGGGAGTCAGGGTGTTGGTGTTGAAGTCGGCATGGGCATCCAGCCACAGGATGCGCAGCTTTTTGCCCACAGCTCGGCAGTGCCGGGCGACGGCGCTGATGGACCCAATGCCCAGGCAGTGATCGCCGCCCAGCAGGATGGGCAGACGGCCGTCAACCAGTTCGGCGTAAACCGCGTCGTGAACGGATTGGTTCCAGGCGGTGACCTCGGCCAGATGGCGGTAGCCGTCCACCGGCGGCAGCCAGGGGTTGTTGGGGCCGACCAGGTTGCCCCGGTCCAGCACGTCCAGGCCCTGTGCGGCTAGCACGGAGGCAATGTGGGCCACGCGCAGGGCTTCGGGGCCCATGCTGGCGCCGCGGCTGCCCGCGCCAATGTCGGTGGGTGCGCCAATGAGGCTGATCTTGGTGTTCATGGTGAGGAGTTCTCTCAGGGCGTTTGCAATGTAAAGGCCGGGCGGCGTTCGCCCACCAGCAAGCCGCGGGCATTGACGATGGGTTGGGCGCGCCAGGGCTGCAGCGCCGCACGCTGTGTGTCGTCGAGCCATCCCAGCTGCTCCATGACTTCGACACTGGCGGCAAACAGCGCGGGCTTGTTGGCATCGATGATCTTGAGCGCGAAGGCCTCACCCCGGCTCTTGCTGCCCACCACCTGCACACCGTCGGCGCCCACCTTGCTGACCCAGTCGCCACCACCGGCCTGCATGAAGGCCAGGTCGTTGCGGCCGGTGCCGCTGACCAGGTCGGGGCGCGCGGTCATGGCATCGCGGAGCTGGGCAAAACTTTCGCCCAACTCACTGTCCTGCGCGCCACTGGCCAGTCGGGCATAGCCCGTGGCGAGCTTTGACAAAGGCATGGCGTAGTTTGGTGCGGAGCAGCCGTCAATGCCCAGCTTCAGGTCGTTGGCGTCCATGCCCACGGCTCTGGCCACATCGCGGCGAATGGCATGCTGCAAGGGGTGATCGGGTGACTCGTAGTTGGCCAGGCTGTGGCCGTGCTGCACGCACCAGGCGACAAATCCGGCATGCTTTCCGCTACAGTTGTTATAGCGCTCATCGAAGCTTTCATGAGGGCTGGGTGCCGTTCCGCTCAACTCAAAGTGGTAGGGCACATGGCAGCCGCAGCGCAGCACCCTGTAGGTCTGCCCGGCGCGCTCCAGCATCTCCTGTGCGGCCTGTACATGCATGGGCTCGCCGCTGTGGCTGGCGCACAGGAGTGCCACATGATCCTGCGTAAAGCCAAAGTGCTGCGGGCCACCGGCCTGCACAAACGGCAGGGCCTGCAGGGCCTTGAGCGTGGAGCGGGTGAAGGTGAGCCAGTGCGGGTCGCCGGCAAATGCCTGTAGTTCGCCCCGGGTGTTGACCACGGCCACCGAACCGAAGTGCTGGTTTTCCAGGGTCCCGCCGCGGGTCATTTCAATCAGGGGTGTGTGTGGCATGCAGCGATTGTGGAGCAAATTGGCAGTGTCGCTCGCTTGACGCCAGTGGCATAGGCCTTGCCGCACAATGCCGCCATGCTCCACATCCGCTCCCCCTTGCAGGCCCAGATTGTCCAATGGCTGGTCGCGCCCGGCGACAACATCCGCACAGGCGATGTTGTCGCCATACTGGAGGCCATGAAGATGGAGCACGAGGTGCGTGCGCCGGCCGACGGCCGCGTGGTCGAGCTGCTGTTTGCTCTGGGGGATATGGTTGGCGAGAATGAATTGCTATTGATTTCGGAGCGGCATACGTCTATTCCACGAGGGCTAGAGGCTGGAAATGCTCAAGACATCGGGCTGCAGGTGCCACCATCGGGTGCCGCTGCGCCGGTGGCAGCGGCAGGTCCCGCGGACGCCGCTGGCGCGTCACGCGCCGACCTTCAGCGCCTGCTGGACCGACAAGTCTTCACCGCAGATGCCAGCCGCCCCGAGGCGATGGCCAAGCGCCACGCCCAGGGGCTGCGCAGTGCGCGAGAGAACATGGCCGACCTATGCGACCCTGGCAGCTTCATCGAATACGGCGCCCTGGCCGTTGCGGCCCAGCGCACCCGCCGCTCCGAAGAAGACCTGATCCAGAACACGCCGGCCGATGGCATGGTCACCGGTATCGGCAGTGTCAACGGCCACCAGGTGGTGGCCATGTCCTACGACGCCACTGTGCTGGCCGGCACCCAGGGTATGCGCAACCACCAGAAGACCGACCGCATGCTGGGGCTGGCGCTGCAAAACAAACTGCCCGTGGTGTTGTTCGCCGAGGGCGGCGGTGGCCGCCCGGGCGATGTGGACATGCCCATCGTCGCCGGTCTGCACGTGGCCACTTTTGCCAGCTATGCGCGGCTCAACGGCCAGGTGCCGGTGGTCGGCATCGTTGCCGGGCGCTGCTTTGCGGGCAACGCCGCGCTGCTGGGGTGCAGCGATGTGATCATTGCCACCAAGAACAGCAACATCGGCATGGGCGGCCCGGCCATGGTGGAGGGGGGTGGCCTGGGTGTGTTCAAGCCGGAACAGATTGGCCCCTCCACCGTGCAGCACGGCAATGGCGTCATCGACATCCTGGTGGACGACGAGGCGCAGGCCGTGGCGGCGGCGCGCCACTACCTGTCTTTCTTCCAGGGCACTGCCACCGATTTCAGCGCACCGCCGGAGCTGGCCCTGCGCGACGTGGTGCCCGAAAACCGATTGCGCGTCTACGACACCCGCGCCGCCATGCTGGGCCTTGCGGACACCGGCTCGCTGCTGGAGTTGCGCACCGGATTTGGCAAAGGCATCCACACCGCGCTGGCGCGCATCGAAGGCCGACCGG
>CAINUX010000049.1 GCA_903853895.1 uncultured beta proteobacterium | reverse complement strand
CGTCAATATCTCCGATCCGGCGTACTTTCACAAAGTCGTCGATTGCCAATGGGCCTGCCCGGCCCACACCCCCGTTCCTGAATACATCCGGTTGATTGGCCAGGGTCGCTACAGCGATGCCTACATGATCAACTGGGTGTCCAACGTGTTCCCCGGCGTGCTGGGGCGAACCTGCGACCGACCGTGTGAGCCCGCGTGTCGGCGTGGCCGGGTGGAGGAAAACAATGGCGAAACGCCAGAGCCGGTCGCCATTTGTCGACTCAAGCGCGTAGCGGCGGATCATAAGGACGATGTCAAGTCGCGTATGCCAATGGTTGCGCCCAGCAACGGAAAGCGCATCGCCTGCGTCGGGGCCGGACCCTCCGCTCTCACCGTGGCGCGTGATCTGGCTCCCTTGGGTTACCAGGTCACTGTGTTTGACAGCGAGGCCAAGGCGGGGGGGTTCATTCGGTCCCAAATTCCGCGTTTTCGCCTCCCTGAGTCAGTGATCGACGAAGAGACTGGCTATGTGCTCGATCTGGGTGTCAAGTTTGTCAGCGGCCATCGTGTGGAGTCCATGCGGGGTTTGTTGAGCCAGGGTTACGACGCGGTGTTTGTCGGCTGCGGTGCGCCCCGCGGCCGCGAGCTGGATATACCGGGCCGCAAAGAGGCGGCGGCAAGTATCCACATTGGTATCGACTGGCTGGCATCCGTGTCGTTTGGCCACATCACCAGCGTGGCGCCGCGTGTCATTGTGCTGGGTGGTGGCAATACAGCCATGGATTGCTGCAGGTCGGCGCGCCGTCTGGGCGGCTCCGATGTCAAAGTGATCGTGCGTAGCGGCTTTGAAGAAATGAAGGCCTCACCTTGGGAGAAGGAAGACGCGCAGCACGAAGGCATTCCCATCGTCAATTTCCACGTTCCCAAGAGTTTTGACCACGACAACGGCAAACTGACAGGAATGACGTTTGAAGTGGTACGTGCGGTGTACGACGAAAAAGGGCGGCGCAGCCTGGTGCCAACAGGCGAACCCGATGTATTTTTTGCCTGCGACACCGTGCTGCTGGCGGTGGGCCAGGAAAACGCCTTTCCCTGGATCGAGCGCGATTGTGGTATCGAATTTGACCGCTGGGGCTTGCCGGTGCTGGGAAATGACAGTTTCCAGTCCTCGGTTCCCAACGTGTTCTTTGGTGGAGACGCCGCCTTCGGCCCCAAGAACATCATCACTGCCGTGGCGCACGGGCATGAAGCAGCGGTATCCATCGACAGGTTCCTGCACGCCGAATCGGTGGCGCAGCGTCCCGCGCCCTTAACCCAATTGATGTCACAGAAGATGGGTATCCACGAGTGGAGCTACCGCAACGATGTGTCCAACGACACCCGCTTCAAGGTGCCATGGGCCGACGCTGAAAAGGCGCTGGCCAGCATCCGCGTGGAGGTTGAACTGGGCTTTGATGCGGCGGTGGCCTTCAAGGAAGCAAGCCGCTGCCTGAATTGCGATGTGCAAACCGTGTTCAACCGCGATACGTGCATCGAATGCGATGCTTGTGTCGACATCTGCCCCATGGATTGCATCACCTTCACCGTTAACGGCGAGGAGGCCGATTTGCGGGGACGCCTGAAGGCCCCGGCCAGCAACACGTCGCAAGACCTGTATGTGTCGGCGGAACTGAAGACCGGCCACATCATGGTGAAGGACGAAGACGTTTGCCTGCATTGCGGGCTGTGTGCCGAACGCTGTCCGACGGGCGCGTGGGACATGCAGAAGTTTCTTTTGAATACGACGCAAGCGGGGTCTGCCTGCCGCGACAAGAGCGTGGGGGTACATACATCATGAAGCGCCTGGAAGCCATTAACGATTTCGTTATCAAGTTCGCCAACGTCAACGGTTCCGGGTCGGCATCCGCCAATGAACTGTTTGCCAAGGCCGTGATGCGCATGGGTGTTCCGGTCAGCCCACGCAATATTTTCCCCAGCAACATCCAGGGCATGCCGACCTGGTACGAAGCGCGCGTCTGTGAGAAGGGCTACCACGGCCGACGCGGCGGTGTGGACATGATGGTTGCGATGAATCCGCAGACCTGGGATGCCGACAT
>CAINUX010000048.1 GCA_903853895.1 uncultured beta proteobacterium | reverse complement strand
TGCGCTGCTCCACCCGGTACGGCGGCAGCCCCGCCAGCATCCTCTTCCCATAGCTTTGCAGCACCAAGCGCTTGTCGTAGCAAATAACAGCGGCGTGGTCGTCCTCGGTGCGGATGGCGCGGCCGGTCCATTGCAGCAGTTTGATGCCGGTGGCTGGAATTACCAGTTCGTTGAACGGGTCGCGGCCCACGCTGCGCAGCCACTCCGCGCGTGCCTCGTCCACCGGTTCTGACGGCGGGGCAAACGGCAGCTTGGTGATGAACACGGTTTCGCACAGCGGGCCCGGCAGGTCCAGCCCCTCGCCAAACGACTGCATGCCAAAGATGACCGATGGAAAGCCCGACTCCACGCGCGCCGTGTGCGCGCCCAGCAGGCGCGCGCGTGACTGCGTGCCCTGCACCAGCACGACTTCCATCAGCGCGGCCGGCAAGGCCTCGGTGGCCACGCGCATTTGCGCGCGTGACGTGAACAGCACCAGCGCGCCGCGCTCCACGTGGGCCAGGTCTTTCATCAGCTCGGCCACCATTTCGCGGGTGTAGGCATCGGCCTGCTTGGGGTCGGCGTGGGTGTGCACCACGGTGAGCACGCCCTGTTTCGCGTAGTCAAACGGGCTGGCGACTTCCAGCGCCTGTACGTTGGGGTTGTTGATGAGGCCGGCCTCGTGCAGAAAGTAGTCAAAGCTGCCGCAGCTGGTCAGCGATGCCGATGTCACCACGGCACCGCGCACCTGGCTCCACAGGAACTGGCGCAGCAGATCGCCGGGCACGATGGGGCAGGCGTGCGCTGTCATGGTCAGGTAGCCGTGCTCACTCTCGGCCTGCAGCCACTTGGCCAGCGGCTGTGCTCCGTGCTCCAGCAGCAGGCTGGCGGTGGACACCACACTGCCCAGGCGTGGCGCCAGCGCGCCCAGCTTGGCGTAGAGCTGGGCGCACAGCGTGGCCTGGCTGGGGTCTTCCTTGGCCACGGCTTTCACTTCCACGCCTAGCGCCTCCAGCGCCTTGGATAGGCCGTTGGCTTGCGCGTGGATTTGCGTCACCGGTTCGGTCAGCGCCTCGGGTAGCACGCCGTTGGCAAAGCGCAGCGTGCCGTCCTGGCCGCCGCCATCCGGATTCTTGCCAGTGTGCTCCCACACCAGTTCCATGGCCATGCGCGCCAGTTGCGTGAGCGCCTGTTTGAGCTGGCTGGTGACCGTGGCCACGTCTTCGCCCACGTGCAGGTGCAGGGCGCTGCTGACCTCGGTCAGGATTTTGGGCAGCTTGTCCAGCCAGCGCAGATTGCTCAGGTCCATGGCGCTGGAGAACTGGTCCAAGGCGACGGCGGGCAGGTGGTGGCCTTCGTCGAAGATCACCAGGCAGTTGTCCAAATCGGGCAGGGTCTTCATGCCCAGCGAGGCCAGTACCAGATCATGGTTGGCGACGATGACATTGGCCTCGGCCAGGCGGGTGCGGGCCTCGTAGTAGCTGCAGTCCCGAAAGCGCGGGCAGTGCCGCACGGTGCAGGTGTGGCGCTCGGCCGCCACGCCTGACCAGTCGCGCGCATCAGGCGCCTCGGCCAGACTGTCGCGGTCGCCATCCCAGCTGCCGGCGGCCAGCGTGTTGGCCATGGTTTCATACAGGTGGATGCGGCGCTCTTCGGCCTCTTCCTGCGACAGTACCGAACCAAATTTGGCGGGCTTGGGCGCATCGTTGTCGGCATCGAACATGTCGTCGGGCATGCCGCCGTTGCCCACCAGTCGCTCCAGCTTGAGCTTGCACACGTAGCGCCCGCGCCCTTTGGCCAGCGCAAACACAAAGGGCTTGTCCATGGTCAGGGCCAAGGCGGGCAAGTCCTTGGTCATCAGCTGCTCTTGCAGCGCCACGGTGGCGGTGGAGATCAGCACCCGGGTCTTGCGCTCCAGCGCCAGCGCCACGGCGGTAGATGCGTAGGCTGCCGACTTACCCACACCGGTGCCGGCCTGGATGACGGCAATGGCTTTGGTTGGCGTGGGGTGTTCGCCGACATCCGCGCGGGCCAACGTGGCGGCAACGCAGGCGGCCATCTCGTGCTGGCCGGGGCGGGGCCGGAAGCCGGGCGTGGCACCGACTACTTTTTCAAACGCTGCAAGCGACAGGTCCGCCAAATATTCTGGGCTCAAAAGAAACCGTTCAGGGAGGGTGGGGGAGGGGCATTGTCCCAGAGGAGACCAATGAGCCCGAAATATACCGCTTACAGCAGGTTTTTCGACTTTGGGAGACTTTTTTCTAAGGGCTTTTCCCCGTGTCGGGCGCGTCTGGTTGGGGTATTCTTACCGATTCTTTACAAGGAGAGCTCCGTTGGCCAAATCTAAATTGATTCTTGACTATGTGTATGACCACGAGGCCAAGCTGGCTGACAGGGTCTATCTGACCCAACCCATCGGTGGTGGTCAGGTAATTGATTACACCTGGCGCCAGACCCTGGACCAATCCCGCCGTATGGCTGCGCACCTCAAGGCGCAGGGCTTGGAGCCGGGCGCCCGAGTCGCCATTCTGTCGAAGAACTGTGCGCACTTCTTCATGGCCGAACTTGCGATCTGGATGGCCGGCTGCACCACGGTTGCGATTTTCCCGACTGAAACGGCAGAAACCATTGGTTATGTTCTGGAGCACAGCGGTGCCAGTCTGTTGTTCGTTGGCAAGCTCGACACCTGGCCAGCTCAAAAGCCTGGTGTGCCCGCGACTTTGCCAACCATTTCTTTCCCCTTGGCGCCCAAAAACAGCTTTGAGCAATGGGACGCCATTGTGGGCCGCACCAAACCGTTGACAGGGCGTATTGCACGCGAAGGCAAGGATATAGGTATTTTGTTGTACACCTCTGGCTCAACTGGTACGCCGAAGGGCGTGATGCACAGTTTTGAGCGCATCAGCAAAGTGAGCGAGTGCGTTTCAAAGGAAACCAGATCGCGCATTGGTGATGTCGAAGACAACCGGGCATTGTCTTATCTCCCTCTGGCCCATGTGTTTGAGCGTATCTGGGTCGAGTGTTCTTCGATGGTTGATGGCAAAACCCATGTGTTTTTTGCCGAAAGCCTGGATACATTTGTAGCAGATTTGAACCGTGCCCGTCCCACCGTCTTTATTTCCGTGCCACGTTTGTGGTTGAAGTTCCAGCAAGGGGTGTTCGCCAAGATGCCTCCCAAGAAGCTCAACCGTTTGCTGAGCATTCCAATCTTGAGCGGCATCGTCAAACGCAAGGTGCTGAAGAACCTGGGCCTGGACCAGGCCTTGCTGGCTGGCAGTGGGTCGGCGCCCATTCCCGCAGAACTGATCTCCTGGTACCGTCGCCTGGGCCTCAACTTGATTGAAGGCTATGGAATGTCCGAGGACCTTGCCTATTCGCACAACTCCACAGCCGAAATCAACGAACCAGGGTGCGTAGGCGTGCCGCTGCCGGGCGTCGAAGTGCGAATCAGCGAAGAAGGCGAGATTCTCATCAAATCGCCAGGCCAATTAGTGGGCTACTACAAGCGCCCGGACCTGGATGCCGAGGTTTTCACTGCTGACGGTTTCTTCCGCACCGGCGACCGTGGCGAGCGCCGCGCCGATGGCCTTTTGAAGATCACCGGTCGCGTGAAAGAACTGTTCAAGACCTCCAAGGGCGAGTACGTAGCGCCCGCGCCAATTGAGAATAGCCTCAATGCCCATCCACTGATAGAGATGAGCATGGTCTCCGGTCTGGGTCAGCCCGCCGCCTACGCCATGGTCGTGCTCGGCGAAGATGTGCGGCCCAAGCAAAAGGACCCGGCTTTCCGCAAGGACGTCGAAGCCCAACTCACGCAGTTGCTGAGCGATGTGAACGCCCATCTGGTCAACCACGAGAAGCTGCAGATGATCGTGGTGGCCAAGGAGCCCTGGACGATTGAGAACGGATTCCTGACACCCACCATGAAGATTCGTCGCGCACGCATTGAAGACAACGTCAGTGTCAAGGTGGACGAGTGGTACAGCGGCAAGGGCAAGGTTCTGTGGGCGTAATCCACAGAATCAGAGTGCTATATTTTATGTAGCACTTTGCTGATATTTGACGAGGGCTGGCGTGCAGTTTTTATGAAACTGTAGCCAGCCCTCTCAGTTTTTGTGCGCTCTCAAAAACGCGAGGCGTTCCAGTCATTGGATCTGTGAATGCAATGGTTTTTGCCAGCAACTGCAAGGGCAGGCTGTAGTCTGCACTGCCCTCGGGCGTCAGCGTGGGGTAGATGCCGTCCCACCGTATCGGCAGACCCAACGCCGCCATGTGCACGCGCAACTGGTGGCGCTGGCCGGTGACCGGTTTCAGCGCGTAGCGTGCCAGCGGACCCTGCACCTCGATCGGGGTGATGTGGGTCAGCGCATTGGGCACGCCATCGATCTCGGCCTGCTGCATGAAGTGTTCCGATGCCACGATGCGGCTGTGGCGCGAGATCGGCCAGGGCAGGTCGGCATTCCACGGCGCGATGCATTCATAGGTCTTGTCCACTTGGCGAGTGCGAAACAACTCCTGGTAGGCACCGCGACTGGCCACCTGCTTGGAGAACAGTACCAAACCTGCGGTATCTCGGTCGATGCGGTGGATGGGGGAGAGTGTCTCCAGCCCCAGGGCGTTTTTTAGGCGGATCAGCACGGTCTCTTGCAGGTACTTGCCCGAGGGCACGACCGGCAAAAAGTGCGGCTTGTCCACGACCAGCAGATGCTCGTCCTGCCAGAGGATGGTGGCTTCAAACGGAATGTGCGGCTCAGCGGCCAGTGCGCGGAAATAGTACAGGCGAAGTCCGGCGCGGTAGGGCGCGTCGGGCGCCAGCACTTGGCCCTGGTCGTCGATCACATCGCCCGCGTGCAGACGCTGCAGCCAGGTGTCCATGCTGACGCCTGGAAAGCGCTGCGGCAAAAAGTCGATCACCAGCGACCACGGCCCTGCGGGCAGCACCACGCAACTTGCACCCACGCCGTTTCGGCTGGGGGGAGGGTTAGGCCGGTGCAGGGCCATGGTCTGCTTGAGGGCCAACGGTCAGGACGGCAACGGATTTTGCTTCGTGTCCCCCGCCCGCGGTGCGGGCTCCTCCTTTACCTACGCAAAACCCGTTGCCGCCCTGACCGTTGTCGGCGCACATCTCTCTAAACCCGCTCAAACACCACGTCCCACACGCCATGGCCGAGCTTGATGCCGCGGTTCTCGAATTTCGTGAGTGGCCGGTAGTGGGGCTTGGGTGCGTAGCCGTGCAATTCGGGGTTGGTCACCAGTGCGCGGTTCTTCAGCAGCGGCTCGGCGGTGAGCACTTCCAGAATCTGCTCGGCATAGGGTTCCCAGTCGGTGGCGCAGTGCAGGTAGCCGCCCACCTTGAGCCGGCGGGTCAGCTTGGCCACCAGCGGTGACTGGATCAGGCGGCGCTTGTTGTGTTTGGTCTTGTGCCAGGGGTCGGGGAAGAAGATGTGCACGCCATCCAGGCTTTGCAGCGGCAGCATGTGGTCAATCACCTCCACCGCGTCATGGGCGCAGATGCGAATGTTCGTCAGGTTTTGCTCGCCAATGCGCTTGAGCAGCGCGCCAACGCCGGGTTCATGCACCTCGCAGCACAGGAATCGGGTGTCGGGCAGCACGCCAGCAATGTGGGCCGTGGCCTCGCCCATGCCAAAGCCGATTTCCAGCACGATGGGCGAATGGCTTAAGGAATTCTGGCCGCTAGCCCTCGTGGTATCAGTATATAGTGCTTCGAAATTGATAGCGCTCTGCTGGTAGGGCAGCAAAAACTTCGGCCCCAGTTCTTCAAACGCCTTGGCTTGGCCGGTGGTGGTGCGCCCGGCCCGCTTCACAAAGCTCTTGATGGTGCGCATGAAGGGCTTGGCGTCGGGCACGATTGCCACTTCGGGCGCGTCAAGTGAATCGGGTGGAGGCGTTTGGCTGTTCATTCAGGGTCTCTCATAGGGCGGGCGCAGGGCCGGCGGGCAGGCCTGCATTGTAGGCAAGCGGGCTATGCACTCACCGGCAGACTCCCCGCCGCCTTCACTTCCTTCAGCGAAAAACTCGTTGCAATTTCCTTCACCCCCGGCAGGCAGCGGATCTTGTTGCGCACCAGTGTAGAGAAGGCCTCCAGGTCGGTGGCAATGGCCTCGATCAGGTAGTCGTAGTGGCCTGACAGGTTGTGGCAGGCCACCACCTGGGGCAGTGCTACGACTTCGCGCTCGAAGGCAGCGGCGATCTCGGCCGTGTGGTTCTGCATTTGCAGGTGGATGAAGCCGGTGACGCCATAGCCCAGATGCCTGCGGCTCAACTTCGCCTGGTAGCCCTCGATAACACCCGACTCCTCCAATTGACGCACTCGGCGCCAACACGGCGACTGCGACAGCGACACGTGGTCGGCCAGCTCGGCCATGGTCTGGCGCGCGTCGCGCTGTAGGGCCAACAAAATGGCCTGGTCGGTGGGATCGAAAGGTTTCATAGGTGTTTTTTGCCTTGAATCAAAGAAATTCACAGAAATTCATCCAAATTATGTCTATGAATGATTGATTTTTGCGAAATATTTGCTGCTGCTCTGCATAAAAATTCTTCTACACGATACCGATAGGAGACAACGCCATGAACCTCAAAGACCTGCCACTGGATGCCGTCCCCACCGCCGCCAAACCCAAGGACGGGGGCTTCAGCACCCGCGCCATCCACTGGGGTTACAACCCGGCCGACCACCAGGGCGCGCTGGTGCCGCCCACCTATGCGACGTCCACCTTTGCTTTCCCCGATGTCGCCTATGGCGCCCGATGTTTTGCCGGCACCGAGCCGGGCTATTTCTACAGCCGCATTGCCAACCCCACGCTGGCCCTGCTGGAAGCGCGACTGACCAGCCTGGAGCAGGGCGCTGGCGCCGTGGTCTTTGGTTCCGGCATGGGCGCCATCACGGCCACGCTGTGGTCGTTGCTGGAGCAGGGCGACGAGGTGCTGGCCGACATCACTTTGTACGGCTGCACCTTTGCCTTCATGAACCACGGCCTGACGCGCTTCGGTGTCACCGTGCGCCATGTGGACATGACCGACCCGCTGCAGGTGGCGCAAGCCATGGGCCCCAAGACCAAGGTGGTCTACTGCGAAACCCCGGCCAACCCGAATATGCGCCTGGTCGACATTGCCGCTGTGGCAGCCATTGCCCACCAGGGCGGTGCCAAGCTGGTCGTCGACAACACCTACTGCACGCCGTATCTGCAACAACCTCTGCTGCTGGGCGCCGATGTATCCGTGCACTCCATGACCAAATACCTGGGTGGCCACGGCGACCTGACCGCCGGTGCGGCTGTTTTTGCCGATGCGGATCTGGCCAAACACGTACGCTTGGTCGGCCTGAAGGATATGACTGGTGCCGTGATGTCGGCGCCCGACGCACAACTGGTGATGCGCGGCCTCAAAACCCTGGCCCTGCGCATGGACCGCCACTGCCAGAGTGCCCAGGCCGTGGCCGAGTTGCTGGAGTCGCACCCTGCAACCGCAGTCGTCCATTTCCCCGGCCTCAAGAGCTTTGCCCAGCATGAACTGGCCAAGCGGCAGATGCGCCAGTTCGGCGGCATGATTGCGTTTGAGTTGAAGGGCGGCATGGAGGCTGGCATGCGTTTCATGGACGCGCTGCAACTGGTGACCCGCGCCGTGAGCCTGGGCGATTGCGAGAGCCTGGCCCAGCACCCGGCCAGCATGACCCATTCCACCTACACCCCCGAAGAGCGCGCCGCCTGCGGCATCAGCGAAGGCATGGTGCGGCTGTCGATCGGTCTGGAAGACATTGAAGACATCGTGGCAGACATCACCCAGGCGCTGAACTGCGTCATGCTGCCGTAAATCATCCCTTTCTTGGAATTTTGTGCGGTATGCCCTGACTTTAGGGACGTAGATAGGCAGCACATTTGTTGCCAGCGTTTGTATAGTCAGACCCCATGAACACCTCGCACATCCCCACGCCTGCTGTCGACGCAGATCCTATTGAAACCGCGGAGTGGACGCAGGCCTTTCAAGCTGTCGTCGCTACGCACGGCCCTGAGCGCGCGCGTTTTGTGCTGGACCAGTTGGTGCGCCTGGCGCACACCGCGCAGGTCGGCTGGTCGCCGGAGCTGGCCACGCCGTATGTCAACACCATTCCGGTCGACCAGCAGGGCAGCTTTCCCGGTGATCTGGCGATTGAAGAAAAGCTCGCGTCCCTGATGCGCTGGAACGCACTGGCCATGGTGGCACGTGCCAACGGTGCCTACGGCGAACTGGGCGGTCACATTGCGAGCTACGCCAGTGCAGCGGATTTGTTCGAGGTGGGCTTCAACCATTTCTTCAAAGGCTCACGGGGTGGCGATCTGGTGTTCTTCCAGCCGCACAGCGCGCCGGGTGTTTATGCACGCGCCTTCTTGGAAGGACGGCTGAACGAAGCCGATCTGGCCCACTATCGCCAGGAGATCACCGCGCCAGATCAGGGCGCGCGCGGCCTCTCCAGCTACCCGCACCCCTGGCTGATGCCCGACTTCTGGCAGTTCCCCACCGGCTCCATGGGCATTGGCCCCATCAGCTCCATCTACCACGCCCGCTTTATGCGTTACCTGTCCCATCGCCAGTTGCTGGACTGCGCGGGTCGAAAAGTCTGGGGCGTATTTGGCGATGGTGAAATGGACGAGCCAGAAAGCATGAGCGCGCTCACCTTGGCCTCGCGCGAGAAGCTGGACAACCTGGTCTGGGTTGTCAACTGCAACCTGCAGCGCCTGGACGGCCCGGTGCGCGGCAATGGCCGCATCATCGACGAGCTGGAAAAGCTGTTCCGCGGGGCAGGCTGGAACGTCATCAAACTGGTCTGGGGCAGCGATTGGGACGGCCTGTTTGCACGCGACGTCACTGGCGCCTTGGTGCAGACCTTTGCCAACACGGTTGACGGCCAGATGCAGACCTTCGCGGCCAAGGACGGCCGCTTCAACCGCGACAACTTTTTTGGCCAGAACGAGGAACTGAAAAAGCTGGCCCAGGGTATGACGGACGAGCAGATTGACCGCCTCAAACGCGGCGGCCACGACATCGTCAAGATCCACGCCGCCTATGCCGCGGCCGCGCAGCACAGCGGCCAGCCGACCGTCATCCTGGCGCACACCAAGAAGGGTTATGGCATGGGCCAGGCCGGCCAGGGCAAGATGACCACGCATAGCCAGAAGAAACTGGACGAGGCCGCGCTGATTGAATTCCGCAACCGATTCAATCTGCCGCTGACCGACGTGCAAGCCGCCAACCTCGAATTCTTCAAACCCGCGGACGACAGCGCCGAGATGCGCTACCTACACGCCAAGCGCACACAACTGGGCGGCTACCTGCCGCGCCGCGAGACGGTAGCCGATGTGGTGCCCGTGCCCGCACTCAGTAGCTACGCCGCCTTTGCCACCGCCGCTGCGGATAAGGAAATGTCCACCACCATGGCCTTTGTGCGCATGCTGGGGAATCTGTTGAAGGACAAGGAACTGGGGCCACGCATCGTGCCCATCGTCGCCGACGAGGCGCGCACCTTTGGCATGGCCAATTTGTTCAAGCAGGTTGGCATTTACTCCAGCGTGGGCCAGCGCTACGAGCCCGAAGACATAGGCTCGGTGCTGAGCTACCGCGAAGCCATGGACGGCCAGATTCTGGAGGAGGGCATCTCCGAGGCCGGCGCCATTGCCAGCTGGACGGCAGCCGCCACCAGCTACAGCGTGCATGGCCTGGCCATGCTGCCCTTCTACATCTACTACTCCATGTTCGGCTTCCAGCGCGTGGGCGACGCCATCTGGGCCGCCGCCGACCAGCGCTCGCGCGGCTTCCTGCTGGGCGCCACGTCCGGCCGTACCACGCTGGGTGGCGAGGGCCTGCAGCACCAGGACGGAACCAGCCACCTGGTCGCAGCCACCATCCCCAATTGCAAGGCCTATGACCCGGCCTTTGCCGGTGAGATGGCGGTCATCGTCGACCACGGCATGCGCGAGATGCTGGTGGAGCAGAAAGACGTTTTCTACTACGTCACGCTGATGAACGAGAACTATGCGCAGCCGGATTTGCCTCAAGGTGCAGAGGCCGACGTTGTGCGCGGGTGCTATAAGTTTGCTAGCTACTCACGCAATACCGACGATGGCTACAGCCCGATTTCTCTTAAAGATGTCACGCTACTGGGTTCTGGCGCGATCCTGACCGAGGTCATCAAGGCCGCGCACCTGCTGGCCGCGCAAGGGGTCAACGTGGATGTGTATAGCGTCACCAGCTGGAGCGAACTGGCCCGTGATGGCCGCGACAGTCTGCAGCGACAGATGGCCGGAGATGCATCAGCACCCATGCCGTTTATCGAACAGCAACTGCAAGTTAGTTCCGGCCCGATCATCGCCGCCACGGATTACGTGGTCGCCGTACCAGAGAGCGTGCGCGCCTTCCTGCCTGGGGACCGCAGCTACCTGACGCTGGGCACCGACGGCTTTGGCCGCAGTGACACGAGGGCGGCCTTGCGCGGCTATTTTGGGGTGGATGCTGCCAGCATTGTGCGGGCCGCGTTGGGGCAGTAAGCAAATCTGGCATCAGCCCTCGTGGAATTGGCGTAAGGCGCTATCCGTTCAGGAGTGCTTCGACTTTTGGCCAGCGATGCACCGCACTTCCGTGGAAGCGTTGCCCGTACAAGGCTGAGTAAACGACTCGTCTGCCCCTACCACACTCCAGACCTTGCCGATCGCCTTTGCCTGGCACTGCCCAAAATGAAGGCACTGCTGGCAAAGCCAATGCTGGCGCGGCTTTCAGGCCTTGTGAACACGCTTATCCACAACCTAGCCCACAGTCGACAGGGGCAACTATTTTTCGGTTTTTTTTGCGGCGCCCAGACCTGTGCTGACCGCCAACGCATCCGGCGCCGCGAACTCGGTATTGTGCCGGTCGGTTAACGGCCCGCCGCCCGGCTCCACGGCACCCAACGCGTCGTAGCCCACTGCCTTGAACTTCCATACCGCGCCAATGCGCTTGAGGTTGCCCACGTGCAGGCCGTCGGGCAGATGCACGCTGTGCACGTTGGCATTGACGGCGGTGAGCGTAAGCAGGGTCATGGGTTGCGCCGGCCGCAGAACGTGACAGTTAGTGCGTCACAAACTCGTAGACCACTTCTTCGCTCTCCACCATGTCCAGGATGTCGTTCATGGCGTCTTCGTTCTCGGCGCTGCTCCAGGTTTCCTCCGGGTCACTGGCAAACAGCGGCTCGATGGCGAGGTCCAGGAACTGCTGGTTGGGCAGCTTCAACACCCGCCCACCCTCTGACGTGGTGACCAGTTCCCAGTCATCGGGTACCGACATTTCCAGGTGGATGGTGACGTTGAGCTTTTTCATGGTTTTCCTTGGTTTTGCACGGTTGGCATACCGCCTGCCTTGAGGATGCCGCGAATGGCGTTGCGGCTGTGAGAGCCAAAGCGCCCCAGCAATTCGGCAAGGCTACTGTTCAGCGGCCCGGTCTTGGCGGGGTCGGCCTTGAGCAGGGTCTCACGCAGCGTGATGCTGTCCTCATGCTCGCCAAAGTCATAGGTTGGGTCCATCACATACTGACTGGGCATGGCATTCACCACGATGGCGTCCAGCGTGTTTGCGTAGGCCCTGGCCTGCGCCGCGACAACATCGCGCACGTACAAGTCCGACCACGCCGGGTAGCGCGCGTCCTCAGCGGGGTTGCGCAGTGCACGCAGCATGGGGTGATCGCTCTGGCTGGCGGTGGAGGCGACCCACAGCGTCTCGGCCTGGTATTTTTCCAGCGCCAGGTGGCGGTTGGACAGCAGCACGACCAGTTCCTCTTTGGCCTTGGTGCGCCCCAGCATGGCCATCAGGTTGGTCGTCAGCAGGCTGAGTGTGGAATGGCCCGGCGCCAGGCTGGCGTGGTAGGGCTGGGTCAGGTCTTGCACATAGTGCAGTGCCAGGCCGGTGAAGCGCCAACCCCAGTAAGGGTGGCCCGTGCGAAAGGCCAGCGCTGCCAGCGTGGCGTATTGGTGGGTACGCATCACAGGGAACGTGCGCTTGAGAAACGGTGCCGCCAGGTAGATGATCTGGTCCTCGTGAAAGAACCCCATGTGAAACGGTGCCTGCGTCGAATAGTTGACCGCTGGGTTGCCGAACGGCAGATTGCCAAATCCGTAAGTGGGGCCCCAGGCCGAGGGGCTGTCGTCCCACAGGTTGATGTCCAGACCCAGGTCGGGTTCCTGCGCCGCGGTAGCCACCACATTGCGCACCGTAACTGCCTGGCCGGGCTTCACGGCGACAAACCGGTAGGGCGTATTGGCAGGCTCCGGCAAGGTATGCACCGCGGTGTAGGCCAGCGGGGGGCCCAGCTCGGTGGGGTCGGCCGGGTCGGGCTGCAGGTAGAGCGCAAAACGGCTATCAGCAGAGATCCTCAAGGCCTGCAGAAACGCCTGCTTGCGTTCCGCGTCCGTGCGTTTGGCGTTGGCCTTGAATGCCAGTGCCACTGGCCGCTGCGGATAGGCCGTCAGGTTGGCCCGTGCCCAGGCCTCCTGGCTTTCCAGCAGGGCTTCCAGGGAGCGTTCCTCGGCCTTGAGGAAGGCCTCCAGCGGCTCGACCACGACCGGGCTGGCCTGCGCCACTTCCGGCATGACTTCCAGCGCACGGTAGGCGGCCACGCTGTGGTTGCCCCAGGCAAGCGCGTAGAGGGGCGCCAATGCGAACAGCGCGACTGACAGGATTTTCCAGTGGAGCATGCAGGAATCCGTAGTGGAGGTCGTTGGTGAGTCTGGTTTATACCCCGAATGGATTACGCCGCCGGTTCTGGCCGTTTCGGCGCCAGGAACCAGGGCTGGTTTGTGAATGGCGTTCCCCATTCAAACTTCTGGCCCACACGCGGCGTGACCACCCGGATGCCCTGCGCCTTGGCAGCCGCTAGCGTGCGTACTGCGGGTGCGGCCCAGTCGTGGTAGGCCAGGTCGAACGTGGCCCAGTGCACGGGCAGCAGGGTGTCGGCGCCAAGGTCCTGGTGGGCCTGGATGGCCGATTCGGGATTCATGTGGATGTCCATCCACGTATCGCCATAGGCACCGACCTTGATCAGCGCCAGGTTGGGCGCACCGAGCCGCGCGCGGATGGTCTTGAAGTGGTCGGCATAGCCGGTGTCCCCGCTGTAGTACAGCGCATGTTGCGGACCTCGGATCATCCACGACGCCCATAGCGTGGAGTTGTTCATGCTGGTGCGCCCCGAGTAGTGGCGTGCCGGTGTGCAATGGATGGTGACACCCTTGATGACGGCTTGCTCCCACCAGTCCATCTCGTGGATCTGATTGGTGGGCACCTGCCAGCGCTCGAGGTGCGCGCCTATGCCCAGTCCGACATAAAACTGTGTGCCACCTTGGGCCAGGTGGGCGATGGTGTCCATGTCCAGATGGTCAAAGTGGTCGTGCGAGATCACCACGGCGTCAATATTCTTCCACTGCTCCAGCGGCAGCGGGGCGGGGTGCAGCCGCGCCGGGCCGATGAACTGAAACGGCGATGCGCGTTGGGACAGCACCGGGTCGGTCAGGATGCGCACACCATCGAGCTCCACCAGCACACTGGCATGGCCCAGCCACCAGCTGCGCAGGCCGGGCGCCACAGGGCGGGCCAAATCGTCGGCCGACATTTTCAGGACAGGTACTTCGAACGTGGGCTCGCGCACTTCTTCACCCAGGTAGTCGTGCAGCTCGCGCAGCACCGACATATTGCTGATGTAGGGCGGGCTGTTCTCGAAGCGACCACTGTGGAACTGCGGGGACTGCTGCATGCGTGCCAGTCGCGCGCCCTCCCACGTGCCACCAAAGGCGGGCAGACGCAAGACCCCCCAGGTGGCGGCAGTCAGCGACAGTACCAGCAGTGCCAGCACCACCAGCACCTTGGCAATCAACTTCCATGTTCTCATGCGCTTTCTCCTCGGTGCCATTGTGTCCTGTTGATACTCAGACCAGAGGCAATGCAGTGGTGCTTTTGATTTGCTCCATGGAAAACGCCGACGACACGCCCGCCATGTCGGCCAGGCTGATGAGCTTTTTGTAGAAGCGGTCATAGCCGTCAATGCTGGAAGCCACAACCTTGAGCAGATAGTCCACGTCGCCGCTCATGCGGTGAAACTCCTGCACCTCGGGCAGTGCGCTGACCACGGCGGCAAACCGGGCCAGCCATTTTTCATCGTGCTGGCCGGCGCGGATGCTGACGAACACCGTCACCGGCAAGCCCACGGCCTTGCGGTTGACGATGGCCACGCGCCGCTCGATCAGGCCCTCGTCTTCCATGCGCTTCACACGTTTCCAGCACGGGGTGCTGGACAGGCCCACCTGCGAGCCCAGCTCCACCATGGACAGCGTGGCGTCGCGCTGCAAAGCGTCCAAAATCTGAAGATCCAGGCGATCAAGCATATATGTTTCTTGAAAATTGACTTATGTGGAATTTAATTCTATATCTGTCGGTATTTGAATGAATTTTGGAATACGTTTGCGCTGTCATTTTTCTACACTCATCTTCTTCTTATGTATCCATCTCCGCTGCTGCCATGCCCCAAGCCATTTACCTCGACTCCAACGCCACCACCCCCGTTTTGCCTGATGCCATAGACGCGGCCACGCGCGTCATGGCGGAGCAATTCGGTAACCCCAGCAGCAGCCATTCGCATGGCCTGGTGGCCAAGGACGTGCTGAACCAGGCGCGCCAGAGTGCGGCGCAAGTGGTGGGTGCGGGCGATGGCCACATGGTGTTTACCAGTGGCGCCACCGAGGGCATTCAGACTGCGGTGTTGTCGGCCCTGTGCGCGATCCGTGCGCGGCGCTCCGCGAACCTTGATGCCGCCAACCTGCTGGTCTATGGCGCCACCGAACACAAAGCCGTGCCCCAGGCGCTGGCGCACTGGAACGCGGTGCTGGGCTTGGGGCTGGAACTGCGCGCCCTTCCAGTGGATGCAAATGGCCAGTACGACCTGCAAACCTTGGCCTTCCTGTTGCCCCGCACGGCACTGCTGTGCACCATGGCCGCCAACAACGAGACCGGTGTCGTGGGCGACATCGCCGGCATCGACCGCCTGCTGGGCGCGGCACCCAGACGCCCCCTGTGGCTGGTGGACTGTGTGCAGGCGCTGGGCAAGCTCGACCTCGACTTGCAGCGCACCGGCATTGACTACGCCACGTTCTCCGGCCACAAGCTGTACGCGCCCAAAGGCGTTGGCCTGCTCTATGTGCGCCGGGGTGCGCCGTTCACGCCACTGTTGGCCGGTGGTGGCCAAGAAGGCGGCCTGCGCAGTGGCACCGAAAACATGCCAGCCATCGCGGCGTTCGGTGCGGTGCTGGAAGCTTTCCTGCAAGGGCAAACCTTTGCCAGCCACGCCACGCTATTGGGCTTTCGGGACCAGCTGGAGCAGAGCCTGCGCAGCGCCTTTCCCGCCATCGTGTTCAACGCACCGCTGGCGCACTGCCTGCCCACCACGCTAAATTTTTCGGTGCACGGCCTGGCCAGCAAAACTCTGGTTGACGTGTTTGACGCCGCTGGCCTGCGCGTGAGTGCGGGCAGCGCCTGCAGCGCCGCGAAGGCCGTGCCCAGCGATGTGCTGGTGGCCATGGGCTTGCCCGCGTGGCGTTGCGAATCGGCGGTGCGGTTGTCCATTGGCGCGCTGACTACGACGCAAACTATTGATGCAGCGTGTGCGGCCATTGCGCGCTGCGGTGCGGCATTGCAGGCGGAGCAGGCTGCACGCAAGCAGGTGTTGGATGGTGCAGCGGCGGATGTGCCGTCAGCATCGGCACCCGCACTTGCTGCTACTGGCTGCGCGGGGGATGCTGCTGCCTTCACACTGCAATGGAACGAGCTGGACGGCTATCTGCAAACGCACCCTGGCGCCTGCCTGGTGGACCTGCGCGAAGGGGTTGAACACCGGGTCAGCGGGGGCATTCAACACGGCGCATGGAAGACCATCCACGCCCCGGTCAGTGCGCTGACCGCCGAGACGCCGCGCTGGTGCGCGCCCGGTGCGGCACCCGTGGTGCTGGTGTGCCGCAGCGGCAACCGCAGCCTGAAAGTAGCCCAGTGGCTGCACAGCCAGGGGCACGCAGCGGTGAGACACCTGCATGGTGGGTTGGCGCTGCGACCCTGACGCGCAACCGGTTTCCCGTCGATCCCGCACTTGGCGGATTGGATATACAGTGTTCGCTGATTCTGTTCACTGTCCACACCACATCGAATATGGCGTATTCCATTCCTTTGCCGCGTTTTTTTTCAAGTGTTGTAGTGGCTGCGTGCACACTGAGTTGTCTGTGCGCCAGCGCTGCAGAACCAGTCACCGAGACCTTTGCGGGCCGCACTGCACTGGTCTACGCACCGGCCAATCTCCCGGCCTTTGGCAACCGCGCCCTGGTCGTGGTGCTGCACGGCGGGCTGGGCAATGCGCAGCGCCTCGCGGCGGGGCGCGCCGAGAGCGCGCTCAACCTGAACGCCGTGGCGGACGCAGGCGGCTTCGTCGTGGCGTATCTCAATGGCACACCGGTGGCCCGCTTTTTGGGGGCCGACAAGCTGGGCTGGAACGCCGGCGGCTGTTGTGGCCAACCGGCGGAAAAGAACACCGATGACGTGGGCTATATCCGCAGCGCGGTGGAAGACATCGCCCAGCGCTATGGCATCGATCGCAGCCGCATTTTTGGTGTGGGCCACTCCAATGGCGCGATGATGACGCAACGCGTGATGTGCGAGACCACGGTCTTCGCTGCGGCCGTGCCCATCTCAGGCGCGCTGGAGTCGGGCGCCACCCGCTGCCCGCAAGCACGGGGCAAGCGCTTGCTTGCGATCCATGGCGCGGACGATGCGAACGTGCCGGTTGGCGGCGGCCGGGGCAAGGGCATGGCCCGTGTGGACTTTGCGTCGGAAGCGTCGACCGCCCGGGTCTGGCAAGACTCCGGCGCGATGTACGACCTGCACATCGTCCCGGGAACCGAGCATTCGGTGGACAGCATCAGCGCGCAGCTACTGCAGAAGGAATCCCAAACGCTGGCTCAAAAGATTGCGCGCTTTTTGGGCCTATTGGGGCGCTAGCCCCGCGCTACGGCGCCACCCAGCTCAGCGCGGCCACGGGTGGCAGGTCTTGGGAGACGCAGTGCCAGTGTTCCCCCGCATCGGGGCTGATCCAGAGGCCGCCGGTGGTGGACGACATGGCCAGGGTTTGGCGGTCAGGTGCCAACTCCAGGCTGTGTCGGTAGACCAGATGGTAGGCGTGTTGCTGCGGCAATCCGTCGCTGAAGGTTTGAAAACTGGCGCCGCCATCGTCGGTGCGGTTGACCACCATTTTTCCGTCCACGGCGTAGCGGTGCGTGTCGGCCTGCGCCGGCACAAACCAGGCGCGTAGCGGGTCGACCGGATCGCAGGCCACGGCAAAGCCGAAGCCTGAGGGGGCGGGCGCCGCGATGCCTTGCCAGCTGTGGCCCGCATCAAGGGAGCGGTACAGCCCGCAGTGGTGCTGCACCCACAGCACATCGGCGTGCGCGGCGCACTGCACCATGCGGTGTGGGTCTTGCGTGTTGGGGTCCTGCTCACTGTCGGCAGGCAGGTAGTCGGCCTTCATGCCATTGGCGGTTAGGCTCCAGGACTGGCCGCCGTCCACCGTTTGCCACACACCGCCGCAGGAGATGGCCAGCGTCAGGTGCCTTGGGTTGCGCGGGTCGACCAGCAGCGAATGCATGCCAGGGTAGTCGTTGCCGCCGCCAAACCAACCCAAGCGGCGCGGCTCAAACCACAGCGCGGTGTTCAGCGTCCAGCTCAGGCCGCCGTCTTCGGATTTGAACAGACCCGCCGGCATGCAGCCGGCCCACAACGTGCCGGGTTCGGCTGCAGATCCGGCCGCCAGGCTCCACACCATTTCCACATTCCAGGGCGTGGGGTCGTCGGCGAATGGTCCTTCGGTGGGTTTTGGCGGGAAGGCGGGCGAGGTGATCTCCGCCCAAGTCGTACCTTGATCGCTGCTCTTGCGCAACTTCACCCCAAAATGGCCCATGCGCAGTGCGGCGTACCAGTCTCCATTGCGGGGATCGACCAACACTTGGGTCACAGGGTCGCCGGCAAAGTGGTGGGCGGCAATGGCCCACTGCGTGTCGTGGCCGCGCACCACGAACAGGCCTTTGCGGCTGGCTATAAGAAGGGTTTGCATGGTCGATTTTCTGGTGTGATCATCGGATATCTGATAACTAGCCACCGGTTAGCGCCTGTATAACCAGCACGCTGTCACCAGGCTCCAGCACCTGGTCCAGGTTCTGGCGGTTCAGCACCATGGCTGTGTTGACAAAGACCGCTACATGTTTGCGAATATTGCCTTGATCGTCAAACACGTAGTGGTTCAAGTCGGGGGCGGCTGCCAGTGCTGCACTCAGCACGCAGCGCAGGCTGCCTGCTGCGACGCGCTGCGGTGCACACGGCACATGGCGGCGCAGACTGGCTGCAAATTCAACAGTAACCATGGAGTCCCTCTTGTCTCGACTGCACCGCGTGGCCATGCCCCGCCCGGCGTGGGGATGGTCTAGGAATTTTGCCTTAGCACACTCTGAATGGGAAGAGATTGCGTCAAACCCGACCGCTCAAAAAACAGGCACGGGCTGGATCGTCAAGCCTGGCGCGGCTTCGCCGGCTTGTGAACACTGTTATCCACAACCTAGCCCACAGCACGCAGGGGTAAGTTTATTTCTCATCGGGCAGTTTTGTCATTTAGCGGTTGGTGCGGGCAACGCGCGTAAATGACGGATACCTGGGTGGTGCCAGGCCCACACTGCCAACAGTAAAGCTCCGATGCCGCCAATCCCCATGGCGTATCGCAGACCTATATGCTCGCCGACGTAGCC
Organism: uncultured beta proteobacterium; assembly: GCA_903853895.1. Lineage (GTDB taxonomy): Bacteria > Pseudomonadota > Gammaproteobacteria > Burkholderiales > Burkholderiaceae_C > Allorhodoferax. Next base: position 20,568 of record CAINUX010000048.1, on the reverse strand, counting down.
ACCTACGATCGCCCCGGGCCCCGCAGGGATCAGGATCAGCCAACGCATCGTGCTGGTCATCCGGCCTAGCAAAGGCTCGGGTGTAACAGCTTGGCGCATTGCCAAGAAGTTGATGAACAGCAGGACGGCGCCCAGCCCAAAACACATCAGCATCACCACAAACGAAACCACCCCCCAAACACCAGATGGCCCCAGCGCCAGTTGGAGCCAACCCAATCCACAAACCGCAAATCCGACCACCAGGCAAGGCCCAGGTCCAATACGGCGCGAGATGCGGTTGCCGAAAATGCTCGCTAACACGGTGCCACCACCCAAGCCCACGTAGCACATGCCCACCTGGTTTTCATTCAGACCGAGTTCACGGGTGGCGTACACAATTTGCACCACCATCGCACACTGGTGGAAGAACTGCCACGCGCCCACTGAAACCGCGAGTGACACCAGCACGGGTTGGCTGGCCACAAAGCGCAAGCCGTCTTTTAGGTCGCGCCAAAAGTGGGTGGCCTCATGGCTGACGCGGTTTTCGGTTACCTTCAAACCCCGCAAAATCAAGACACTAAAAGCCAGTAACAAGGCATCAGCGAGCAGTGCAAAGGGCGCTCCCACCAGTTTGATCAAGGCTCCAGCAACGCCCGGTCCAGCCACATCGGCGCCTGAAGAGGCCAAGGCATTCTTGGCATGGGCTTCTACCAGTCTTTCGCGTGGCACCACCTGCGTGAGCACAATTTGCGCGGCTGTGCCAGCGGTCACGAAAACACAGCCGATGGCAAAAGCCACGGTGTACATAAACGGCATGCTCAACCGGTCGAAGTACCAGGCCAGCGGCACGCTGGCCAGCACCAAGGCGATCAAACCCTCGCCAATCACATAGACCGGCAACTTGCGCACCCGGTCCAGCCAAACACCAGCGGGTAGCGACAACAAAACAAACGGAAGCAATTCCATGGCCGTGAGAACGCCCATCTGCGAGGGCGTTGCTTTGAGCAACACGGCGGCCGTCATCGGCAATGCCAACATGGTGATCTGGCCACCGAAAGAACTGATCAGGATAGACAGCCACAGACGTCGATAGGTGGCATCACGTAGCAGATCATCGGCGGGGAGCGCGAGCCACCGTAGTCGCCATTGCGACCACGGTGAACGCCCTGCGCTTGTGGCATTGGGCGGCATGAAAGTTTTGGGGTATTTGGTTTCGGAAAGGCCGAAGATCCGCTTCCATTTTACCGGTGAATGGGCGTACCATTTCACGCTACCGCATCACAGAGACACGCATGCACACCACACTCCCGAACTTCGATTCGTTCAAGCCTGAGACCCCAAGCGTTGACGCCGTCGGCTCCGAGTACGCAACCATTACCGCGGCGTTCAACGCAGCGGGGGACGCCTCTGGGCGTGTGGCAGCGATACAGCGCTGGGACGCATTGCGCATCAAGCTGGGGACCTGGCAGAGCGTAGTACATGCGCGCTTCACGCAGGACACCAGGAACGAAGACTACAAGGCCGCGAAAGACCAGGAGTCCGAGCTTTCGCCCAAGTTCCTCGGCCCTGAAACCGAGTTCAAGAAGATGCTCCTGAAGTCGCCGCACCGTGCTGAGCTCGAAACCGAGTTCGGTGCGCAAGCGTTTCGCATGTGGGAGAACGACGTGATCACCTTCGATCCCAAGATCGAGGCAGATCTGGTGGCCGAAAGCAAGCTGGTCTCCAAGTACACATCACTCAAGTCTGCAGCCCAAATCCCGTTCCAGGGTGAGAGCTACAACCTCTCGCGTCTGGCTGCATTTGCGATGGACGCTGACCGCGCCACCCGTCAGGCTGCAAGCGAGGCGCAGTGGGGCTGGTTCGCCTCCAACGCGGCAGAGCTTGACGCGATCTATGACGAACTGGTCACTCTGCGCCACGCCATGTCGCAGAAGCTCGGCTTCAAGAACTACGTTGAAATGGCCTACCGCTTGCGCCAGCGCAACGACTATGACCAAGCCGCCGTAGCCAAGTTTCGCGCGCAAATCCGCGATGACATCGTCCCGCTGGCCCACAAGCTCAAGCAGACGCAAGCCAAGGACCTTGGCATAGACCAGGTGATGTCGTGGGATGAAAAGGTCTGGGATCTCCAGGGTAGCCCCCGTCCAAAGGGTGACCACGATTGGATGGTGGCGCGCGCCCAAACCATGTTTGACGAGCTTGGCAACGGCATGGGCGAGTTTTTCGCGTTGATGAACGAGCGCGGACTGCTTGATCTCAAGGCCCGCGACGGTAAAGCGGGTGGCGGCTACTGCACCAGCATCACCGAGTGGGGCTTGCCGTTCATCTTTGCCAACTTCAACGGCACCAGCGCAGACGTTTCTGTCTTTACCCATGAGATGGGACACGCTTACCAGAATTATTCCTCGCGCCATCAGCGCCTGTCCGACTACTTTTGGCCGAGCTATGACGCGGCTGAGGTTCACTCGATGAGCCTTGAGTACCTGACGTGGCCGTGGATGGACGGGTTCTTCGGCAAGGACGACGCCGACCGATTCCGGCGCCAGGATCTGCAGGGCAAACTCGCCTTCTTGCCTTATGGCGTTGCGGTTGATCATTTCCAGCACCTCGTATATGCCGAGCCGCAGGCGACAGCCCAGCGCCGCCGCGAGATGTGGCAGGAGATGGAGCGGACGTACCTCCCTTGGCGCAACTACGGCGGGATGCTGCACGCGAGCCAGGGCGGCATGTGGCAGGCGCAGTCCCACATCTACAGCATGCCCTTCTATTACATTGACTACGTGCTTGCCGAGACTTGTGCCATGCAATTTTGGGTGCGCGCTGACAACGACCGAGCCACCGCAATGAAGGACTACGTCGCGCTGTGCAGCCGCGGCGGCGAGGCACCTTTCCAGTCGCTGGTGCGGGGAGCCGGTCTCGTGTCGCCCTTCGATGAAGGCTGCCTGACCGGGGTCGTCGACCAGGCCAAGCGTTGGCTTGGTGGAATGCCGTGGGACCCTTGCCAACACATGGAGCACGCATGAGCGACACTTTGACCGGTTTACTCGATCTGATGAAACTGCAAGCCATCGGGCCGGACCGCTACCTGGGCCAAAGCCAGGACTTGGGCTTCAAAAACCTGTTCGGCGGCCACGTGCTGGGTCAATCATTGGTGGCGGCCGCCAACACCTGCGAGGGAGTGGACGTGCACTCGCTGCACGCGTACTTTATTCGCGCTGGCAGTACCCAGTTGCCGATCGAATACCAGGTTGACCGCATCCGCGACGGCAAGAGCTTCAGTGTGCGCCGCGTTACCGCCATTCAGGACAACGCACCGATTCTGATTTTGTCATCATCCTTTCAGGTCTTTGAAACCGGTTTTGACCACCAGATGGAGATGCCCCAGGTACCCCCGCCCGAGTCGCTGGTGTCAGAGCTGGAAATGGCCCGTTCGGTGAAAGACCTCATACCCGCGCGCATCCGCGAACAATTTACCTGCGACCGCCCGATCGAAATCCGCCAGGTGGACCCCATCAATCCATTCAACCCGCAGAAGACACCACCGGTCCGCTACGCCTGGTTTCGTACCGTGAGCGCCATGCCGGCCGACCCCACGCTGAACAAGTGCTTGCTGGCCTACGCGTCTGACTTTGGTCTGTTGGCCACGTGCATGCGGCCCCACGGCGTGACCTTCTACCAGCCCGACATGATGACGGCCAGTCTGGATCACGCCATGTGGTTCTACCGTCCATTCCGTATGGATGAATGGCTGCTGTACGCCTCCGACAGCCCCACCGCCGCCAACGGGCGCGGCTTCAACCGCGGCAACATATTCAACCGCCAAGGCCAGTTGGTGGCCTGCGTAGCGCAAGAGGGGCTCATCCGCCAACTATCCAAAGGGCGGGAAACCCGTAGCAGCCAGGGTTGAAAACGGATATTGTCTACGCGCGGCCTTCCTGGCCTAGCGGGCGCCGACCTTTTCCAGCATGGAGACCATAGCCCCATAGCCACGGGACTTGGCCAGGGACAGTGGTGTGTTGCCCTCGCGGTCCGTCAGGCGGGTGCTCGCACCAGCTGACAGTAGCGCCTGCAACACTTGTTGGTGCCGCGTACCGCCGTCGCCCAAAACAATGGATTCAATGACTGCGGTCCAGTGCAGGTTGTTGACGTGGTCCAAGGGCGCACCTGCGGCGATCAATTGCTTGACCACGCCCACGTGGCCCAGATGCGCAGCGGCAATCAACGCGGTACCTTCGTAGCGGCTGGTGGTGAGCTTGGCACTTGCACCCAGTGCCAGCAGGACCTGCAGCGTGGCGTCGTCGTTCGCCACGGCGGCGATGGTTACTGCGTCATAGCGGTCGTTTTCCAGCAGTGCCAGGTTCGCCCCGGCTTGGGCCAGCGTGCGCAGCACGTCGTGTTGTCTGGCAAACGTGGCAATGTGAACAGCGGTGCGGCCAAAGGGGTCACGCGCATTCACGTCGGCACCACCCGTCAACTTCTTCTCAACCAGCAATGCGTCACCTTTGTGGGCGACTGCATGCAGGCCCGTGTACCGGGCCACCTCCGCCGCACTGGGTGCTATTTGGGCTTGGGCGGAGCCTGCCAGCATGGCCATGGCGAGAGCGATCTGCCCAGCCCTTGCGAACTTATGTCTTCGATGTGCCATGGCGCGTCCTGGGTGGGTCCGGGGTTTAAGAAACAGGGCTTACTTGAGAAAATCCTGCACGCTGGCAATGCCGGCCAGGGCGCACTTTTCATCCAGATGTCCGCCGGGTGCGCCACCCACACCCACTGCGCCAATCACTTCGTCTCCCACCTTGACCGGAACGCCTCCACCGAGTAGCAGGAACCCTGGGATCATGGCCACATTGGCAGACGCAGGGTTCTTTTGCACGTTTTCAAACATGGCCAGTGTGGTGTTCTTGGCTGACGCTGACGTGAACGCCTTGGCCTGGCTGGCGGCCACCGTGTGGGGGCCCGCATTGTCGGCGCGCTGAACGGCGCGCACTCCACCGGCGCGGTCGACCACAGTGGCGGTCACATTGAATTTGTCCGCGGTGCAGGCGGCCACGGTAGCCGCAGCTATTTTCGTGGCCAACTCCATGGACATGTTCTTCTCAACGCGCACGGCTTGGGCACTGGCACCCAGGGTGACGAAGGACAGAACGAGGGCTGTGGCGCAGAATTTGGCTTGCATGGTTTTCTCCTGAAAATGGTGGGATGAAACAATCTCTCACCCCTGGGGAGAAATGTACTTTTGCCACCCCATTGCAGCCATTCGTACGGCTACGCACCAGGCTCCGTAAAACTACGTAGTGCTCGCGACCAGCGTGGCGTAGTGGCGTATCAAATGCGCCAGAGACTCAACCTGCAGCTTGGAAAACAGGTTGGCGCGGTGGGTTTCCACGGTGCGGGGTGACAGGACCAGCGCACGGCCGATTTCCTTGTTGGTCAGTCCCTCCACAATCAGCCCCAGCACTTCGCGCTCCCGTTCTGACAAATGCCCGTAGAGCTCACGGGCCTGGCGGTTGGCCTGGTGGCGCTCGCGCGAGCGTACATGCACTCGCACTGCGTTTTGCAGTGCTTCCAGCAGTAGTTCGTCGTTCACTGGCTTTTCCAGAAACTCGGTTGCACCTGCCTTGAACGCCCTGCGGCACAGCTCGACCGTTCCGTGCCCGGTAAGCATGATGATGGGTTGGTCTACGCCCTGCGCGATCAGCGTGTCCAGCACGGTCAGTCCGCTGGTGCCTGGCATGCGCACGTCCAGCACGATGGCACCCACGCTTTGCCTGTCGAAACTGCGAATGAAGTCTTGCGGGTCTGCCCAGGGTTGAACGCGCAGCCCCACGGTGCCGATCAACAGCGCCAGACTGCCGCGCACAGCCTCATCGTCGTCGATCAAATGAATGAGTGGTGACAGGGGAGCGTTCATTTGCTGGGAGCCATTGGCAAAGAAAGAACAAAAACAGCGCCGCGTGCGGCAGGGGCATGCGCCTGTAGTTGCCCGCCCATGCCGCTGGCCAGCGTTTCGCACAGACTCAAACCCAACCCCAGACCGCCTTCACGGGTGGTGAAGAATGGCTCAAAAACATGGGGCAGGGTGTCTGGTGCAATGCCTGGTCCGGTGTCCACCACCCGCAGGACCCCCATGCCATCTCCGCGCGCAATGTGCAGAGTGAGTTGGCGTTCTCCGACCGGCACACGGTCTAGTGCTTGCAGTGCGTTGGTGATCAGGTTGTGAATGATTTGTTCCAGGGCGATGCGCTCTGCGAGCACGCTGGTCTGCTGCGTCACCTCCACCTTGGTTGCTACCCCAAGGCGCTTGCATTCAGGTTCCAGCAAGTACAGCGCGTTGGCCACTGCTTGCCCCAGGTCAACCGCTTCGCCAGCAGGTGCCCCCAGTGGCCGTTCCACGGTGCGCCGCAAGCGCCCCAAGACTTCTGCCGCGCGCAGCGCCTGTGCCACCGCCTGGTCCATGGCTTGCTTGGCAGTTGGCAATTCCGCGGGATCGTCTTGCAGCAGGCGTTTTGCGGCCTGGGTGTTGGCCAGAATCGCAGTCAGAGGCTGGTTCAATTCATGGGCCATGCCGGCGGCCAACTCTCCCAGTGTGTTCAGGCGTGCCACCTGTCCGACCCGCAGCAACTCTTCGGCGCGGCGGCGCGCATTGCGTTGGCGCTGCCACCCCGACCAGACCACCACTGCCGCGCTGACCCCCAATGTCCATACAGCCATGGCGGCCCACGGCAACTCGTGCCAACCTACCTGGCGCACTGCCACCACATCAAACGGCTGGCTCACGCTGGACAAATGCTTGCGGGCCTCAAAGCGCCAGCCGGCGTCGCCGATGCGCCCGGGCTGCACGACAAAGGCCTGCCCGGCATGTTCCAGGGTCACGCGCACCGGGCTTGTCTGCACAGGCATAGGCCATTCATTCCAGGGCACGGTGCTGTGCACATCAATCAGCAAGGCATAGCTGGCGGGCTGTGCCGACAGGACCAATTGGTAGCGGCCACTTGCAGCGGCGAAGTCGGTGTTGGTCAGAGCGGCCGCACGGGTCTGTTGGGACGCCAGTTCAGCCTCTTGCAGGCCGGTGCTTGGCCAGAGCATGCCGGGCGTACGCCGCTGGACACTCAGAATCTGCGGGTACACCGAAGACAGGCGCTGCGTAGCCGGATCAGCTTCTCCCGGCGACGCGCCGGGCTGGAGCAGGGCCAGCGTAGCCAGCACCGCTTCGTGCTGCACTGCGCGTTGACTGAGCAGTCGGTGGCTGATGCGTGCGTCGGTCTCAAACGCCGCCCGCAACGCGGAGAGCTCCGCGCGGGCCAAAAGCACGCACCCAAGAATCGAAAGAACCGACCACGCCAGAAGGCGCAGCCCATAGACTTTGAGTAACTGCTGCATGGCTGATTTTTGCACACAGCGCTTGTGCCGGTGCAGGGGTCAAACCCTGGGCCTCAGGCCACGCAATGGGGCGACGTTCCTGAAGCCGTTCGTTTCGGTCAGGCCGTGTGGAACTTGGCGTAGTACGCCGCTACAGCCGGGTGTTCGGCAACGCGCTTCATGTGCGCGTTGAGCGCGGGCGCTACCTGTTCCACCAGATCGGTTGGCACATGGTCCAGGCGACCAGAATTGAGGCCGCGTACGTCCACAAACACCTTCAGGTCTGCAACGGTGAGGCGGTGGTCGGCAAAGTATTCACCGCCGTGGGCATGCAACTGGCTCTGCAGCCAGCCTAGGTACTTTGGCATGGAGCCATTGACCAGGGCCACGCGCGCTGCTTTTTGCTCATCGCCCTTCATGCTGAAGCTGGGGCCAAGCTTGACACTGGCTTCTTCCACCACATAGGCCACTTCATCGCACAGCAGCGCCTGGTAGGCGTCGGTCGGGTACAGGCCCGCGAGCTTGCCGGCATAGCGCAGCATGGCGTCGCACTGCGTCACCTGCACACCGTCCACGTGCAGAACGGGCACCTGGCCAAAGGGCACTGTTTTGCGGACCTCGGCAAACTCGGGAAAAGTAAAGCGGTGGTCTTCAAACGCCACGCCGCCAATGGCCAGAGCCAGGCGAATGGGCTCGGCACGGCCGCCGTGAAAGTCGAAGTAGGAGAGTTTGAGTTGGGACATGTGAATTTCTGAAGTGCGGTTGATGAAGCGGGAAATTTTCGGATTCTAGGCGTATTGCGGATTCTTGGCTGGCGAGTTCCTTTGGCGGTCGCTAGACCAAAACCCCACTGTTGTCCTGTGCGGCCCTCCAGGCGCCGAAGCCACCGCGCAAAGGGTAGGCGTTGCGGTAGCCCAGCGCCTGCAGGCTTTGCGCCACCTGCACAGCGCCGGCGTCTTGCGGACAGGCGCAGATGGTTACGATGGGATAGTCCTTCTCAACCCCCGCCAAAGAGCGTTCAATCGCGTCGTATTCGGTGAGATGCGCGTGGGGTATGTGGCCACTCTCAGCTGCCAGGCTGGGGCTACGCAGGTCGATGATATGCGGCGGGCGCGGGCCTGCCAGGGCACGCTGCAACGCGCCCATATCGATGTGCTGCATTTCCGCGAGTCGCTCAAACCGACTCTTCTGCCAGTACTTCCATCCGATCACGGCAGAAACCAGAGCGATAGCGATCAGGGCCAGATGAATACCATGCGCGTTCATCCAGCCCAATGCAACATCGATTTGTAACTGAAATGCATACCCTGCCAGCAAGGCCAGGCTGGCCCACAACGCTGCGCCAACAGCCGATGCCATGAAGAACGAAGAACGCGGCATGCCCAACGCACCCGCAACCGGGGGCGCGACGGTGGAAAACCCCGGAATGAACTTGCCAAACACCAGCGACCACACCCCCCACTTTGTGAAGCGTGCTTCGGTCTGATTGACTCACGAGCTTGGGTTGATTGACATCTTGCAGAGCAGCGACAGCACCCGGTAGCCAAACTTGCGACCTGCCTGGTACCAGATCCAGTCGGCCAGGAGCGAGGCCAATACCGCTGCCATTAGCAGGGATGTCAGTGCCGTCAACCCGCTGGATTGGCTGCCCGCGAGCACCATGGTCGGCACGGAAGGCACGGGCACGCCCAGTTGCTGCAGGAATACATTGAAGAAGACCAGCAGGTTGGTGTTGTCGTGCTCCAGAAGTGGGGCGATCCATGTGCTGTTCATACCTGCTTCCAATGGGGATTTGGCGTGGACGATGCCGGTGTTGCAAAGGGGCAGTCTAGCGGCTAACAGGCAACCGATGGCCCCTGTGCTAGAGTGAATTTCAATCCCAGGAGTCAACCATGTCTAGCCATCTCGCCCCGTCCCATTCTGCCGGGCATCAATTGCGTTCGTTGGTCAAACCCAGTGGCGAGCTTGAGCTATCGCTGCAGAGCGTTCCCACGCCAACACCTGCGCCCGAGGAAGTGGTGGTGCGTATCGAGGCCACGCCTATCAACCCGTCGGATATTGGTCTGCTGTTTGGAGCGGCCGACCTCAGTACCGCCAAAGCAGCAGGCACCGCCGACAGCCCGCTCGTCACCATGCAAATACCGGAGCGCCTGATGAAGGGCATGGCGGCCCGCGTGGGCCAGTCACTGCCCGTGGGCAACGAAGGCGCTGGCGTGGTCGTAGCGGCGGGTGTTTCGGCCGGCGCACAGGCACTTTTGGGCAAGACCGTAGCCGTGCTGGGGGGAGCCATGTACGCGCAGTACCGCACCATCCGGGCCGACCAGTGCCTGGTACTGCCAGAGGGCACCACGCCGGCCGAGGGCGCATCGTGTTTTGTCAACCCGCTGACCGCGCTGGGCATGGTGGAGACCATGCTGCGCGAGGGCCACACGGCCCTGGTGCACACGGCAGCGGCCTCCAACCTGGGCCAGATGCTCAACAAAATCTGCCTCAAGGACGGCATTGGCTTGGTCAACATCGTGCGTAGACCTGAGCAGGCCGCGCTGCTCAGGGGCATAGGCGCCAGGTACGTATGCGACGCATCCACACCCACCTTCATGGCGGATTTGACCCAGGCGCTGGTGGACACAGGCGCGACCATTGCGTTTGACGCCACGGGCGGTGGCAAGCTGGCCGGGCAGATACTGACCTGCATGGAGGCGGCGCTCAACCGCACTGCCACAGAGTACAGCCGCTATGGCTCCACCACCCTCAAGCAGGTCTATATCTATGGCGGGCTGGACACGGGGCCAACCGAGTTCGTGCGCAACTTTGGCTTTGCCTGGAGCATGGGCGGCTGGCTGCTGTTTCCCTTCTTGCAGCGCATTGGCGAGCCGGCCGCGCAGGTGCTGCGCCAACGCGTGGCGGCTGAGTTGAAGACCACCTTTGCCAGCAGCTACTCCAAAGAAATTTCGCTGGCCGAGGCGCTGCACCTGGACGCCATCGCCGTGTACGGCCAGCGGGCCACGGGGACCAAATACCTGATCAACCCAAATAAGGCGATCAGCCGATGAGATAGCGACGTCTGTTCAATGAATCCACGACCGCGGCCTGAAAGACTCACCACAAGTCCCATGGAGCGGATGGCACTGGCTTTGTTATGTTTTCGCCTTCCCTTCTTTCGACGGAAGCCACAACGTTTTTCTATCCACGGGTGTATTGGGTGGCAACAATGGATTCTCTAGCTCAATGATGGTTCGAGTTCCAAAATTGGCTTTGCGCAGTGGCTCGCTGTAGTACTGGAAGAACAGTGTGTCAAATGATCCATCCTTGATTGCAGTCTCCAAACCCTGCTGGATCAGTTTTGCCAATTCGGGCTTGTTGCGGTTTACAAAAAAATAGAATGGATTCATGTAGTGAATCGCAATATGGGGATCTACCACAATATCCAATTCGGGGCGCAACTCCCTTTCCTCCCAAATTTCCTGCACGCCGCGAGGAAAGTAATCAAACCGGTTCGCGACCAGCATTTTGGAAAGCAGATCAACAGTCGAGGAGGTTTCTACTTTTAGATCGGAAGAACGCAGGATTTTGGTATCTTGCCAGTGGGTGCCCTGGCCCGCGGTGAACTGTCGCAAGTCACCCAAGGTTTTAGCATTTCGAAACAGATTTTGATTTTTTTTTGCTACCAGGGGAATCCGCCATCCCATCAAACCCTTCATTAAACAGATTCTGACGGGGATTGAATCGTGTTCGAGTTCAATCGATGTGGTGCCCCAGTAAATGTCAAATGTGTTGCCAGTCTTCAATTCATTCTGACTGCGCTTTTTGGTTAAGTCAGTACTTGCGGGTTGCAGGTCTACTTGATTACCCGATTTTGCAATTGCCAGTTTCAGTAGTTCCAGAGGGTATTTGAAGTTTATGGAATGAACCAGTTTGAGCTGATACTCCGGATAGTAGACTTTTTCGACGGCCAGGACTGATCCACAAAAGCAAAAACACGCTAGCGCCAACTGTGCTTGCACGCGAATACGAAGCACGCTAGTGAAGCGCATGGGTCGCCAGCCCACGATGAAACACATGTTGGAAAACCTTGACTTTTCCACGTAGAACATTCCTCCAAAAAAATTCTACGGCTGCTGCCCGTGGCGTATCGGGAGGAATACCCTTAGAGCACTACTCTGGTGTGCCAGCCTTCTTTTTGAGTTCGTCTCTGATCTCGCGCAATGTTGGTGCCCCGACAGGCGCTGATGGCTCGGGTGGTGTGAGCGTGGCCATTGGATCCGGTGGAGACTGCAGTATTGGACTCGCCTTGACATTGGCCCGTCTGGCATTGCTGATGTGGTGCAGGCCCAGCAACACGGCCCCTGCTGCAAATGCAAACCAGCCTGCCGGACGCAGGGCATTAGCATATGCCGCCAGAGCGGGCGATTGGCCCAGAAGCAAGGGGCTGCTCAGCAACGCCAAGCCCAAGAGGCAAAGCGCCCAGCCCTTTGCCCGCATGGTGTTGAACGCGCTGCGCTTCGGCTGGTTGGTGGTCGGCTGATCCATGTGGGTTTCCCGGTTGATGCTGCCCACAGTGTGGGTTGACTCAGAGCAGTGTAGCCTTAAGAGAAATCGGCCTCTAGCCCTCGTGAAATAAACGCCTAGCGCTATCAAACTAGTAGCGTCATAGCATCCGGCAGGCATTTCAACTGCCATGCGACCGAGTCAGCCAACCGATCTTCACCTTCCAGCGTCAAGAGGAAAAGTAAAAAATCTTTGACACAGAGTTAAAAAAACAATACATTTAGTCGAGCATATTTGACTATATAGAGGAAACCCACCATGTCTTTTCGCGAAAAGAGCGACTGGCTCAGTTTTGCCTCGCTGTGTTTGCTGGCGATCTACTTCTTTGAGATCGGGCGGGGTGTGCTTACCGGCAGCCACTCCAGCGGGCCGTATTACTACTTCAAGCTGTTCTGGTGGCTGATTGGTGTGCTGATTGCGATTCAGGTGGTGACGCACAGCGTGCTGGCACTACGCTCGCCACAGGACGCCAAGGCGCCGGTAGACGAGCGCGAGCGGTTGATCCACCTGCGTGCCACACCACCGGCCTACTTTGTGCTGCTGGTGGGCGCGTTCATGACCATCGGCACCATGCACATGGGCTTCACCGTCTGGCAGTTTGCGCATTGCATTCTGTTTGTGATCTGGATTGCCGAGCTGTTGCGCTACGGCATGCGCTTGTACTACTACCGCCGCGCGGTGTGACGTGGGCGACAACCACATTGCCAACGCCATCCGCCGCCTGCGCTTTGAGCACGGCGAGATGACGCAGCAAGCCCTGGCCGAGCGCATTGGCGTCACGCGCCAGACCGTGAACGCCATCGAGCAGGGCAAGTACTCGCCGTCGCTGGAGGTGGCCTTCAGGATTTCGGCTGTCTTCGGGCTGCCGCTGGATGCGGTGTTTCAGTATCAGCCGGAGGCTGTCAAAAAAGCGCCGTGAGTGGCTGACTTTTACGCGAGCCCCACCGCCTGTCTGGCATGCAACTTGGCAGCAATGTATTCACCGTGGGTGACGTGCAGCAAGCCCGCGACTTTGCTGATCACGTGGTTTTCATGCGCGTCCAGGTGACCATCGGCGAAGGCAACCTGCCACATGTGCTCAACCACCTGAATCTTCTGGGCCTGCGTGAAGTGTTCGTTCATGGCGCTGGTGTAGCGAAAGTAGTCGTTGCTGCTGCGGGCCGCGTGTTCTGCCTGGGCCAGCAGTTGCTGCATCTCACCGTCGGTCAGTGCAAACTTGTGGCGCAGTGCCGATACGGCGGCGGCCCGTTCGGTGTCGTTGATGTGGGTGTCCGAGCGCATCACTTCGACCAGCAGCACGGCTGTTGCCAACTGCAGGCCGTGGGCGTCACTAACGGACGATGCGACATCCTCAGAGAGGTTGAAGAATTGGGATAGCAGGGTTTTGAGGGGGCTGAGCATGGATGTGATTGTGTCAGTCCAGCACGCTGGAGACCAAGGCCAGCCCAATCGACCACAGGTCGACCTCGGTGGACGCGTCGCGGGTCAAGAAACTGTTTCGCTGCTCACCAGGCTCGCGCAGCGCGCGCTGGCGGTCGCGCTCCAGCATGACCAGCACGTCGGCCACATCCGGCGCATGCTTGGTGACTGTCGTGGACTTGACGGCATGGGCATAGCCTTGCAGGGCCTGCTCCACCGCCTTGGGGTCCAGCAACGAGAAGGCCGAGCGGCAGTGGGGGCAGGCGTGGTCTTTGCGCAAATCCACCGGCGCACCGCAGCTGCTGCAATGGATGATGGCCACCCGCTTGGCAATGTCATCAATCTCGGGCCGGGTCAACAAACGCACAAAGCCCTTTTCAATCATGAACGACGAAAACGCGCTGAAGCGCCCGTGGCCCTTGGCGCAACGGTAGGTGATGTAACGTCCGCTGCGCACCACGTCAAAGCCTTGCGTCAAGGTGCCTCTGCAACGCGGGCAATCCAGACCGGCTGCCAACGGCTGGTGGGCCGCAGCGCGCTGCTCGTGCAACAACTTGAACAGGTCGGCAACGGCAGCGGGTGACAGCTTCAAGTTCTCTTGCGGGTCAATCCACATTCCCTGGCAGTGAAAGCACAGGTCCAGCTCGATGGCTTTGCCGTGGTTGCCGGGTAGCGCATGCATCTGCATGGCGGTGTGGCACGATGGGCAGGGGGTGGAAGGTGATGCGGCCATGTGGAAGACAGCGACTTAAAACGAAGACCCAGGCTCGCGCAAGAACGCCAGCTCTTGCGCGCTGGAGGTGCGCCCCAGAATCGCATTGCGGTGGGGGTAGCGGCCAAAGCGGTCGATGATGGCCTGGTGGCGCAGCTCGAAACTCAGGTTGTCCTCCTGCCCCAGCTTGGAAAACAGCGCCACCGCCTGCACATGCACCAGCGCTGATTCGCTGTGCATATAGGGCATGTAGGCAAACACGCGCTGTGCCACGGGCAGTCTTTGGTCTTCGCCACATGCCACCAGCTCCTGCGCCAGAATCAGTGCCAGGGCGTCTTGTGCAAAGGCGCGCGGCATGTCACGGTAGATGTTGCGCGAGAACTGGTCCAGCACCACGATTTCTGCGAGTCGCCCCTCGGCGCTCTTGCGCCAGTCCCATAGCTCGCAGCGCGCGGCGGCCTCCAGCGTGTTGCCGAAGCGGGTGCGTATCAGCGCATCCAGTGCCGCGTCTTTGACGAAGTGCTGTTTGGCGGTCAGTTCTTCGAACCAGAAATCGAGAATGTCTTGAGGTTTCATTTCAATATAGTTCCTATCGCCCTCGTGGAATATAGACAGATAGCTACAAAAAACGTAGCATAACCCATCTGCCATACCTGCCGCTGACCACTTTAAAGACTAGCCGCCCGGTCCCTCTTATGTGAGCAAGTTCCATACGGGCTGGCAATTGACTTCACCCAAGATTCAGCGGCATACGCGCTTGCAGCATTTGCGAGGGCGTTTTGGGGTCATCGGGGTCGGTGACCAGGGTGAACACCCATTCGCTGCCCAGCCCCTGTGCGACTAGGCCTTCGATCTTGGGGGCGCCAGCCAACGGGTGAAGGTGGCGCAACTGCCCGTCGGGTGCCACGATGCCGATGGCGGAGCCCACGCATGCACCATCCTGGTAGCTGTTTTCAGTGCACTCGGCCACCGCACTGAACGCCCATGCACCACCCTGCAAGGCGGTGCCATCGGTCAGGCTCAGGGGCACGCCACACACATCGCCCAGCTGCATCAGCTGCACGCTCTTGGCGTTGGGCGGCTTGGGCTGCAGGCCCGCCATCCAGGGGGCGATCAGGTTCCAGTCATAGCGGATACAGGCGCTGCGGGCATCGCCCTTGTTGCCACGGTGCAGCAGGAGCAAATCGCCACTGAGCATGAACGCGCCTTCAATGTTCAGGTCGTCAAAGCGCTTGCGCAGCGGCGCGTACAGCGGCTCCAGGTTCACGCTGGCCATGCGGCCATTGGGCACGCCGTGCACGTCCAGCCCAATCAGCACGCCGGTTTCGCGCTGGGGCTTTGATCCCGATCCCAGCGCCAGCAATGCGCCGGCGGGGCAGCCCGGCAGGGGCGGCAACTGCGCCAGGGTTTCCAGATCAGGCTTGGCTTTTTTGCGCTTGCCTTTGTCGCGCGGCAAATCGCCGTCCAGCAGGCGCACCAGTGTGCCGGGCGCAGGATCTGTACCCGCTTCGCCAGGGGCCGCGTGCTCTTCAAACACGCCCAGGTGCAATTCGTCGTCGGCCACCACGTACAGCCGTTGGCGCACGCGCACCAGGCCACTGGCCGCACTCAGATGCGCCTGGCCGTGCGGGTGCTGCGCGGGGTCCAGCGACAGATTGCGAATGAAGCTGACGGGTAGGAATGTGGGTGTGTTGGCCATGGGGATCCCTTTTTCGTTAGGCATAGGCCATTGCAGAGCGGCTTTTCGGCGAGGCCTCAATGCGAATTGAACCTCTAGCCCTCGTGGAATGGTATGTTGTAGCTACAAAACCCGTAGCGAATGTCTGTCAAACCAAGGCCGAAATCTGACTCTTTAGCTTCGGCAGGTCTTGCTGAATGGTTTCCCAAACGATGCCGTGATCGACAGTGAAGTAGCCATGTGAAAGCGCGTTGCGCATTTCATAGGCGAAGCCCCACGGCACCTCGGCGTGCTGGAAGGCAAAGGCCGTGTGGTTCTTGGTTACGTTGTTGCAGGCCTCGCCAATCACTTCCAGGTTGCGGACCACAGCATCGCGCGTCTTGCGATCTGCCATGAATGCATCCAAATCCATACCTACGGTGTAATCCTGAATGTTGGTGATGGCTTCCAGAATGTGTTGCAGGTAGCCCGCAACGCGCAGTGTGTCTGCCCGGCTCATACCGGAATGGCCTCGCGAAGAACCTGATCGCGAAACTTGGCTGGCAGGCCGTTGGGGGTGAGAACGTCAACCTCCAGTCCTAGAAGCTTTTTCAACTCAAAGCGAATGGCGCCAATGTCCATCATGGTGGTCTGCGGCGTCGGATCCACCAAGAGATCCAGATCGCTACCATGGGTGTCGTCACCGTGCAGCGCGGAGCCAAACACCCGCACGCCACTGACGTGGTGGCTCAGCGCGATCTCACGGATGCGGGTGCGGTGCAGGGAAAGGGCTTCGGAGGGGCGCATGGGGTGGAGTTTAAAGCCATCAAGCCTGCCACACCCCAAACCCCGCAGAGCGCAGATCGATGCCGATGTCGATCTCCTTGTCCACGGCGTCTTTGTACGTCATGGGGTTGAAGGCCTCGTACAGGTCGGGCAGCAGGCGCAGGCCGTATTGCTGCACATAGCTGTTGGCCTGGATGCCGGCCTTGTGCTTGTCAAAGCGCACGTCCGGGTCCAGGCCCGTCATGCCCACATAGACGCAGGGCTTGCCGGCCAGGTAGTCAGGGTTGTTCTTGCGAAAGCGCGGCTCCAGCAGCACGTCTTTGGAAAGCTCGACCACGTAGACGTGGTGGTGACGCTTGCGGGCTCTAGGCACCGTTCAAATCGCGAATCAGGGACGCGACCTTGGTGGTGATTATGTCCACGGCCGGCGCGTTGGCCCCATGCGGAAAGATCACGTCGGCGTTGCGCTTGGTGGGCTCGATGAACTGCTTGTGCATGGGGCGCACCGTGTCGAGGTACTGCTGGATCACGCTCTCGGTGCTGCGCCCGCGCTCGGCAATATCGCGCTGCAGGCGGCGGATGAAGCGCACATCCGCTGCGGTGTCGACAAAAATCTTCAGTGACATCATCTTGCGCAAGTCTGCGTCAAACAGCGCAAACAGGCCTTCAATGACGATCACCGGCGCGGGCTGGACGGTATTGGTCTTGCTGGAGCGGTTGTCCGCCGCAAAGTCGTATACGGGCATTTCAATCGCCTCACCACGGCACAGCGCTTGCACCTGCTGCACCATCAGGGGCCAGTCAAACGCCTTGGGGTGGTCGTAATTTGTCTTGCGCCGGTCTTCTGGCGATAGATGGGACTGGTCGCAGTAGTAATCATCCTGCATCACCACCGCAGCCATTTCCGGCCCGATGGAAGCCAGCACCTCGCGTGTGACGGTCGACTTGCCACTGCCGCTGCCGCCCGCGACACCGATCACGAAGGGTTTGTTGTTGGTTTTTTTCATTTGGCCTTCGTGTACGGACGGGCCCGCATGGTCATTTGAATGCCTGAATTTTCTGCAACGACTCTTTTGTAAATGCCCTTGCACGCTTCCGCACTGAGATTTTTGTCTGCCCTCGCGGCAGCCTCCAAGGCGGCAAGTTCGCCCAGAATCCTTTCGAGCGCCGCACGGCTATTCGGGTCAAGCAGACCGCTTTTGAGCCCCTGGTCTACCGCACCTGCATAGTCTCTGCGCTCGCGGCCGATTGCGGCCAGGCATCCTGCCTGCGGGTGGCGTTCGCTGACCAGCCCCGGGTTACCGCTCAATCCCGCTGAAGCGGGGTTCTGAGTGGGAGTTTGGGCCAGCACAAAGCCGGGCGCCAACAGGGTTGCAAGGGCAAGCAGAGTGCGTTTGTTCATGGGTAATTTCTTGGCTGGCTTAGGCCTCTGGCCCAAACAGGTCTTTCAACGATTTTGTGCCTGTGGGCACCGCAGAGGAAGTCATGGGCACGCCCTTGGGGTATTCCTCGGCAATGCGGTCTTCCCAGTAGGTGGTGGGGTTGGGGGCGCTGCACAGCCGGCGAAACACCTCGTGCGGTACCTGCTTGTAGGCCAGAGTGCTCTTGTTGTCCCAATGCAAGTCCAGTTGCTGCGACTCGGCGTCGTAGTCGGCCCGGCGGATGCGTCCGTTGGTGAAGGTTCTGCTGAGCATGGTCGTAGGTCACTTGGCCGCTACCGCACCCTCGTCATCAATTGCCTTTTGCACCTCGCGATACAAGGCGTCGCGCGCTGCAGTGGCCGTTATGTCACGGGCGCCGCCGGCCCAGTTGGCGTTGGACACGATGACCAGCTTGCGTTTCGGGTCGATGAAGATCCCCTGGCCAAAAATGCCGCGGGCGGTGTAGCTGCCATCGTCATAGGTCCACCACTGGTAACCATAGCCGCGCCCTGGCACGTCAATGCCGGTGCGCTTGGTGGTGGCGTCTGCCCACCAGCCGTCGGGGACGATGCTTTGGCCGTTCACCATGGCGCCGTTCAAAATGAACAGCCCCATGCGGGCATAGTCGCGCGGCGCAGCCTGTACGCAGCAGCCGCCAATTTCCTTGCCGGTTTTGCTCAGCAGCCAGGTCGCCTGCTGCTCCATGCCTGCAGGGCCCCACACTTTTTCTGCCAGGTAGGTTGCCAGCGGCTTCTTGGTGGCCTGCTGCACCAGTGTGCCCACCAGATTGGTCTCACCGGTGCTGTACAGCCAGCGGGTGCCCGCCGGCGCTTCACGGGGTAGCTTGCGCATGTAGCTCACCAGCGCTTCCGCGCCGTCTTCTGGCTTGTGGTTGTTGAATTTCGCCACGTCGGAGTTGGGGTCGGCGTAGTCTTCATTCCACTTGACGCCGGACGTCATGGTGAGCAACTGGCGCACGCTCACATCATCGTAGGCAGAGCCTTTGAGGTCCGGAATGTAGAGGCTTACCTTGTCGTCCAGGCTCTTGATGAATCCGTCTTTCACTGCTGCGCCCACCAGCGTGGACGTGAACGACTTCGCCACAGAAAAGCTCGTCCAGCGCCCGGCACCATCAAAACCCAGGCCATAGCGCTCCAGACGCAACTTGCCGTCATGCACCACCAGCAGCGCCGCACTGCGCTGGCCCGCCATGTAGGCATCGACATCGCTCGGCAGCTTCAGCGGTGCACCCGTGGGCAAGGCAGAGGGCGTGCCGCTAGCGGGGACCACATTCGACTTGGCCAGTATCGGCAGGCGGTCCAGGGCGCGAAATGCGGCATCGCGCTGCGGCTGCGTCCAGAACAACAAATCGCGATTGGTCGGCACGGTGGCCAGGAGCCCACGGGTCTCCTTGTCCAGGCTGAACCACCCGCCCACTCCCGCAACACCCAAAACCACCAAGGTGCCAAGCACCACTTTTTTGAAACCCATAGACTTCTCCCCGTTCTTGTCAAATTCGGTTGCCCACGCAACGAGCGCGCGGCTAGATGATGGAGCAGTTTAGACTGACCTAGGGACGTGGAGCATCAGGCAAAACGCTATGTGAATTTGCAGCGCATTGCGGGGCTGGCGCAGCTTCTCCAAATGCGCGGAATGCGCGAAGATGCCATCAAGCGTGCGATGGTGCAGCAAGGCGCTGCGTGCCACGCCAGCGGAAAAGTGAACCAACCAATTCCAAGCCATGTTGCGGATATCTGTTTCCAGTCATCGAGTTTTTGAGATCGACTGCAGCCTGGCCCGCGTGGAACAGCACTTGCGCGACTTTGACCGCGTGCTGGAAGACCTGCCGGCATTGAAAGTGACCGACGTATGGGGGCCGCTCCAGTACCGGATCGCCTACAGCGCGGTCATTGCCGGGGTCTACCAGGTGGAACTGTTGAGCGACGTGCAGGTGAAGCGGGACACAGAAAACCACGTGCTGGCCGTATCCCCCTTGCAAGGCTGCCCCGCCGTGGCGGCGCAGGCCACGCTACGGTCGTTAACGGGGCAGGGGCAATACACCAGCAAGATGGCACTGCAGGACCAAGATGGCCGCACCGCAGTGACCTATGACGTGGGCATTACCGCCACCATTCCCAAACCGGTGCGTTTGCGCCTGATGCCCGATCTGATTGCACGCAACGCCGTGCAGGCTGTGGTGAAGCATCGTCTGGATGAGATTACCAATCTCTTTATTGTGCGCACCGTGCAGCGCCTGGAACGCCAGTCTATTGCGGGGCGCTGAGGTGGTTGTGTGTCAAATCGGCCTCTAGCCCTCGTGGAATAAGCGTAAGAAGCTACCAAAAGAGTAGCAAAACCTATTTCAATTCGTCGAGCAATGCTTGCACCGCTTCAATCAAAGTGGGCAGTGCGTTCTGGGCAATATTCCAGACCGTTCCCACGTTGACCGTGGCATAGCCGTGGATGAGTTGATTGCGGAACGCCACTATCTGCGCCAAGTCTGGAATACGGGCGGCTACGGCAGCATCCACTTTCGCCAATTGGCTGAGCGCTTCGCCAATGACTTCAAACTTGCGCTCCACGGCGGCCTGCGCCATCGGGTTGCTGGCGTAGGCTGCCGCGTCCATGCCAGCGGTAAACGACTGAATCGCCAAGGCTGATTCGCGCACGTCCCACAAGAAAGCGCG
>CAINUX010000047.1 GCA_903853895.1 uncultured beta proteobacterium | reverse complement strand
TTCATTTCATGCGGTCCGTTCAACGACCAGTCTGACAGGGACTCGGCGAGTTTGGAGGTCGTCACCGGATTGGCCTTGAGCGCCGATGTCACATCCACCCAGTCCAGCGCTGACAGATGGTAAAAGTGAACGATGTGGTCCTGAATGGCATGCGCGGTCTGAATGATGTTGCGAATGAGTTGTGCGTTGACCGGGATCTCCAGCTGTAGTGCGTTTTCTACCGCGCGCACCGAGGTGATGGCATGTACCGTGGTACACACACCGCAGAAGCGCTGGGTGTAAGACCATGCTTCGCGTGGATCGCGCCCTACGAGAATTTTTTCAATACCGCGCCACATTTGCCCGGAAGACCAAGCCTTTGTCACATGCCCGTTGTCGACCTCGACGTCGATGCGCAGATGTCCCTCAATGCGGGTGATTGGGTCTACTGTTATGCGTTTTGCCACTTAAATTCTCCTTAACCGAATGGGATGTCAGGCGCTCAATGCTCTTCGCGAGTCAAAACCGGGAATCGCGTCACGATGAACAGATAGGCCATGACTTCCATGGCGACCATTCCGATGGTGATCAGGATTTCGGGCAGTGCCGGAAAGTAGCTGTAGCCTGCACCCGGATTGAAAGTGATGATGAAGGCGTCGAAACGGTACAGTGCGCCGGCCAGCATCGTGCACAGAGCGGCGTAGAACAACTTTTTGCCTTGGGCACGCTGTACGGGCGAACTGAGGATGACCACCGGGTAGATGAACATGGCCGTCTCCAGCAGGAACATGATGCTGCCCAGATCAAAGGCAAAGATCAGACCCAACTTGCCAGTCATCAGCAGCGTCACGAAACGCACGACCAGAAACGCGATGCTGAGCCCGACAATAATCCTTCCCAATCCGACCAGCATGGGCGTTTCAGGTTGCCGCTTGAACCCGACCGCACCCACGGACGCTTCAAAAATGACGGCGGCAAAGCCCATGATAAAAGCCGAGAGAATGGCTAGCAGAGGCTGTAGTTCCATGGTTTGCCACAGGGGATGGACCTTCCAGCCCATGGCGATCAGGAAACTGCCCAGCGACGACTGGTGCATGGTCGGCAGCAGGATGCCCAAGGCAATGAAGAAGAACAGCAGGCCACTGAGTTTCTTCTGCAGGGCCTCTGCCTTGTATTTCTCAAATACCGTCGGCAAGAACTCGATGGACAGCACCATGACGTACAAAAACACGCACAGGCCCACTTCAAGCATCACCGCGTGTGGGTTGACCTGCCAGGGCAGAAACATGTTGTAGAAATTCCAATAGCGGCCCATGTCGATAAAGGCACCTGCTGCGCCAAGCGCGTAGCCCAGTAGGCTGGTCAGCAAGGCCGTGCGCACCAGTGGGTGGTAGCGCCCATTGTTGAAGACGTAGACCGTCACAGCCAACGCGTAGCCGCCACACGCAAACGCGGTGCCGACGACGATGTCATAGACCACCCAGATGCCCCAGGGGTAACCCCCATTGAGATTGGTGACCGAGCCCATGCCGAAGAAAAAGCGCACCAGCAACAAGACAATCGCCGTCAGGCCGAACGCTCCCAACACTAGGAACGGGGGGGTGAGCAAGGGCCGATTCAATACAGCATGGTGGTTCATGGTTTGTCCTCCTCACCGCGGTTGGCGACCTCGGTATTGCGCCTGACGATCCAGCTCAGACCACCCAATGCCATGGCCGGCAGTGCCATGTAGCTGTATATGGTGCTTTGAACGCCTTCGGATATCGACGCGGCGGAACGTTCGCCCAGTGGCGGCATGCCCAGCTTGTCGTACGGTATCGCAGACAGGTGCATGACGTTGGTGCCTCCGGCCTCCTTTTCGCCCCACACATGGCTCTGGTACTGCGGCACAACTTTTTCCTGAAAGCGTGCGGGCTTGCGTACATCACCCATCGGGTACTGGTAGACCTGACCGGGCTTGAGTGCGATGCGGCGTTTGGCTTCTGCGAGCAATGCCTCTCGTGAACCAAACAGCGTCGCACCGGTGGGGCAGGCTTCGGCGCACCCCGTCATGCCGCCCTTGCTGATGCGTTCAACCCCTTTTTGGTTGCACATCTGGCACTTGTGGATCTGGCCCAACGGGTTGTTGTAGTCGTATTGCGGTACGTTGTAGGGGCAACCCGTCATGCAGGTCCGGCAGCCGATGCACACATCGGGGTTGTAGTTGACGATGCCAGTCAGTGGGTCGCGGGTGAGCGACGAGACCGGGCAGACCGACACGCAACCGGGGTCCACGCAGTGCATGCAGCTGCGTTTCTCGAAGGCAAAACCGTTTTGCTCGCGGTCTTTCTGCGCTGCTGCGCCGTCTTTGTAGACTTTGATGACGTTCAGCGTCTGGGGGGACAGATCCAGGGCGAAGTCAGACTGCATTTGATCGCCCATGGCGACCGGCGGCATGCCATTGACTTCCTTGCACTTGCTGACGCAGGCTTTGCAGCCTACGCACAGCGTGGAGTCAAAGAGCATGCCAATGGCTTGCGGCGCGGGTTCCAGATTGGGCCTGGCATGCACGGACGTGCTCGCCAGTGCGGCGCCCGCGGCACCCAGCGATGCCTGGAAGAAGTTTCTGCGCTTCATGCTTATTCCCCTTTGCCGGGGTCTTGCTTGGTCTCGTCGTCCTTCTCGCCCAGCTTTTTGCCCGTAACCAATGCAGCGCCGAGCAC
>CAINUX010000046.1 GCA_903853895.1 uncultured beta proteobacterium | reverse complement strand
GGGGCACCAGGTTTTGCGTTGTTCCGTTACGCAGGCGCAACGTTTTGTTCTACGTTTCGTTTTTCTCCGCCTGACCATAGCCGAGTCGCTTTGAAAGCGTTGCCGCCGCATCTTTAATACTTCCTGCGAGCGGACTGTCCCATGCCATATCGAATTGGCCGATGGTGCCCAGTGATGTGATGGCGGCAACCATGCGGCCCGTATGGTCGAATACGGGAGCGCTGAAACCGTTGATTCCAGGTGTCAGGCTACCGCCAGCGCGCGATATGCCTTCGCGGCGGATTTCCTCGAGCTGCACTTCCAGATCACGCGTTATTTTTGCTGGCGTTGTGTCGCTTGCCTCCGCTGTGGTGCGTATTTCTGCATCGAGGAGCTTCTTCAAATAGGGTGAACGGTAGAAGGCAGCGAATGCGCGGCCGGTTGCCGATGTGGTTAATGGCAGCACAACGCCGGTACGCAGCGTGACAGTAATCGGTCCGCCAGCTTCTACCCAGCGGACACAGGTGGCGCCGTGGTTGCCCCACATGGCAAGTGCAACCGTTTCTCCAATCCGTTCACATAAATCCTCAAGAACTGGCGCGGCCAGACGAACGGGGTCAATTCTTGCAAGACTGGCCAAGCCAAGTTCAAGTGCAAATCCTCCCAAGTCGTAACGCCCACTATTGGCGTCTTGTTCGACCAGCCCCATGCGCATGAAGCTGACCAGGTAGCGGTGTGCTTTTGCTGCCGGCATGCTGGCATTTTTGGCCAGGTCGCGTAGCATCATTGGTCTGCCGTGGGCCGCCAAAGCGCGCAGAAGCCTGGCGCCAACTTCGATCGACTGGATGCCTTGCTGTTGTTTTGTGATTTCGGTCATCATCTTTTCGTGTCTCAGGTTTGTACGCTGAATTGTAGCGGGCTGGTGCGCCCATTGTGCCCGTTGCTTAGTGAATCTGCATCATCGCCGTTACATGACTATAATCGCGGTTTGTTTTTTCTGCGCTAACTGGCGCGGTCTCGCATGAAAACAGGGAGAGAAAATGCGTTCGGTGCTTATTGCAAACCCCAAAGGTGGGGCTGGTAAAACAACGCTGGCCACCAACCTGACCGGCCACTTTGCCAATGCCGGAGAGAAAGTGACGCTGTGTGATCTTGATCGCCAGCAGTCTTCACTGCGCTGGATGGCCTTTCGCGACCCGGCGATGCCGCCGGTAAATGGCTATTTTGCCGGCAACCAGATGCTGATCAGTCTGCCCAAAGAGCCGGATTGGGTGGTGCTTGATGCGCCTGCCGGTCTTCAGGGGTATAAGTTAACCGACTATTTACGTCTGGTGGATAAGGTGATTATCCCGGTAGTGCCATCGGTGTTCGACATGGCAGCTACGGAAGATTTTCTTGCTTCCATTCGACAGGAAATGCGCGGACGTCGGGGTGTGGTTGGCATCGTAGCCATGCGGGTTGACCCGCGAACCCGTGCCGCTGCAATGCTTGAGGAGTTCCTCAAGCATTTTGATTTGCCGATACTTAGCTACATCCGGAACACGCAGAATTACGTGAACGTTGCAGCCAGTGGGCTTTCGGTATTCGACTCACCTCGTTCGCGTTACCGTCGTGATATCGAACAATGGGATCCGGTGTTGCAATGGTTGAAGGACTAGGCTATAGTTCGCCCCCTCGCAACACGGCAGGTCGCTGGAAACGGCGCATCAAGCAAGTTTCAGGCAAGTTGTGTTGACGGGGTGAAAGATAGTTTGCTATAATTCGCCCCCTTGCAACACAGCGGGTCCGTCAGAAGCGACGTGGCAAGCAAGTTTGAAAAAACGTGTGTTGACGAGGTGAGCTGCAGAATGTTAAAATTCTCGGCTTCACTAAACGGACGCGGGGTGGAGCAGTCTGGCAGCTCGTCGGGCTCATAACCCGAAGGTCACAGGTTCAAATCCTGTCCCCGCAACCAAGCAGTACGCTCTTTAAAAATTAGACAACCGATAGGTGTGGGTTCTTGGTCTTAATGATTATGCTTAGGCATAACGCAAGAAGATGAAGTAACTCGCACAGATGTAAAACT
>CAINUX010000045.1 GCA_903853895.1 uncultured beta proteobacterium | reverse complement strand
TTGACTTGGTACAATCCCTAGGTTTTGCTTCAAAAATTACTGATTTCATGGCACTGATCGTTCACAAATACGGCGGCACATCGATGGGTTCTACCGAACGCATCCGCAATGTCGCCAAACGCGTCGCCAAATGGGCGCGCGCAGGTCACCAGATGGTGGTCGTTCCATCGGCCATGAGTGGCGAAACCAACCGTTTACTTGGCTTGGCCAAAGAACTAGCGCCCGCCAAACATGGTGATGCCTACGCGCGTGAACTCGACATGCTGGCCTCTACCGGTGAGCAGGCATCCTCAGCGTTGTTGGCGATTGCATTGCAAGCTGAGGGCATGGAATCGGTCAGCTATGCTGGCTGGCAAGTGCCCATCCGGACCAACAGCGCCTATACCAAGGCCCGCATCGAGTCCATAGACGACGCCCGCGTGCGCGCAGACCTGGCCAAGGGCCGGGTCGTTATCGTCACGGGCTTTCAGGGCATGGACGAAAAGGGCAACATCACGACGCTGGGGCGTGGTGGGTCCGATACATCCGCCGTTGCGGTTGCAGCGGCCATGAAGGCAGCTGAGTGCCTGATCTACACCGATGTGGACGGCGTTTACACGACCGACCCCCGCGTCGTTGCCGAAGCCCGCCGCCTGAAGACCGTCAGCTTTGAAGAAATGCTGGAAATGGCTTCCATGGGCTCCAAGGTGCTGCAGATCCGCTCGGTCGAATTTGCCGGCAAGTACAAGGTGCCGCTGCGCGTTTTGAGCAGCTTCACCGACTGGGATATCGATATCGAAGAGGAAGCCAAGTCTGGCACCCTGATTACTTTTGAGGAAGACGAGAAAATGGAACAAGCCATTGTGTCGGGCATCGCATTCAACCGCGATGAAGCCAAGATTTCTGTGATGGGCGTGCCCGACAAGCCCGGTATTGCATACCAGATCCTCGGTGCCGTGGCCGATGCCAACATCGAAGTCGACATGATCATCCAGAACCTGAGCAAGGACGGCAAGACCGACTTCAGCTTTACGGTGAACCGTGGCGAGTATGCCAAGGCCGTGGACCTGCTCAAGAACGTGGTGTTGCCTACACTGGGCGCCGAAGAAGTGGTGGGCGACACCAAGATCTGCAAGGTCTCCATCGTCGGTATCGGCATGCGCAGCCACGTGGGTGTAGCCAGCCGCATGTTCCGCGTGCTGAGCGAAGAGGGCATCAACATCCAGATGATTTCCACGTCCGAAATCAAGACCTCCGTCGTGATCGACGAGAAGTACATGGAACTTGCCGTGCGTGCCCTGCACAAAGCTTTTGACCTGGACCAGCCTGCAGGATAAGAAAAGTGGTTTCAGTCTGTGCGATAATCTCGCCTGACCTTTAGGAGACGTGACCGAGTGGCCGAAGGTGCTCCCCTGCTAAGGGAGTATGGGGTGTAGAGCCTCATCGAGGGTTCGAATCCCTCCGTCTCCGCCAAGATAAAAAGCCACCTTCGGGTGGCTTTTTTGTTGTGCGTGACCCGTCCTGAAATGAGTTGACACCTTTTCTGCTCAGAAAGGGCGAGTCAAATGGAATCAGGCATCAAGCGCACCCAGCGCGACTACACGTTGGCTTTTAAGCTCAGTGTTGTTGA
>CAINUX010000044.1 GCA_903853895.1 uncultured beta proteobacterium | reverse complement strand
CGCTTTTTCAGTCAACGCAAACGTAATGCCGGTGGACAGCGGCTGGAAAACCGTGGCACCGCCATGCTTGCCTTTTAGGCGCTCGTAGCACTCGACACCACGCGCTGTGTCGTAACCGGTTTCACACTCTTCGTAAATGATCTTCACGCCGTTAATGCCGCCCCGCGCGTTGACGAGCTTGAGGTAGTCGGAGTAACCATTCGCCCATGGCACGCCATTGGGGGCATAGGGACCGGTTCTGTAAGGCAGACCCGGGAAGAATTGCTCCTTGGCCTGCGCGAAGGCGCCGGCACCGGCAGCGGCCAGCACACTGGCCAGAACAACGTTGCGAATTTTCATCAAAGTCTCCTAAAGGTCGGCATTGACATGCCTGTGGTTAACGAACGAACAACACGGTGAAGAACCATCAATCAATTGATCAGTGGGGGAACGGCCACAAACGCAGTTTTTGCTTGGACAGAGACCACAACTTGGCTAGGCCATGGGGCTCCACAATCAGGAACCACACAATCAGTGCACCGAAAATAATCAGTTCAGCGTGCGAAATACCTGCCGTAGAAATCTCCACGCCAAACAGGCTTCCCAACACGGGCAAGAACTGGTTCAGAAAAATGGGCAGCAAGACAATGAAGCCGGCGCCAAAGAAACTACCCATGATGGAACCCATACCGCCAATGATGACCATGAACAGCAGTCGAAACGACATGTCCACCGAGAATGCAGCCGGCTCCCAGGCGCCCAGGTAGACAAAGCCCCACAAAGCTCCCGCCACGCCGACGATGAATGAACTCACGGCGAATGCAGTGAGCTTGGCATACATGGGGCGGATGCCAATCACTGCGGCAGCCACGTCCATGTCCCGGATGGCCATCCACTCGCGGCCCACGGCACCGCGTACCAGATTCTTGGCCAGGAGCGCCATGACGACCAGGATAGACAGGCACAGGATGTATTTGGAAACCGGGCTCTCAATGGGCAGCCCCAAGAACTGAAGCCCCGACACCGACACCGAACCCGAGGGCGCGTCATTGGTAAACCACTTGATACGCAAGAACATCCAGTCGCTGAAGAATTGCGCCGCCAGGGTTGCCACGGCCAGGTACAGGCCTTTCACCCGCAGACTTGGCAATCCGAACAGGATGCCGAAAGCGCTGGAGCACAGCCCACCCAGCACCAGGGCCAACAATAGCGGAATTCCTGGAATGCGCACAAAGAAGTTGAACGCTGCATAGGCCCCCACCGCCATGAAGGCGCCCGAACCTAGCGAAATCTGACCGCAATAGCCCACCAGAATATTCACGCCCAGGGCCGCCAACGACATGATCAAAAAGGGAATGAAGATGGCGCGGAACATATAGTCCGTTCCCAGCATGGGAACCACCAGGAAAGCTGCGGCGATCAACATCAATATCGCCCAACGGTCCTGCGCAATTGGGAAGATCTGCTGATCCGCCCGGTAGGTCGTCTTGTACTGACCGTTTTCTCTATAAAACATATTCTTTACCCAATCAGTTTCTGGTCAGACACGGTCAATGATCTTCTCGCCAAACAGTCCCTGCGGTCTGACCAACAGGAACAGCAGCGCCAGGACATAGGCAAACCAGATCTCGATGCCGCCCCCCACGTAAGGGCCTAAAAACACCTCAGACAGCTTCTCGCCCACACCAATAATCAAGCCGCCGACAATGGCACCGGGCACCGACGTCAAACCTCCCAGAATGACAACCGGCAGGGCCCGCAGAGCGACCGTCGTCAGCGAAAACTGCACGCCCAGTTTGC
Source organism: uncultured beta proteobacterium (assembly GCA_903853895.1). Lineage (GTDB taxonomy): Bacteria > Pseudomonadota > Gammaproteobacteria > Burkholderiales > Burkholderiaceae_C > Allorhodoferax. The sequence goes on along the minus strand of CAINUX010000044.1, from coordinate 40,130 downwards.
TGCCCCAGATCATGCCGGCCACCAGTGCCACCACCCCTGCCACACACCAGACAATCACCCAGATACGATTCAGCGGAATTCCAATACTTTGTGCAGCCTGGTGGTCATCTGCAACCGCACGCAGGGCGCGGCCAGTCGCGGTCTTCTGGAAGAACAGGCTCAGGGCCGCCACCAGCACGGCCGCAATCAGGGCGGCATACAGGTCCTCTTTGTTGATCAGTACGCCGCCTTCGAACAGACTTTCAAACGCAAAGATCGGTTCCTTGGGCATGCCCACATCGATCTTGTAAATATCGCTGCCAAAAATGGTCTGGCCCATGCCGTCCAGAAAGTAGCTGATGCCCAATGTGGCCATCAGCAGGGTAGTGCCCTCCTGGTTGACCAGATGGCGCAGCACCAGACGCTCAATGATCCAGGCCACCACAAACATCAGAAAGCCGGCAATGAGGAAGGCAATCAGGTTGGCGGCGACCGGACTGGTGATGCCGGTCCAGGCCGGAATCCACTCGGCAAACCTTGCCATTGCCAGTGCCGCAAACAGCACCATGGCGCCCTGGGCAAAGTTGAACACGCCCGAAGCTTTGTAGATCAGAACAAAGCCCAGCGCCACCAGCGAATAGAGCATGCCCGCCATCAGGCCACCGAGAAGGGTTTCAAGAAAAAATGCCATGGTCTTTATTCTTTCAGTGTGAGGTGCCGAGATAGGCGCTGATCACTTCCGGGCTGTTGCGCACCTCTTCGGGTGTGCCGTCACCAATCTTTTTGCCGTAATCGAGCACCACCACACGGTCGGAGATGTCCATCACCACGCCCATGTCGTGCTCAATCAAAACGATGGTCGTGCCAAATTCTTCATTGACGTCCAACACAAAGCGGCACATGTCCTGCTTCTCTTCCACATTCATGCCGGCCATGGGTTCATCCAGTAGCAGCACCTGTGGCTCCATGGCCAGTGCGCGACCCAGGTCAACACGCTTTTGCAGACCGTAGGGCAATTGCCCCACCGGCGTCTTGCGAAAGGCCTGGATTTCCAGGAAATCGATGATGCGCTCCACGGCTTCGCGGTGCATGATTTCCTCGCGCTCGGCGGGTCCAATGCGCAGCGCCTGCATCAAGATGTTGCTCTTGATCTTCAGGTTGCGCCCCGACATGATGTTGTCCAGCACGCTCATGCCCTTGAACAGCGCGAGGTTCTGAAACGTGCGCCCTATGCCCATCACCGCCACCTCGTGGCTGTTCATGTGCTTGAAAGTCTGCCCACGGAAACTGATGGAGCCCTGCTGCGGCGTGTAAACACCGTTGATGCAATTGAGCATGGAGCTCTTGCCCGCCCCGTTGGGGCCGATGATGGCGCGCACCTCATGCTCGCGCACGTCAAACGAAATATCGGTCAGCGCCTTGACACCACCGAAGCCCAGCGAAATATTCTTGACCTCCAGAATAACTTCGCCAATCTTCTTACTGGCCCCAATGGGGGCGACTACTGCGGGTATTGCGGTACTCATGCTGCGGCCTTCACCGGTGCAAAGGTCTTTGTGTCTTCGATCTTCAGGGTGGCACTGACCTTGCCGGTGCGCCCGTCTTCGAACTTGACCTGGGTTTCAATAAACTGGGATGTTTTCCCGCCGTACAGAGCGTCGATCAGTACGTCATAGCGCTCGGCAATGAAGCCGCGGCGGACCTTGTTGGTGCGGGTCAGTTCGCCGTCGTCGGCGTCCAGCTCTTTGTGCAGTACCAGGAAGCGACTAACCTGGCTGCCCGCCAACAGCGTGTCCACGCTGAGGTCGGCATTGACCTTCTCCACGCACTCCTTGATGAGCTGGTAGACCTCGGGTTTTTGCGCCAGATCGGTATATCCCGCATAGGGCAGGTTGCGCCGCTCGGCCCAGTTGCCGACCGCATCGAAATCGATATTGATAAACACGCAGACCTGATCGCGACCATCACCATAGGCCACGACCTCTTTGATGTGCTGAAAGAACTTGAGCTTGTTTTCTACGTACTTGGGCGCAAACATGGCGCCGTCGTTGGCACCACCCTTGATGCGGCCCACGTCCTTGACGCGGTCAATGATCTTCAGGTGGCCGTGTGCATCAATGAAACCGGCGTCGCTGGTGTGGTACCAGCCTTCGGCGGTCAGCACCTCGGCGGTGGCCGCTGGGTTTTTGTAGTACTCCTTGAGCAGGCCCGGTGACTTGACCAGGATCTCGCCGTTGTCGGCAACCTTGATTTCAACGCCTTCGCAAGGCACACCCACCGTGTCGGCACGGGCCTCGTGATCGGGCTGCAGGCAGACGAACACGGCCGTCTCAGTGGAACCGTACAGTTGCTTTAGATTGATGCCGATGGAGCGAAAGAACGAAAACAGGTCGGGCCCAATGGCCTCCCCTGCGGTATAGGCCACGCGCACCCTGCTCAGGCCCAGCGTATTGCGCAACGGACCATAGACAAACAAGGTACCCAGCGCATACAGCAACCGATCAGCGGCCGAAATCGACTTACCCTCCATCAGGGTGGGGCCCACGCGCTTGGCAATGCCCATGAAGTAATGGAACATGTTGCGCTTGATCAACCCGGCGTCTTCCATGCGGATCATCACACTGGTGAGCAGGCCTTCAAACACGCGCGGTGGTGCAAAGTAATAGGTGGGGCCAATTTCCTTCAGGTCGATGGTGACCGTGGCCGCCGATTCGGGGCAGTTCACGATGTAACCGCAAGCCAGCCATTGGGCATAGCTGAAAATATTCTGACCAATCCAGGCCGGGGGCAGATAGGCCAACACCTCTTCCGAACCGGTCAGCTTGTCAAAGTCTGCGCCAACACGGGCGCGGTTGAGCAGCGAGTTGTGGGTGTGGACCACGCCCTTGGGATTGCCCGTGGTGCCCGAAGTGAAAAACATGGCGCCCACATCATCGTGCTTGGCCTGGTTGACCTGCGCTGCGTAGAACTCCGGGTGCAGCGCCACAAATGCCTTGCCAGCCGCTTGCAGTTCGTCCAGTGAAGCCAGGCAGGCTTCGTCGTATTTGCGCAGGCCACGCGGGTCGTCAAAGTAGATCCGTTCGAGTTGCTGGCACTGGTCACGGATTTCCAGCAACTTGTCGACCTGCTCCTGGTCTTCGGCAAAGGCAAAACGCACTTCGGCGTTGTTGATGGGGAAAACGCATTCGGCGGCCGCGGCATCCTGGTACAGCGGCACGGGAATGGCACCCAGCGATTGCACGGCCAGCATGGTGGCGTACAGACGAGGCCGATTGGCCCCCACCACCACCATATGCTCACCCCGGCGCAGACCGGCCTGGTGCAGGCCCGCTGCGATGTGCTCCACCATGGCCAACAAATCTGCCCAGGACAGCGATTGCCAGATGCCGTATTCCTTCTCGCGCATGGCGGGAGCGTCTGGGCGCTGACTCGCGTGCTTCTGAAGTAACCGTGGAAAAGTCGTTTGCATTCCGTGTCCTTGTCACCATTGCCTACATCTGCTGCCACGCAACAGGGCTTTGTATAGGTTCGAATATTAGTACTGCGTTTGACGTCAGGTTGTCGTTTGGACGACAATTCCCTCCTTTCTCAGTAGGTGTTTTCCCTTCACTTTCTGCCAACTTACAGAACCATTGCATGCAAACCGAATCCGCCCTGCACCTGCGGCGCCGCGCACTCACCGCAGCCGAACTCGATGCCATTCCCTGGATCCATTTGCTCTCGAGTCTGGAGCGCGAGCGTGCCGTCGAAGAGCTGAAGATTGCCGATGCCAGCCCCGGCGAATACATATGCCGCATGGGTCGCCCCGTGACCTACTGGTTTGGTGTGGTGGACGGCTTGCTGAAGATGAGCAGCGACAACGCCGAGGGACAGACCATGACCTTCACCGGCGTGCCGCCCGGCGGCTGGTTTGGGGAAGGGACGGCCATGAAGCGCGAGACCTACCGCTACAACATCCAGGCCCTGCGCAAGAGCATGGTGGCGGGCCTGCATGTGGACACCTTCCACTGGTTGCTGGACCACTCCATTGGCTTCAACCGCTTCGTCATGAACCAGCTTAACGAACGACTGGGCCAGTTCATCGCCGCGCGGGAGATCGACCGCATGACCAACCCCGACATCCGTGTCGCACGCAGCCTGGCGTCACTGTTTAATCCGGTGCTGTACCCCGGCGTGGGCGAAGTGCTGCGCATCACGCAGCAGGAACTGGCCTACTTGGTGGGCCTGTCGCGCCAACGCGTGAACGAGGCACTGACCGCACTGGCAGCGCAAGACGTCATCAAGGTGGAATATGGCGGGCTGCGGGTACTGGACCTGCAGGCGCTGCGCAGTCAGATGGTGTTTCGCTAGTCAAAGCTATAGGGGCCTACATACCCAGGGACTTCAGGAGCGCGTCCTGGTCGCTCTGTTCCTGGGTTGGTTGCGCTGGCTGACTAGGGCCGGCACTGAGAGCCGCGTTCGCCTGTGCAATCACCTCATCCGGCGAGAGCGCTTCGTTGACCTCAAAGTCGTGCAGCTTGATGAATTCGGTACGGTCAATCGCCAACTCCAGGTAGAAGATATTGTTTCGCCCGGTATAAAACGTCACGCGGCGTGACTCTGGCTGGTCCAGCTGCGTGTCCACACTCAACACCACCTGCTTGTTGAGCACCAGCATCTTGGGCTGGTTCTGCGTGATGTTGGTCTGTAGTTCACGCCGCACCTTGCCCGTGAAATCTCCGACGATCTGGTTCATGAGTTCACCCATGATGTTGCTCACTTCGTCGGAGGTGTGTGCCAATGCCAGTTCGCTCTTGGGCATGCCCATGTTCAGCATGTAGCTCTCATAGAGCTCCATCGCCGTCTGGGCCGAAAAATTGAGAACGACAAGCCCGGAAAACCCCCCGTCAAACAGCACAAAACAGCCGATGTCGGGTTTCAGGCAGGTCTTGGTGATCCGCTGCACCATGCCGGAGTAGTGAATTTCGCACTGGGTTGCCGCCGTCAGTACCCGCGTCACTGAATTGCACAGGCTCGTCAGAATGTCTTCGGTACCGTACACAACGGTAGATTCTTGCCAAGTTTTGACCATAACGTCTCTCTCCAGCCAAAAGCACCACTGTACAGCGGCTATGGCGCACGTGCGCACTAGCCGGACTCGAATGCAGGGAAAATACCAAGTGTTCACCCGGTGTTTGCGCGGGTTCGCTGCGCAGAGCCGAAGGTATTGCACCAAATTGGCCTCCAGCCCTCGTAAAATATGCGCATGCAGCTACAAAAGAGATAGCAAATGACCGATTCCAAGCCACCCGCTCCCGTCTTCCGCCGTGCGGCTCCCCCCCCTGGCAAAGCGCCAGGCAACCGCGCCGCCATTCCCGCCGGGCAAACCAACACCGCCGCCCACGGCGCCAATGGCACCATGCGGCTGAACAAGCGCATGGCCGAGTTGGGGCTGGCCTCCCGGCGCGAAGCCGATGACTGGATCGCCAAGGGCTGGGTCAAGGTCAATGGCAAAGTGGCCGAGATGGGCATGCAGGTCGCGCCCGACGCACGCATTGAGGTCACCCAGCAGGCCAAAGGCGCACAGGCTAACCAGGTGACCATCCTGCTCAACAAGCCCATCGGCATCGTCAGCGGCCAGGCCGAAGACGGCCACCAGCCCGCCATCACGCTGATCCAGCCGCAAAACCGCTGGGTCGACGACAACGCCCGCTTTTTCTTCAACCCCAGCCAGCTCAAGAGCCTGGTGCCCGCAGGGCGGTTGGACATCGACTCCACCGGCCTGCTGGTGTTGACCCAGGACGGTCGCGTGGCGCGCCAGCTGATCGGCGAGGATTCGGGGATGGAGAAGGAATACCTGGTCCGCGTGGTCTACACCGGTGTCGCCAACCCGGCGGCGGCAACCTCGGCCGCCGCGACCTACGGTGCACGCCCCCTGGCGCGGCCTGCCCAACCATCGCCGCCCACCCAGCTCAGCCGCATCGACGACGACGACCCTGTCAGCACCGACGTGCAATCGGTCTTCCCTGCCGACAAACTGCGCCTGCTGCGCCACGGGCTGAGCCTGGACAACCAGGCGCTCAAGCCGGCCAAGGTGGAATGGCAAAACCCCGAGCAGTTGCGTTTTGTACTGGTGGAGGGCAAGAAGCGCCAAATCCGCCGCATGTGCGAACTGGTCGGGCTCAAAGTGGTGGGCCTCAAGCGCGTACGCGTGGGCAAGGTCATGCTGGGCAACCTGCCAGTGGGCCAGTGGCGTTACCTGGCGCCGCACGAAAGTTTCTGAATAGCCAACCAGAGGTAGGACGCCCCATGCCAAAATCAGCTGCAAAACCGGCCCCATCTCCACTCAAGCATCTGCGTCCATCGGACCTGCGCGCCGTGGCGCAATTGGCGACCCAGGCGACCCGTGGCGTGGCGACCATGGCCGAGGGTGTGCACCATGCGGCACTGGGCACCATGGGCTTGGCTGGCAACAAGCCCCGGCAGCAGACCAACGGTATTCCCGGATTTGTCTACCGCACCGTGCATGGCGTAACCGAGCTGGTCGGCAAAGGACTACAGGCGGCCTTTACCAAACTGGAACCGCTGCTGGAGTCGTTGGTGGACGCGCCACCCGAAACACCGGAGCGCGAGGCAGTGCTGGCCGCCCTCAATGGCGTCATGGGTGACCAACTGGCGCACACCCACAACCCGCTAGCCACGCCCATGACGCTGCGCTACCAGGGTCGCGCCCTGAATCTACATGCCCTGCCCGCCATGCCGGCCGCCACGGGCAAGGTGCTGTTGCTGATCCACGGCTTGTGCATGAACGATTTGCAGTGGCAGGCCAACGTGACGGACGACGGCAAACCGCAATCGGACCATGGCGCCACACTCGCCGCCGAGCTGGGCTACACCCCCGTGTATCTGCGCTACAACACTGGCCTGCACACCTCTCAAAACGGCCACGAACTGGCCTCCATGCTGGAGCAGCTGCTGGCCAAATGGCCTGTATCGGTAGAAGACTTCACGGTGGTCGTGCACAGCATGGGTGGCCTGCTGATTCGCAGCGCAGTGCACTACGCCCAGCAGAATGGGCTGCGTTGGCCACAGCAGCTTAAGAATATTGTTTTCCTGGGCACACCCCACCACGGCGCCCCGCTGGAGCGCGCTGGCAACTGGATCGATGTGGTCCTGGCGACAACGCCTTTCAGCAAGCCCTTTGCCAAGCTGGGCCAGCTACGCAGCGCCGGTATTACCGACCTGCGTTACGGCCATGTGCTGGACGCTGACTGGGTGGGGCACGACCGCTTCAAACGCAAACCCGACAGCCGCCAACCCCTGCCACTTCCTCTGGGCGTGTCCTGCTACGCTGTGGCCGCCACGGCGAGCGGCAAACGCAGCCCGCTGGCCGACCGCGTGATTGGTGACGGCCTGGTGCCGCTGGCCAGCGCGCTGGGGCAGCACCCGGACCCGTTGCGCCAACTGGACTTTGCCAAGACCCACCAGACCATCGTCTACCGCACCCACCACATGGAATTGCTGCACAGCCCCGAGGTGACGCGCCAGGTGGTGGATTGGCTGAGGTAATGGCCCCCACGGTCGCTCACAGGGTGTAGCTCCCTTCCCCCCAAGGGGGCCGCGTTTCACCTTGGGGCGGCCCAGCGGTGAAACATTGCCCCACCCTTGTCAGCTGTGCGCCCGCAGCAGAGTTGGGGTAAGCGTCGCCGCTCGTGTCCCCCGCAGAGGGCAAGCCCTCTGCTCCTCCTTGACCTCGCTCTGACGCTCACCCCAACCCTGCTGCTCGAACCTTTGCTTGCGATAGCTGGCACGCTGAAATCGCCTCGGGACGGTTGAAGCGAACGGTTTTTTTGCACCCGATCCGCGCAAACCCAGCCGCGCCGTATCGATCGGGCAGTGGGCTTTGCGCAGGTCAAGGAGGAGCCCGCACGGCGGGCGGGGGACACGGAGCAAAACCCGCTACCCGATGGATACCAAAGCCACCATGGCGCTAACGCCGAGGTTTCCGCCGCCCACCCAAGCCCTTGAATAACACCCCATCGCCCATAATTGAGGGTTTCGCAGGCGACGCACTGGGCGTCCAGCAGCACTTTTTGTCGAAGCTTTACCGAGAAAGTAAAAAATTTCATGACCAAGCAAACCCTATCCTTCCAGGCCGAAGTTGCACAGTTGTTGCACCTGGTCACCCACTCGCTGTACTCCAACAAGGAAATTTTCCTGCGCGAGCTGATCTCCAACGCGTCGGACGCCTGCGACAAGCTGCGTTTTGAGGCCATCAATGACGGCGGCCTGTACGAGAACGATTCCGAGTTGAAGGTCAAGGTCACCTTTGACAAGGACGCCAAGACGCTGACCATCACCGACAACGGTATCGGCATGAGCGCGCAGGAAGCCATTGACAACCTGGGCACCATCGCCAAGAGCGGTACCAAGGATTTCGTCAGCAAACTCAGCGGCGACCAGAAGACCGACTCCCAGCTCATCGGCCAGTTTGGCGTCGGCTTCTACTCGGGCTTCATCGTGGCCGACAAGATCACGGTCGAGTCGCGCCGCGCTGGCATGAAGGAATCCGAGGGCGTGCGCTGGGTCAGCGATGGCGGCGCCAGCGGTGGTGGCGCCTTTGAAGTCGAAACCATTGACCGTGCAGCACGCGGCACCAGTGTCACGCTGCACCTGCGCGAAGACGCACAGGACTACGCCCAGGCCTGGAAGGTCAAGGGCATCATCAACAAGTACTCCGACCACATCAGCCTGCCCATCCAGATGGAAAAGGAAGAGTGGAAAGACGGCGAGTTGATCAACCCGAGCGACGAAAAGGGTGGCCGCCAGCCCGGTGGCATGGTCAAGACCGGCGAATGGGAAACCGTCAACAAGGCCAACGCCATCTGGAGCCGCCCCAAGAAAGACATCGCGCAAGAGCAGTACGACGACTTCTACAAGCAGATCAGCCACGACTTTGAAGCGCCGCTGGCCCACACGCACAACCGCGTCGAAGGCAGCACCGAGTACACGCAACTGCTCTACATCCCCGGCAAGGCGCCGATGGATTTGTGGAACCGCGAGAAGAAGGGCGGCCTGAAGCTTTACGTGAAGCGCGTCTTCATCATGGACGACGCCGAGGCCCTGCTGCCGACCTACCTGCGGTTTGTCAAAGGCGTGGTTGATTCCGCCGATCTGCCGCTAAACGTGAGCCGTGAACTGCTACAGGAAAGTCGCGACGTCAAGGCAATCCGCGAAGGCTGCACAAAGCGGGTACTGTCCATGCTCGAAGACTTGGCCAGCAACGACAAGTTGCCAGAAGCCTCTGCCGACGGTGTGACGGATGTGCTGTCTGCCGAAGACAAGGCAGAAGCCGAAAAGAACGCTGGCAAGTACACCAAGTTCTACGGCGAATTTGGCGCCGTGCTGAAGGAAGGCCTGGGCGAAGACTTCGCCAATAAAGAGCGCCTGTGCAAGCTGCTGCGCTTTGCCTCCACCACCACAGATTCAGCCAGCGTGGGCTTTGCCGACTACAAGGCGCGCATGAAGGAGGGCCAAGAGGCCATTTACTACATCACCGCCGACACCCTGGCCGCCGGCAAGAACAGCCCACAGCTCGAAGTGTTCAAGAAAAAGGGCATCGAAGTCCTGCTGATGACCGACCGCGTGGACGAATGGGCGCTGAACTTTGTGCAAGACTTTGACGGCACCCCGCTGCAAAGCGTGGCCAAGGGCGCCGTGGATCTCGGCACGCTGCAGGACGAAGCCGAGAAGAAGGCCGCTGAGGAAGCCGCAGAGACTTTCAAGCCCCTGCTGGCCAAGCTCAAGGAAGCGCTGAAGGACAAAGCCGAAGACGTGCGCGTCACCACCCGCCTGGTGGACAGCCCCGCGTGTCTGGTGGTGAAGGACGACGGCATGAGCACCCAACTGGCCCGCATGCTCAAGCAGGCTGGACAGGCTGCGCCGGAAGTGAAACCGGTGCTGGAAGTGAATGCCGAACACCCGCTGGTCAAGAAGCTGGACGGCAGCGTGCACTTCAACGACCTGGCCCACATCCTTTTTGACCAGGCGCTGCTGGCCGAGGGCGGCATGCCGGCGGACCCGGCTGCGTATGTGAAGCGGGTGAATGCCTTGCTGGTCTAAGCCTCAAAGAAAAACGAGGGCTTGGCCCTCGTCGGTATTGAGCAAGTAGCTATGCAAACCATAGCAGCGAGACTACACTGCGCGGACATGGATTACACAGGAGTAAGCGCCAGTGAAGCTCTTGCAGTTGCCACGATCCAAAGTCAAACTGGGTGCGCCCCTGCCCTGGGGCGTGCGGGATGAAACCGGGCTGCTCTTGCTCGCCAAAGGCCACATCCTGACGACCGAGCACCAGTTGGAGCTGTTACTGACGCGCGGGGCCTTTGTGGATGTGGAGGAGATCAGGGCCAGCGCACGTGCAGAGCAAGCCACCCAGGCCCCCACAGTGGCCGTTGCGCCAAACCTGTTTGGCGCGTGGGAGCAGACCCCGCAGGCCCTCAAGAACCTGCTGACCCACGCCGACGTGCACGAGAACTTTGTGTCCCAGTTGGGCCCGTTTGCAAACCATATCCTGAAGCTGGTGGACAGCAGCCCCGACATTGCCATTTACCGCACCGTGCGCCAGGACAACGCCCAGAGCTTCTACTACGGCTACTCGCACGCGCTGCACACGGGCGTGCTGTGCGTGCTGATGGCACGGCATCTGCACTGGTCCCCAGCACGCGTGCAGACCCTGCTCAAAGCAGCGCTGACCATGAACCTGAGCATCCTGGATTTGCAGGGTCAGATGGCGGGACAGGACGCGCCCATGCGCGAGCGCCAACAGGCAGAGATTCGCAGTCATCCGGAAAACACCGTGGCCACGCTGCAACAGTGGGGCATTGGTGATACCGAGTGGTTGCAAGCCGTAGCCCAGCACCACGAGCACCCGGACGGAACCGGCTACCCGCAAGGCTGCACCGAGATGGGCGAAATGGCGCTGGCGCTGCGGGTGTGTGATGTCTTTATGGCCAAAATCAGTCCGCGCGTGCTGCGCCCCGCGATGGCGCCGCAAGAAGCCGTGCGCCAGCTCTACCGCGAAGACCATGGCGGCCCCTTGTCAACGGCCATCATCAAGGAGTTTGGGATTTACCCACCGGGAGACTTCGTGAAGCTGGCCTCGGGCGAACTGGGCGTCGTCGTGCAGCGCACCGACAACGCGCGCGCGCCCATCGTCGCCAGCATCACCGACACCACCGGCCACCCGGTTGCCAAAACGCTCAAACACGACACCAGCCAGGCCGAGTTTGCGATTGTGGGAACTGCCGGCCACCCAGCCCTGTTGGCACGCCTTCCACCGGAACGGCTTTACGGATTCGCCAAGGTTCAAACAGACTGAGGCTTTCGGGGCTTCTTTTCACTACACAAAACCCTGACCTGTGCTTCAATGGAGCCGCTGTATTGGTTCAAAGTCATTACACCGGAGGCCACCATGGAATCTCGCAGTCTTGTTCCGCAGTCTTCCGTATTTCAACTCCCGGTGGCGCAGATGCGCCGGGTATTCCAGCCCGACGAGGTCGAGCGCAAACTGGCCAAGTTGCAGGAGAACGAGCACGACAGCCTGCGCGCCACTTACCGGCGCATGCTGGAGCGCGGCCCGCAGCGCTTTTCGGTCAAGCCCTGGGGCGTGCCAAACATGGCCAGCCTTTACCACTCACTGCCCAATTTCACCGAGGTGCTGGACGACGTCAAACGCCACGTCGCATTGGCCCAGGACAGCCAGGACGCGCTGGAGGTGACGCCTATTCTGTTGCTCGGGCCCCCGGGCATCGGCAAAACCCACTTCGCCAAGAAACTGGCCGACCTGCTGGGCACGGGCATGAGCCTGGTGCCCATGAGCTCCATGACGGCGGGTTGGTTGTTGTCGGGATCAAGCTCCCAATGGAAAGGCGCCAAACCCGGCAAGGTGTTTGAGGCGCTGGTGGACGGCGAGTACGCCAACCCGGTGATCGTGGTGGACGAGATCGACAAGGCCAGCGCCGACGCACAATACGACCCGCTGGGCGCGCTCTACAGCCTGCTGGAGCACGACACCGCTCAAAACTTTACCGACGAGTTTGCCGAAGTCGCCATCGACGCCAGCCAGGTGATCTGGGTCACCACCGCCAATGACGAACGCAACATACCCGCGCCCATTCTGAACCGCATGAATGTCTTTGCCGTGGAAGCCCCAACCCTGGAGGCGGCCCGCCAGATTGCCCGCGAGTTGTACCAGAGCATTCGCGATGCGCACGGCTGGGGCAAGCGGTTTGCACCGGAACCGGGAGACGACTTGCTGGATGCGCTGAGCGCCATGCCCCCGCGGGACATGCGCCGCGCGCTGATGACCGGCTTTGGCAACGCCCGGCTGGACGCACGCAGCGATATCAGCGTCGCCGACCTGCCCAAAGCGGGCAGTAAAAAGGGCTCAATCGGCTTTATGCAGTGAGCTCACCAAGGGTGCCGCTTCGCAGCGGTTTCTGCCCGCTTCCTTGGCACGGTACAAGGCCTCGTCAGCGCGTTTGAGGGTGGTGCCCGAATCAGCACGGCGAATGTGCTCGGCCACGCCAATCGAGACCGTGACCCGCATGTCCGGGGAAATGGCTGCAAAGTCGAGCTGCTCGATGCGCGTCCGGACGCGCTCGGCCGTCACCATCGCGCCCTCCAGCGGCGTGTCGGTCAGCACCATGACAAATTCCTCGCCTCCATAGCGTCCAAAGAAATCAAGCTGTCGCAACGAACCGGCCGCACAGCGGGCTACGCTGCGGATCACCTCGTCACCCGGCTGGTGGCCATAGATATCGTTGACTTTCTTGAACCAGTCGATATCGACCATGCAAATGCTAAAGGCGCTGCCGTTGCGCAGGCACCGGTGTGTCTCTTCCGTGATGCGCTCCATCAGGTAGCGGCGGTTGTAGACACCGGTCAACTCGTCGCGGATGGCCATGTCGCTGATGCGCTGCAGGGCCACCTCCAGTTCGCTGTTCTGCTGCGCCAACTTCAGGTTCTTATCGCTCACATTGCGCCGCAAACCACCCACCATGCCGGCCAGAAAACTGAACTGCCCCAAGGCCATCGCAAAGGCGACCCACAACAGCAATTCGAGCCGCAGGTTCACGCTGTCTGCGCGAAAGTACAGCAGCATGGCAACCAGCACGGCATACACCGACAGGATCAGGACCGCCAGCTGCATGAAGCCCCGTGTCTTGAAGCGAAACATGCCGAAGGAAAACATCGCGAGCCCCAGCAGCAAAAACGCACCCCGCGCCAGCCCCGCGAAAAACATGATGTACAGGCCCAACATCGCCGGAACGGCAATTTGCAGAAAGGTCAGGCTGGGGTCCTTGAAGCGCTGGTTGATGCCACTGCGAATCGTCACGTAGACCACCACGTTGAAAGCCAGTGCAACCGCTGCGTAAACCGTGACATGCGGTGTGCTGAGAAAGCCCAGGGCCCAGCACAGCAGCACAAACGCCAGATTCATCACATGGGCTGCAACTCCGACGAAGAACCGCCGCAGGCGAACGCGCTGCGCCGGCGCATCGGGTGGATAGATGGCAAAACCTGCGACTGTCATCAACGACCTCATCTTCTTTTGGTGCTTGTATTGATTGAAGGCGAGAAACACTGCGCAATTGTGACGCTTTGGTTACGCACACGTTTTTTGCTCTACTATTGATAGCTGTCAACCCAATTTGAACGAGGGCTGGCGGCCCTTTCTATTTGGAGCTGCTGCATGATTTCGCTGAACCCTACTTACCTGTCGTCCTTTTGGTCCCAACCCATTGTCGAAGTCAACCTGCTGGTGTTCTTCAACTTGGCAGGCGCGCTGCTGCTTGGGCTGCTGCTGGGCTACGAGCGTACCTACCATGGGCGCGCAGCCGGCATGCGCACCTATGGCATTGTCTGCATGGCGTCGGCTGCACTCACCGTATTTTGTGGCTATCCTGGGTTCTGGTGGGGTGGCAGCAGCCCTTCGGCGCTTCCGATCGACCCATCAAGGGTGATCCAGGGCATTGTGACGGGCGTCGGCTTTCTGGGCGCCGGGGTCATCATGAAGGAGGGCCTCAATATCAGCGGACTGACCACGGCCGCATCCATTTGGGCGTCCTGCGCCATAGGGGTGCTGGTGGGCGTTGGTTTCTTCGGCGCCGCGATTCTGCTGACCCTGCTGATGCTGGTATTGATGATGTGGGTTCCCAAGCTGGAGGTGCGCCTGCCGTCGCGGCGCGCCATGGGTGTCGTCATGGGTTTCTTGCCGGGTGTCGAACCCAAGGAGCTGGAGCTCAAGAAAACCATCCTTCAATGGGGCTATATGGTGGCTGAAGGGTCCCTCAGCATTTCCGCCAGCCAGCACACCACGCAGTGGAACTTTGTGATGGTGGCGCTCAAGAGCCGCCCCGAGCCCAACTCCTTGTTTGAACTGTCGCGCAAACTGCGTGAAGTCGAAGGCGTGGACAGCCTGCAGATCAGCCACGCACGCAACTGACCGTCAGAAGGTTTCCCAGTCGTCGTTGGATGTGGCCGCTGGTTGGGTAGGTGGCGCAAGCCGCTTGGCGGGTGCCGGCGCTGCGCTTTGCTTCAGTGTTTTGGGTGGCTTCGCCACCGCCGGGGCCACTCTTGGCGCCGCTCTCAGCGTTGGCGCCGCTGTGCGCATCATGGATGGTGCCATTCGATTCTGCGTCGCATGGCCGGACGACAGCTTGAACACCGCCACGGTGTGGACCAGTTCCTGAGCCTGACTCTTGAGGCTGCTGGCCGCCGCCGCCATTTCTTCCACCAGTGCAGCATTTTGCTGGGTGGTCTGGTCCATTTGCGTGACCGCTTCGCCAACCTGGGCCACTCCCAGAGCCTGTTCATTGCTGGCGGCGCTGATCTCGCCCATGATGTCGGTGACACGCTGGATGCTGGTCACCACCTCGGTCATAGTGGCGCCCGCCTGGTCGACCAGCTGGGTGCCGTGTTCGACCTTCTCGACACTGGCGTTGATCAGCATCTTGATTTCTTTGGCGGCTTCCGCCGAGCGGCCGGCCAGGGAGCGCACTTCGCTGGCCACGACCGCAAAACCGCGACCTTGCTCGCCCGCACGGGCCGCTTCAACGGCCGCATTCAAAGCCAGGATGTTGGTCTGAAAGGCGATGCCGTCGATCACCTGAATGATGTCGGATATCTTGCGTGACGAGGTGTTGATCTCGCGCATCGTTTCGACCACCTGACCCACCACGCTGCCTCCTTCGACCGCTATGGTGGATGCGCTGACCGCAAGCTGGTTGGCGGAGCGGGCGCTGTCGGCGTTCTGTTTGACCGTGGAACTGAGCTCTTCCATCGAGGCGGCCGTTTGCTCCAAAGCGCTGGCCTGTTGCTCGGTGCGCGCCGACAGGTCGTTGTTGCCCTGGGCGATTTCGGCACTGGCAGTGGCCACGCCCTCAGAGCCTTGGCGTACGCTGGATACCACCTTGACCAGGGATTCGGTCATAGCCGCCAGTGCCGTCATGAGTTGGGCCACTTCGTCCTTGCCCTCGCTGCGGATGCTCTGCGTAAGGTCGCCTTGTGCCACGCCATGGGCGACGTCCACTGCGTTGCCCAGCGATTTGGACAGGTTGCGAATCAGCGCCAGTCCGAAGAGCCATGCCACCACCAAGCCCACCACGATCGACGAAATCGATACCAGGCGAATGGTCTCAAAACGGGCGACGGCACCGTCGTACTCTTTCTTGGCCTCGGTAACCTGCAATTTCATCAGCGGCGCCATGTCGACGCGCAGCTTGTTGTACAGCGGGCTCACCACTTCGACGCTGATGCGCGAGGTTTCGGCCCAGTCATTGGCTTTGAGCGCCGCAATGGCGGGCCGAAGCCCCTGCTGCACGTAAGCGGTGCGGGTCTCGACAAACGCCTTGGCCAGACCCTTCTCCTCAGTGGACAGGTCCGCCGCCATATATGCATCCCACTGCTTGCCGATCTCTGCAATATTGGCCTCAATGCTGGCGCTGTTCTTGGCGTAGGTCTCCACTGTGGGGTCCAGCAGCGAGTCGGAAATCAGCTGCCGGTTGGCCATGAACATGCGCTGGATGTCGGACAAAATACCCATGGGCAGCGTGCGGTCCTCGTACACGTTGTGCAAAGCCGTATTGGACTTCACGATGCCCATCAGGCCCAGACCCCCGATGCACACCAGTAGCACCGAGAAGACGCTCAGAAGCAGGAGCAGGCGGGTGGAGATTTTGAGGTTGTTCATGCCGCGTGGGTCCATAGGAGCTGTCCACGCATGAGCCCCGTTGGATCAGTTTGTGGAGGTGCAATCTTGCGTCAGAAGACCCGCCGACGCCAGCCAAACAGGATGAAACCTTGATTCAAGTCAACCATAGCAGGTTGATTTCGGTGGAAACAACCCGGTTAGGTCGGGAGTAACAGGTAGTGCTGGGCTAACTCAACGAACGCCTGGACTTCAGGGTCAATCCCTGTTTCCTGCTGAAGTAATTTCCCGACCTGCTCCGCCAGCGAACCGGCCAATCGCGCGTCCAGAAACAACAGTCTCGATCGACGCGCCAAGACGTCTTCGACTGTGAGTGCGTACTCATACCTGGCTGCAAATCGCACCATGCCTTCGGTCAACCCGTCACAAAGCGCGGTGTGTGCCCCCGGCATACTCAACACGACGGCCTGCTCATCTCCGTAAGAATGCAAACCGGGAGGCAAACAGATTGAGCGTATGTTCGCCGCTCCAATATCAGCGCCTACCAGCTTCAGGTGGGTGGTCGCCCCTCTTTTACGACTCTCCAGAAGCAACTTTTCTGCGCAGGCGTCCAGAACATCCTCTGCCATCGCGCGGTAGGTGGTCCATTTTCCGCCAGTCACCGTGACCAGGCCGCTCCGACTCACCAACACCGTGTGCTCACGGCTAATGCCTTTGGTGTTGTCGCCGTCGTCGTCTTGCGGCTTGACCAGAGGGCGCAGGCCGACCCAGACGCTTTTGACATCGGCACGGGTGGGGGCGCGGCGCAAATAGCGTGCCGATTCATTCAAAATGAAATCGACCTCCTCTTTGAAAGGTAGTGGCTCGCGGGCCAAATCATGACGCGGGGTGTCCGTGGTACCCAGAATCACTTTGCCAAGCCACGGCACCGCGAAGAGGACACGTCCGTCGGCGGTCTTGGGCACCATCAGCGCGACATCACCACCCAAAAACTCCCGGTCCACCACAATATGCACACCCTGGCTGGGCGTGACCATGGGTTTGGTGGTGCGCTTGCTGCTGGCGCCGCTCGCGGCGCCGTCCTTCTGCCGCAGCTCGTCCACCCACACACCGGTGGCATTCACTACGCAGCGGGTCTTGAGGGTGTATTGCTTGCCGGTGAGCGTGTCTTCGCACACCAGGCCGGACACCTTGCTCTCGTCATACAACAAATGGGCGGCCCGGCAGTAGTTCACCAGCAAGGCACCACGGTTTGCTGCCGTGCGGGCCAGCGCCATGGCCAGCTTGGCATCATTGAACTGGCCATCCCAGTACTTGACGCCGCCTTGTAGCCCTTGTTCACGCGCGGTGGGCAATAGCCGCAGTGTCTCGTCGCGGTTCAGAAATTCGGTCTTGCCCAGGCCCGCCTTTCCCGCCAAAGCGTCGTACATCTTAAGCCCGATGCCGTAGAACGGTGTCTCCCACCATTTGTAAGATGGCATGATGAACGGCAGGGGTTGCGCCAAGTGGGGTGCGTTGTTCAGCAGCGTGGTGCGTTCATACAAGGCCTCGCGCACCAAGGAAATGTTGCCTTGCGCCAGGTACCGCACACCACCGTGCACCAGCTTGGTCGCTCGCGAAGAAGTGCCTTTGGCAAAGTCATGGGATTCGACCAGCACCACTTTGAAACCTCGGGCAGCGGCGTCCAGCGCAACGCCCAGCCCAGTCGCACCGCCGCCGACGATGGCAATGTCATAAGACCGCCCCTGTTCCAGTTGGGCAGTCAGTTCATCGCGCCGGGTCAATTGGGGCTGCATGGTGGTGGGCATAGGCTAAAAGATAAGAAAAAGGCCGTGTGGCAGAGGTGCGCACACGGCCAGGTTTCAGAGCTCGGAGGTCTTCGGTAAACGCTTAACGCGCTTTACCGTTCTTCCAGGCTGTCAGCAGCGTGTTGTAGCCAATGGTTTCACCCTTTGGCTTCTCATTGGCCAGCTTCTTCCATGGTGCGCCCTTGTCGCTCAGCCATTTGGCAGGATCCTGCTTGGGATTGAGCTTGGGTGGGCACACAGCCATACCGGCGCGCTCCAGGCGGCCAAGCACATCGTCCATCTCGTTAGCCAGGTTGTCCATCGCGGCTTGTGGGGTCTTCTCACCCGTCACAGCCACGGCCACGTTCTTCCACCACAGCTGTGCCAGCTTGGGGTAGTCAGGCACGTTGTTGCCAGTGGGCGTCCAAGCCACGCGTGCCGGGCTGCGGTAGAACTCCACCAACCCCCCCAGCTTGGGTGCCATGTCGGTCATGGCCTTGGACTGGATATCCGACTCACGAATAGGCGTCAGGCCCACGGTGGTCTTCTTCAGCGACGTGGTCTTGGCAGTTACAAACTGCGCGTACAACCAGGCGGCTGCCACCTTGTCGGCGTTGTGGTCCTTGAAGAAGGTCCATGAGCCCACATCCTGGTAGCCGTTTTGCATGCCTTGCTTCCAGTACGGGCCGTTAGGTCCGGGCGCCATGCGCCACTTGGGCGTTCCGTCGGCATTGACCACGGGCAGACCGGGCTTGATCATGTCGGCTGTGAAGGCGGTGTACCAGAAGATCTGCTGGGCAATCTGGCCTTGGGCTGGCACTGGGCCGGCTTCGCCAAAAGTCATGCCGATGGCTTCCTTGGGCGAGTACTTCTTCATCCAGTCGATGTACTTGGTCAGGGCATAAACGGCAGCGGGCGAGTTGGTAGCACCGCCGCGCGCCACGGATGCGCCTTGCGGCGTGCAACCGTCGGCGGAGGCACGAATGCCCCATTCGTCAACAGGCTTGCCGTTGGGGATGCCGATGTCGGCAGAGCCGGCCATGGACAACCAGGCATCGGTGAAGCGCCAGCCCAGCGAGGGGTCCTTTTTGCCGTAGTCCATGTGGCCATAGATGGGCTTGCCGTCGATGTTCTTGACGTCTTCGCTGAAGAATGCAGCGATGTCTTCGTAGGCGCTCCAGTTCAATGGCACGCCCAGGTCATAACCGTACTTGGCCTTGAACTTGTCCTTCAGGTCCTGGCGGTCAAACAGGTCAGCACGGAACCAGTACAGGTTGGCGAACTGCTGGTCGGGCAACTGGTACAGCTTGCCATCGGGTGCGGTGGTGAAGCTGGTGCCGATGAAGTCTTTGACATCCAGACCGGGATTGGTCCACTCTTTGCCGGCGCCTGTCATGTAGTCGGTCAGATTCAAAATCTTGCCATACCGGTAGTGGGTACCGATCAGGTCCGAATCCGTGATCCAACCGTCATAGATGGATTTGCCGGACTGCATCGAGGTCTGCAGTTTTTCGACTACATCGCCTTCGCCGATCAGGTCATGCTTGACTTTGATGCCGGTGATCTCTTCAAAGGCCTTGGCCAGGGTCTTGGATTCGTACTCATGGGTGGTGATGGTTTCAGATACGACTGAAATCTCTTTCACGCCCTTGGTTTTGAGCTTGGCTGCGGCATCGATGAACCACTTCATCTCGGCGGCCTGCTGGGTTTTGGAGAGGGTTGACGGCTGGAATTCGCTGTCAATCCATTTCTTGGCAGCGGCTTCGTCAGCCCAACCTTGGCTAGCCATGGCACAGGCAACAGCCACTGCCAATACGGAATACCTCAATTTCATCGTCAATCTCCTCAGGTCTAATTGACCCCTGTTTGAAAGGCTGCTACGGCTCCAGGGGGAAACAAGCCGATCCTTGACTCAAAGAAACATCAACCCTTGTGCATGATCAGAGCGAGCACGCCCATCGAAATCACAAAGCTGATCCAGATGGAGGGGTCAGCTTCCAATCCCATCCACGCACCCAGTTTTCCGCTGACGCCGATAAACGCCAGGTTGACGTAGGCTGCAGACAGCAAACCGATGAAGAGCCGGTCACCGCGGGTTGTCTCTATCGGGAGAAAACCCTTGCGCATACTGGTGGGGGATTTAATCTCCCACACCGTCATGCCAGCCAGCATCAGCACGATGCAGGAGAAAAATACCGCTACCGGGGTGGTCCAGGCCATCCATTCAAACATCTTGAACTCCTGTCAAACGCGACCCATCGCGAAACCCTTGGCGATGTAGTTTCGAACAAACCAAATCACGATGGCGCCAGGAACAATAGTCAAGACACCGGCGGCGGCCAGCGTCGCCCAGTCCATGCCGGAGGCAGACACCGTGCGCGTCATCGTGGCGGCAATGGGCTTTGCATTCACACTGGTCAGCGTGCGGGCCAACAGCAGCTCAACCCAGCTGAACATGAAGCAGAAGAAGGCGGCCACACCGACGCCCGCTTTGATCAAAGGCAGGAAAATTTGCACAAAAAACCGAGGGAATGAGTACCCATCGATATAGGCAGTCTCATCGATTTCCCGTGGAATGCCGCTCATGAAACCTTCCAGAATCCACACCGCCAAAGGCACGTTGAACAACAGATGAACCAGTGCCACCGCAATGTGGGTGTCCATCAGCCCCACCGACGTGTAGAGCTGGAAGAATGGCAACAAGAACACGGCAGGCGGCGTCATGCGGTTGGTCAACAACCAGAAGAACACATGCTTGTCGCCCAGAAAGCTGTAGCGCGAAAACGCATAGGCGGCTGGCAGCGCCACGATCAGCGAGATCACCGTGTTGATGCCCACATAGATCAGGCTGTTGATGTAGCCCGAGTACCAGGCCGGGTCGGTCAGAATGGTTTTGTAGTTGTCCCACGTGAAATGCTGTGGGAACAGCGAGAAGCCGGCCAGGATTTCATTATTGGTTTTGAACGACATGTTGACCATCCAGTAGATGGGCAACAAGGCAAACACCACATAGGCGATCATGAACAATGAGCGCTTCTGAAACTTCGGGCTATGCATGGTCACCCTCCTTTTCCTGGGTGCCTACGCGCTGCATCCAGTTGTACAAGACAAAACACATCAGCAGGATGATCAGAAAGTAGATCAACGAGAACGCAGCTGCTGGCCCCAGGTCAAACTGACCCACCGCCTTTTGTGTCAGGAACTGGGACAGGAAGGTGGTCGAATTTCCCGGCCCTCCCCCTGTCAGCACAAAGGGTTCGGTGTAGATCATGAAGCTGTCCATGAAGCGCAGCAGCACGGCAATCATCAGCACGCCCCGCATCTTGGGTAGCTGCACATACCGGAAGACGTCCCACTTGCTGGCACCATCAATACTGGCGGCCTGGTAGTAGGCATCGGGTATGGAGCGCAGCCCCGCATAGCCCAGCAAGGCAACCAATGGCGTCCAATGCCAAACATCCATCAATAACACCGTGAGCCAGGCATGCACCGGATTGCCGGTGTAACTGAAGTCAATACCCATGCCCAGCAGCGCCGCCCCCATCAGCCCAATATCCGTTCGGCCAAATATTTGCCAGATGGTGCCCACCACGTTCCAGGGGATCAGCAGCGAGAGCGACACAATCACCAGCGCGGCAGACGATTTCCAGCCCTGGGCCGGCATGGCCAGGGCCAGCAAAATGCCGAGGGGCAACTCGACTGCAAGAACGGCAAACGAGTAGGTGATCTGCCGCCACAGCGCACCGTGCAGCTCTTCGTCACGCATGATGGCGGCAAACCATTCGGTGCCAACAAAGACCCTGCGCTCGGGCGAGATGATGTCTTGCACCGAGTAGTTAACCACCACCATCAGCGGCAGTACGGCTGAGAACGCCACACACACCAGCATGGGCAGAATCAAAAACCAGGCCTTCTGGTTAACCGGCTTGGTGGTAGTGCTCATGGCACGATCTCCTCATTCTTGTAGAAGCAGGTGTGCTGGCCCATGACCTTCAACCAGACCGAGTCACCGACCAGCAACTGTGCTGCATCGGTCGCCAGACGTGCTTTCAGACTGAGATTGGCGAGGCGGGCACTCAAGATGACGTGGGTTCCCACATCCTGCACCTGGGACACTGTCATTTGCAGTGCGCCAATGGTGTTCGCCGGTACCAAGGTAACGTACTCTGGTCTGATGCCGAGCTTCACTTCGCCACTGGGCAATCGGCGTTCTGGCGGCAACGCGAGTGTCGTTCCGCCCATGTGCATTCCTTCTTGGTCGACGTTGCCGGCCAAAAAGTTCATGCCGGGCGATCCAATGAAATTGCCAACGAAAGTGTGACTTGGCCGCTCAAACAGATCCGCTGGTGACCCCACTTGCACAGCCCGACCACGCGTCATCACGACGACGTGATTGGCAAAGGTGAGTGCTTCGACCTGGTCGTGCGTGACATAAATGAGTGTGAGCTTGAGCTCATGGTGAATCTGTTTGAGCTTGCGCCGCAGTTTCCACTTGAGGTGAGGGTCGATCACCGTCAGGGGTTCATCAAACAGCACCGCCGATACGTCCGGGCGGACCAATCCGCGACCCAGCGAGATTTTCTGCTTGGCATCAGCGGCGAGCCCGGCGGCGCGCTGATTCAGTTGCCCACTCATCTCCAGCATTTCAGCGATTTCGCCCACGCGCTTGTCAATTTGTTCCCTTGGCATTTTGCGATTGCGCAGCGGAAAGGCCAGGTTTTCTGCCACCGTCATGGTGTCGTAAATCACCGGAAACTGGAACACCTGTGCAATATTGCGTTGCTGTGGTGAGTCCTTAGTTACATTTCGGCCATCAAATAAGACACTGCCGTGAGACGGCGTGACCAGGCCCGACATGACGTTGAGCAAGGTCGTTTTGCCGCAGCCGGAAGGGCCAAGTAGGGCGTAGGCGCCGCCGTCGTCAAACGTCATCTTCAGTGGCAGCAAGGCGTAGTCGCTGTCCTGTTGGGGATTGCGTCTGTACGCATGGGCCATGTCCAGTTCAATGCGCGCCATATCAGTAGCCGCCCCCGCGCACCGGTGACAGCGCAAGCGTGCCCGTCGCATCAAACAAATAGGCCTGCGAAGGGTTGAAGTAAACCGTCACGTTGGCTCCCAATTCAAAGTAGTGCACACCCGTAAGCTGGGCCACCAACTCGCCCACCAGGGTATGCAAATGCACAAAGGTGTCGGAGCCAGAGATCTCGGTCAATTCGACTCTGCCGGGCAACGCAATATCGCCCTCGCGGGCATGCACCCGCAGCGCGCTGGCGCGCAGGCCAACGGTGAGCTTGCTGCCAATGAGGGTGGGTGGGTTGAGCGCAAGCAGGGGTCCACCATCGAGATGCGCTCCACCGACAGCCGTGGTCGCGGCCATCAGGTTCATCGGCGGGTCGCTGAAGGCACGGGCCACGCGAAGGGATGCAGGCTTGTGAAATACTTCGGGGGTTGGGCCATATTGCAGCAACTCTCCGGCGTCCAACACGGCGGTATAGCCACCCAACAACAGGGCCTCGCCTGGCTCGGTGGTGGCGTAGATGACCGTCGAGTCACCGGCGGCGAATAGGGCGCTCAATTCGTCGCGTAATTCTTCGCGCAACTTGTAGTCCAGGTTGACCAGTGGCTCATCGAGCAGCATCAGCGGCGCGCCCTTGGCCAGCGCACGTGCCAAGGCTACACGCTGCTGCTGGCCTCCTGACAGCTCCGCAGGGAGTCGCTCCAGAAACATTTCAATATGGAGTTTTTCGGCCAACTCGCGTACGCGTTGATCAATATTCTTCTCGCCGCGCAGCTTCAGTGGCGAGGCGATATTGCTGTACACATTCAAGGACGGGTAGTTGATGAATTGCTGGTACACCATGGCCACATTGCGCTGGCGCACCGGGATACCGACCACGTTCTTTCCATCCACCAACACGCGCCCCGCAGAGGGTACATCCAGCCCGGCCATGACACGCATCAAGCTAGTCTTACCCGCCTGTGTTGCGCCCAACAATACGGTGACTGCACCGCTGCGGGGAGCAATACTCATGTCGTAAAGCCAAGTCTGCGGCCCTACTTTCTTGTTGATGCCTTCAAGGGTCAACTGCATCACGGCACCTTTTTCTCACGTTGTCGATCGAACATTCGATTTTGACGATTGTTATTCCTTTAATTTCGTTTGTGTCTAGTATTTACCCTAGTTTGGTTCGTTTGTATTCGTTTTACAGTAGCGTTTCGCCCTTTATGATTGGCAAAGGAATGAATATGAATCGCCACCCTCGATTGGTGCAGTTGCTCGAATACGTGCACGCCCATGGCTCCGTGACCGTGGATCAGCTGGCCACCACCTTAGGGGTTACGCTGCAAACCGTGCGCCGCGATGTACAGCGGCTGGCCGACGAAGGCCTGCTCGCCCGCTTCCACGGCGGTGTGCGGGTGCCAAGCTCGACCACTGAAAATCTAGCGCACCAGCAGCGAGAAAACCTCAACGCCGAGGGAAAGCTGCGTATAGCCCGTGATGTGGCGGCCGCGGTGCCAGACGGGTGCTCTTTGATTCTGAATATCGGCACCACCACCGAGGCAATTGCCCGAGCGCTATTGAACCATTCAGGCTTACGCGTGATCACCAACAACCTCAACGTAGCGTCCATCCTGAGCACCAATGCCAGCAGTGAGGTGATCGTGGTCGGTGGAGTGGTACGGGGCCGGGATCAGGGCATCGTTGGTGAAGCTGCTGTGGACTTCATTCGGCAATTCAAGGTCGACATTGCTCTGATGGGTATCTCAGGCATTGAAGCCGACGGCACCCTGCGGGACTACGACTACCGCGAGGTGAAAGTTTCGCAAACCATCGTGGCGCATGCCCGTGAAGTATGGGTGGCGGCCGACAGCAGCAAATTCAATCGTCCGGCGATGGTTGAAGTAGCCAAGTTGTCACAAATCGATCGCTTGTTCACCGATGCCGAACCACCCGATCCCTTTCCATCACTACTGGCCGAAGCACAGGTGCGCTGCACAGTAGCCTCCCAGCCGTGACGCGAGGGCGATTGCCGGCGCAGGCTCCCCATTCACAGGCTTTTCACTATTTGGAGACCGTATGACTTACCTACTGGCCCTGGACCAGGGTACCTCCAGCTCCCGCAGCATCGTCTTCGACGCTGACGGCAACGCACTTGCGCAGTCGCAGCTGGAGTTGGCACAGATTTACCCACAACCCGGTTGGGTTGAGCACGATCCGCAAGAGATTTGGCGAACCCAGCTGGCCACTGCCCGTGATGCATTGGCCAAAGCCGGTATCACGGCTAGACAAGTGCACGCCATCGGCATCACCAACCAGCGCGAGACCACGGTAGTGTGGAACCGAACCACCGGGTTGCCGATTCACCATGCCATCGTTTGGCAAGACCGGCGGGCCGAACCAACCTGTGTCGAACTGCGTGAACGCGGACTGGCCGCGACCATCCAAGCCAAAACGGGCTTGCTAGTGGACGCGTACTTTTCGGGGACTAAACTGAAATGGTTGCTGGACCACATACCAGGCGCACGCCAGCAGGCTGAAAACGGTGAACTCGCCTTTGGAACGATTGACAGCTGGCTCATCTGGCGCCTCACCGGTGGAGCAGTGCACGCCACCGATGTGAGCAACGCCTCGCGCACCATGCTGTTCAATGTGCACACCAACCAATGGGATGCAGAGCTGCTGCGCGCGCTGGACGTTCCTGCCGACATGATGCCAACGGTGAAGCCCTCCAGTGCCCTTTACGGGGAGGTGACTGCGGATTTGCTGGGGCATGCCATTGCCATTGGGGGGGTCGCGGGTGACCAGCAAAGTGCGCTTTTTGGCCAGGCCTGTTTCAAGGCCGGCATGGTCAAGAACACCTATGGCACCGGCTGCTTCATGCTGATGCATACAGGCCAAACATTTCAAGCCTCACACAATGGGCTCATCACCACCAGCGCGGCACAGGCAACGCTTCAGACTGAATTTGCCATCGAAGGCAGTGTTTTTGTGGGCGGCGCGGTGGTGCAGTGGCTACGTGATGGCCTACATGCCATTCAGGGCAGCGGCGAAGTACAGGCCTTGGCCCAAAGTGTTCCCGATTCTGGCGGAGTGATCGTGGTGCCAGCATTCACCGGCTTAGGTGCGCCATACTGGAAGCCCGATGCCCGGGGCACAATCACCGGGCTGACCCGGGGCAGCACAGTTGCCCACATTGCGCGCGCGGCGCTGGAAAGTATTGCCTACCAAAGTGCGGCCCTGTTGCAGGCGATGTGCCGCGACGCAATTGACGCAGGTGGCGCGTCGCCGACAGAGCTGCGGGTCGACGGGGGGGCCTGCATCAACGACTTATTGATGCAGTTTCAGGCCGACTTACTCGGCATTCCGGTGGTGCGCCCCGTGGTGACCGAAACGACCGCGTTAGGTGCCGCGTATTTGGCTGGCTTGGCCACTGGCGTCTATCGGAGCACCGACGAACTGTCGAGTTTGTGGCGGTCCGAGCGTCGTTTCTTGCCAACCCTTGACACCCAACGCGCCACGGAATTGATGGAGCGCTGGGAGCATGCCGTGCGGCAAACCGTGCTTTGAGAAAGACGAGTCGTCTACCGTGTCGCAGTGTGTTCCGTCAGCTGGTAACGCCGGATCAGCGCGGCGCGTTGCCGAGGGTCGAGGTTAATTTTTGATGCATCACGCCCCACCACTCCCAGCAGACGTTCATCCATGACATAGCGCCACAGCGGTGGAATGTAGGCCACCGTAAACATGCCAAAGTAGCCGCTGGGCAAGCGGGGCAAACTATCGAAATGCCGCAGTGACTGGTAACGCCGCAGCGGGTGCGCATGGTGGTCAGAG
Source organism: uncultured beta proteobacterium (assembly GCA_903853895.1). Taxonomy (GTDB): domain Bacteria; phylum Pseudomonadota; class Gammaproteobacteria; order Burkholderiales; family Burkholderiaceae_C; genus Allorhodoferax. The sequence continues at coordinate 13,339 of CAINUX010000044.1, read as the reverse complement.
TGTCGCTGCAGATGGAAAAGTGCCCAGTTGGAAAAGATGTGGTTACTGTTCCAGGAGTGATAGGGCTGGCACACCTCGTATTTTCCGGGTGCGCGCTCCTGGCGCAACAGCCCGTAGTGCTCGATGTAATTGGCCGAGGTGAGCTGAAAGTTGGCCCAGAACGATGCCAACACCAGAAACGGCAGGATGATGGGGCCTAGCCACAGCACCAATGCAGTCCACAGCACAACCGTGATCAGGGCCGGCTGCAGAATCTCGTTCTGCCACGACCAGACAGGCTGCCCCGCCTGACGCAAGCGGCCAGACTCCAGCGCCCAGGCCCGCTTGAACGCGCCCGGCATCTCCCGCAGCACAAAACGGTAAATAGACTCACCCATGCGGGACGAAGCGGGGTCCAGCGGCGTGGCCACATCGCGGTGGTGGCCGCGGTTGTGTTCGATGAAAAAGTGACCATAAAACGTGGGTGCCAGAACAATCTTGGCGAGCCAACGCTCCAGGGCGGTGTTTTTGTGCCCCAGTTCATGGCCCAGGTTGATACAAAAACCGCCAACCGAACCCGTGATCAGCACCATGGCCACCATGCCATGCAAGGGCAAGTCGTAGTGCACCACAAACCAGGCGCTGAAGATGAAGGCGCTCCACAGCACCGGTACCAGCACATAGGTAACCCGGCGGTAGTACAGGTCTGCATCCAGCGCCGGCACGGCACTCTCGGGCGGATTGCTCAGGTCTTCACCCATGATCCAGTCCAGCAGTGGCGCCACACAGTAGAAAAATACTACCGGCACCCACAGCGCACGGGCATCACCACTGGTGACCATCAGCAACGGACCAAAGCCCACCAGGCAAGGCACCAGCACCGACAAAATCCACGCGTAGCGTTTGCGATCCCGATAGGTCTCAACGGCCTGTGGCGGCGGTGCAGTGTGGGACATGGTGTTTCCTGAAAATTGCCAGCTAGGATCCTATTTCGGACTGCGCCTGGATGCTGTGGTTGCAACAAATGGCAAGCGCTGGCCCTCGGCTGCGGCTGGGCTGGCAATACCCAGCAACTCGGCCAACGTAGGTGCAATATCAACAACTTCGACTGGTCTGTCAATCCTCCCCATCCCTATCCAGGACGGCCCGTACATCAGGATGGGCACGTGAATGTCATAGTCATGCGGCGATCCATGCACGGCCCCTCTGCCTCCGACACCAAACGCCCAGTGCGGTTTAAGCACGTAGTGCACGTCGCCCGAGACGTCCGGGTGCCAGGACTTTTTCATCTGGGAAAAGTACGGCTCGTTGGAGCGACTGCCACTGAGCAACTCAGCTCGGGTATACGCCGCTGCGAATCCTGGCTGCGCCATCAGCAGCGCACGCGCCAGATGGATCACCGCGTCAGAGTCTTGGCCCTTTTGCAACATCAACTTCTTGTCCAGCAGCACCGTCGAGCCCGAGAATCCCATCACCCACTGGCCCGGGCCAAAGCGTTGCGACAGACCCTGATTGATGGCTGCCAAGGTTTGAGCACCGTCCACGCGCCCCGCAGGCAGCCCCTGTTGGACGCTGGCCTCTACGGACGGCATGAAGCCGTGGTCAGCCGTCAGCACCACCACATACAGGTCTTTGCCAATACGGGCGTCCAGGTCGTGAAAAAAGCTTTGCAACAGGCGATCGACGTGCAACAGGTGGTCATGCGACAGGCGGGACTCCGCGCTATAGGCGTGATTCACGTAGTCGTGCCCGGACAGGCTGATGGACAGAATGTCGGGGGCAGCATCCTGGCCCAACTGTTCCCCTTCCAGTGCTGCACGGGCAAAGTCCAGCGTCAGTGCATCGCCAAGCGGTCCGCGCAGCAAAGAGGCATAGAAATTTGGCCCAGGCGCAAGATCCCCCGGGGCGCTGTAGCGCATAGGCAGACTGCCGCCTGCAGGGCCAAACCAGGTCTGGTTGTCGGGCAATGAGCGTGCGTAGGCCGCCTCGGGCAGCAGCGCTTTCCACTCGCTCCTGAAATAGCGGTCCGCGGGACGCCCGGCATTGAACGCATCCACCCACGCCGGGTGCCGTGGCATGTAATAGGTGGTGGATGCAAACTGCCCGGTAGACGACATGTACATGTATGCGGTTCCGGTCTTGCCCGCCGGCAGAATCGCCCCACGGTCTTTGCCCGATATGGCAATCACCTTGGACTGCGGGTTGGCGCGGCGCAACACGTCACCCACAGTTTCCACCTTCAGGTTCTTGGGGCTGGTGCCATCCAGCGCATGGGTTGCGTGACCAATGTAACTGGCGGATGTGTCGCCCACACAGTACACACGCTCCCCAGTCTGGCTGTCACGCCATTCGTTGCCGATGATGCCGCTGCGGTGGGGGTAACCCCCCGTCAGCATGGTGGCGTGACCGGCACCGGTAACGGTAAAGGCATGCCCGTAGTGCGCATTGGCAAACCAGCTGCCACGTTGCAGGAAACGATTGAAACCGTCCGGTGCCAATTGGTCCTGGTAATTCAGAACCTGGCGCTGCGGCAGCCCGTCAATCGCAATGAAGACGATGAGTCGGGGTCGCGGGCCCGCATGCACCGCCGACAAGCCCGCCAGCAGAAGACCGCCAATAACGCAGGCAGCGCGCCGCAACCAAAGCCCTCCGATCATGCCGAACGCAATGTGCTGGACAGCCACTGGCAGACCGCACTGGCAGAGTCTTCCAGAGTGTGGATCACGGTGAAGTGGTTGGCGTCGGCTTGCGCCTGCAGCGTCGAAGTGTTTCCGTTAGCCTGCCAGGCGTCATGGTAGATCTGGGACTGGCGGGCGAACTCCGGACTCTCCTGGCCGCCCCAGGTGATCCACAAGGGTGTGCGACAGGGCCGCGCCATAAACGCGGGCGAGTTGCGCTGGACAACACCAGCATCGAGTTGAATCATGGGCTGTAGATAGCTGTACCGCAGGGGCTCCAGGTCGTATAGGCCACTGAAAGCGATAGCGGCAGCGAACGGGTCCTGGGGCAATCCGTAGTCACGCGTCCACGCGGTTTGCAAACACATCGCAGTCAGGTGCCCCCCGGCCGAATGCCCACCCACCGCCACGCGCGACGGGTCACCACCATGCTGGTCAATATTGCGCAACACCCAGGCCGTGGCGGCGCGCACCTGGCGGGTGATTTCATCCACCGTGACAAATGGACACAGCGCATAGTTGATAACCACCGTGGTGATGCCCAATGGGTGCAGGCCCAGAGCGACTCCACTGAAATCCTTGCTGTCCAGCGCACGCCAATAGCCGCCATGGATGAACACAAAAACCGGCGCGTTGGGGACATTGGCAGGGAAAATGTCCAGGGTTTCGGCCAGCGTGGGGCCGTACGGGACGTTCAGCGCGCAGCGTATGCTGGAACGGGCACGCTCTGCCTGGCTGGCGAAGTGCGCCATGGGCTGGTCATTGGGGCCCAATGCCAGGCTGGGGTTGTATTGCGCATCGATCTGCGCCTGGGATTCAAAGTTGCGATAAATCGGACGCATGGGGGCCTTGTTCAGCAGGTGATAGGCGAGTTTATCGCCACCCCAGCAGCCTGCCCTCCAGGCATTCTGTCAGTTCAAATAGGACTCAGCCCGGTCTTCAAAATCTTCCGCATCAATCGCCGCATCAAACGCAGCACGGCTGGCCAGTGCTTCCTTGGTATAGGGGATCAGCGGTTTGTCCAGCGGACGCAGCTTGTGGCGACGCAGACCACGCAGTTGCTGGGAGCGCTCCATGGTTTGCAAAACCAGTTCGGGCTCCATGATCAGGCTGAAGGGGTTGAGTGCCAGTGTGGTGGTAGTCATGGTGGGTCTCCAGTTGCATCCGTGCGCCGGAAAAGGGTTTGGCGCTTGATGCAACTGTAGCCACAGTCCCTCGAAACTGGAGTCAGGAACAGGATGTAAAGCGTGTAGGAATTTGCCTTACAAAACGGCTTGTTACGATTGCGCTCGCATCGCAACCGGGAAATACTGGAAAATCTTCGTTGAACAGCGATCTGCTGCAATACCAACAGATGGGTAGCGAAGTGAAAGACACCGTGAAACGAACAGCACGCAGTTTGGTAGCCATGGCGCTCTGGGCGTCATTCAATGCGCTGGGTGCCAGCAGCTTTGACCCAACCATTAACCGACTGTTCATCACCTCGGTCGCAGTAAACGGATCAAACTACCAAAACGTTTCGGCAACGATCACTGCATTCACGCTGCTGGGTGTCGACAACGGCACTCCGGCGGCCGACACCTTTGATCCATCCAGCAACCTGCTGACGCTGGGCTCCGTTGTCTACCAGGGCGTTACCTACAACAACGTGCGCGTCCAGCTCAATTCCTATACGTTGTTGGCAGCTACGCTGGTTCCTGGCACACCCGCCACGCCTGCGCCCACCCCCACGCCAACACCTGTTGATCCGCCGCCCCCCGCACCAGGCGGCACGCTGACTGCGGCAAACACCTGTGGCCTGGGAAATTTTCAAGCCGATCTGATGACCCTGATCAACCAGGCCCGTGCCAGCGCCCGAACCTGTGGCAGCACGGCATACCCTACCGCTGCGCCACTCGCCTGGAACGGCAAGCTGTTTGATGCTGCGGCCGCTCATTCGGCCGACATGGCCACAAAGAACTATTTCTCCCACACCAGCCAGGATGGGCGAACTTTCGATCAGCGCATCACTGCTGCCGGCTACAGCTGGTCCAACATCGGTGAGAACATTGCAGCGGGTCAAAGCAGCGCGTCGTCTGTCATGGCTGGCTGGATGGCCAGCGCGGGGCATTGCAGCAACATCATGAATAGCAGCTTTACCCAAGTGGGCGTCGCATGTGTGATCAACAACAGCGCGACCTTCCGCACCTACTGGACCATGGATCTTGGTCGCCCTTAAGCCTGACTACACGCCATCGGCCACGGTCATCAGCCGCGCCCGCACACTCTTTCCCTTGACCTTGCCGGCATTGAGCTTGGCGCAGGCCTGGGTGGCGATGTCGCGCGTGACGGCGACAAAGGTGCAGAACTCGGTGACCTGGATCTTGCCGATCTGCTCTCGGGTATAGGCTGGGCCTCCCTCTTCGCTGGTCAGCGCGCCCAGCACATCGCCGGGGCGGATTTTTTCCTTGCGTCCACCCAATATCTGCAACGTCACCATGGGCGGCAGCAGCGGGGCGTCGCTGGCAGCAACCAGCGTGTCCAGCGGGTACCAAGTGGAGGGCTGGTTTTGGTATTGCTCAATTTTCCCGATCCGGCCCATGTCATTCATGATGGCCAAACTCAGTGCCAGACCCGTGGCACCCGCCCGGCCGGTGCGGCCAATGCGGTGCACATGCACTTCGGGGTCCGGCGTGATGTCGACGTTGATCACCGCTTCCAGCTGGTTGATGTCCAGCCCCCGGGAGGCCACATCGGTAGCCACCAGTACGGAGCAACTGCGGTTGGCAAACTGGGCCAGCACCTGGTCGCGTTCGCGCTGCTCCAGCTCACCATACAAGGCCAGGGCGTAAAAGCCTTCTTCTTGCAACAGCGTGACCAGGTCTTTGCATTGCTGCTTGGTGTTGCAAAAGGCCAAGGTACTCACGGGCCGAAAGTGCCGCAGAAGTTGGCCTACGGTGTGCAGACGGTTGGGCCGGGTGACTTCGTAAAAACGTTGCTCGATCAGGCTCTCGGACTTGGGTGGCTGCACTTCCACGCGCTGCGGCTCCCGCATGAACTGCTTGGCCAGTTTTTCGATGCCCTCAGGGTAAGTCGCGGAGAAAAGCAGGGTCTGGCGATCCGCCGGGCACTGTTTGGCCACCTTGACAATGTCGTCAAAAAAGCCCATGTCCAGCATACGGTCGGCCTCGTCCAACACCAGGGTGTTCAGCCCTTCCAGCGTGAGGTAACCGCGCTCCAGGTGGTCCATGATGCGGCCCGGTGTGCCGACCACCACATGTGCGCCATGCTCCAGTGAAGCCCTCTGGCCGCGCAGGGCAATGCCCCCACACAGCGTCACCACCTTGATGTTTTCTTCGGAACGCGCCAGTCGGCGAATTTCAACCGTAACCTGGTCCGCCAGCTCGCGCGTAGGGCACAACACCATGGCCTGCACGGCAAACCAGCGTGGGTTGAGCTTGGCCAAGAGCGCCAAGGCAAATGCTGCAGTCTTGCCGCTACCCGTTTGCGCCTGGGCAATCAGGTCCTTGCCCGCCAGGGCAATGGGCAGGCTGGCGGCCTGGATGGGCGTCATGTCGGTGTAGCCCAGCTGTTGCAGGTTGGCCAGAGTGGACGGGCTCAGTGCCAGGGCGGCAAAGCCGGTCGAAGGGGATGCGGCTGGCGCGGAGTTCTTGAGAGTCATACCCGATTATCGGTCCAGGCCTTTTACGCACACGGAAGTCCATAGAATCGCACCAACAGTTGGTTTCCCAATGATCTATTGGAGTGTGTATGCGAACGTTCTTACTGTCGGGCTTCATGGTCAGCGCCCTTCTCGCAGGCTGCGGCTCCAGCGTAGTCAATCCGGTCACCGGCCAGGCCGAGCGCTCGGTGATGGACGAGAAGACCGAAATTGCCGAAGGCCAGAAGGCGCACCAGCAGGTTCTGCAGGAATACGGCGTCTACAACAACCCGGCGGTGCAGGCCTATGTAAATGGACTGGGGCAGCGGCTGGCCGCGCAATCACACCGGACGCAGTTGCAATGGCACTTTACAGTGCTCGATACACCCGAGATCAACGCCTTTGCCCTGCCCGGTGGCTACGTCTATGTGACGCGCGGCATCATGGCCTACATGGACAGCGAGGCCGATCTGGCCGGCGTCATTGGTCATGAGATTGGCCATGTCACGGCACGCCACGGCGCGCAACGTGCCACTAGCCAACAGAATGCGGGCCTGGGCGTGCTGGCGGCCAGCGTGCTGGGCGCGCTGCTGGAGAGCCAGGGCGTGACTGGGGCCGGCAAGATGGCCGGGCAGGTTTCGCAATCGGTGGCTGCCGGCTACGTTGCGTCCTATGGGCGTGATCAGGAATTGCAGGCCGATGCGCTGGGTGCCGAATACCTGGCGCGTAACCGCTTTGACCCCCGCAACATGATCGACGTGATCAAGGTGCTAAAGGACCAGGAACGCTTTGCCGCGGACCAGGCCCAGGCGGAAGGACGTGCCGCTTCCACGCAAGGCAACTGGCTGGCATCGCACCCGTCCAACGACCAGCGCCTGTCAGCCATCACCCAACTGGCCACCCAACACAAGGCGAGTTACACCGATGAAGGACGCGACCGATACCAAAAGGTCATCCAGGGCATGGCCTTTGGCGAGAGCGCGGACCAGGGCCTGAGCCGCGGGCGCAACTATTACCACCCGGCCCTGGGGTTTGCGGTGACCGCCCCTGCCACCTGGCAGATTCAGAACGGCGCCGACAAGCTCAGTCTGGTAAGCGCCGCACGCGATGCGGCTCTCGTGGTGCGCCTGGTGCCTGCGCAGGCGGGCAAAGACCCGGCAACCATCATCCGCGACGTGATCAAACCCACCCAGGGTCAAAGCGAATCGGCTTCCATCAATGGGCTGCAGGCCACGCGCTTCCTGGGCACCCGGCAAGACGCACAGGGACAACCCCAACCAGTAGCTGCCACCGTGATTCGCGGGCCAGGAGACAACGTGTACCTGTTGCAGGCCCTGACCAAGGACGCTGCCACCTTGCAACGCGCCCAGGGGCCTTTGCGGGAGGCCGAAGGCAGCTTCCGGGCCATGACGGCACAAGACAGCGCGGCGGCACGGCCCTGGCTGCTCCGGACCGTGCCCTATCCCCGGGGTGGCTTTGCGGAACTGGCCAGTTCATCCCCAATCACCGCAGCGGAACGCCAGCTGCGCCTCATCAATGGGTACTACAGCGGTGGCGAGCCCAAACCGGGGCAAACCGTTAAAGTGGTCTATCCCCATTGAAGCCACTGCCCATCACACCATGCCCAATCTGCACATTTCCACTCAGTTCGATTCCGGCGCCATTGAGGTGCTGAGACTGGAGAACCCCCGCAATCTCGAACTGAATATCCGGGCCGACAACGCCAGTGCGTTTGCCCAGTGGTTTCACTTCGCACTGCACGGGGCGGCGGACAAGGCGGTAACGCTGCGCTTTCTCAACGCGGGCGCCTGCGCCTACCCTGAAGGTTGGAAAGGCTACCGCGTGGTGGCCAGCCATGACCGCCAGCACTGGTTCCGGATTGACACCGAGTTTGACGGCAAGGTGATGACGGCGCATGCCACACCCACCGGCAACTGCATGTACTTCGCCTATTTCGAGCCTTACTCCTACGAGCAGCACCTGGACCTGCTGAGCTCTGCGGCCCAGTCCGAATTTGTTCGCCTGGAACGTCTGGGCAGCACGCTCGATGGCCGCGACATGACGCTGCTGCGGATCACCGATGCAAAAGGTGCAACACCGCAGGACAACAAGCGCAAGGTCTGGCTGATTGCCCGCCAGCACCCGGGAGAAACCATGGCCGAGTGGTTTGCCGAGGGTTTTCTGGAGCGCTTGCTGGACCCCGATGACGCCGTCAGCCGCGTACTGCTGGACCGCTATGTTTTCTACGTGGTCCCCAATATGAACCCCGACGGCGCGGTACGCGGCAACCTGCGCACCAATGCCGCCGGCGCCAACCTGAACCGCGAGTGGGCGACTCCCAGCATGGAGCAGTCCCCCGAGGTCTTTCTGGTGCGCCAGAAAATGCTGCTAACTGGCGTGGACCTGTGTCTGGATGTGCATGGTGACGAAGCCTTGCCCTACAACTTCGTGGTCGGTTCCGAGGGCACGCCTGGCTACACCGAACGGGTGGCCGAGATGGAAGATACGTTCAAGACTGCGTGGATGGCCAACTGCCCCGACTTCCAGGACCAGTTCAACTACGGCCGCAGTGCGCCCGGCAGCGCCAACCTGGCTCTGGCGACCAATTGGGTGGCACAGCAGTTTGGCTGCCTGGCCCTGACGATTGAAATGCCGTTCAAAGACAACGCACAGCGCCCCAACCCTGCCACCGGCTGGAGTGGTGAGCGCTCCCGCAAGCTGGGCGCCAGTGTATTGCAGCCGCTGCTGGCTACGCTTTAGAAGGAATTGCTATTTTATTGATAGCTATACGGGCTTATTCCACGAGGGCTAACCTGCCGTTTCATCTCTAATGCATGGATGCAACGTAGGCCACCACAGCGGCAATGTCCGCGTCATTCATGGCCTTGGTGTTGGCCGCCATCAGTGGGTCGGTCCGCACGCCAGACCCATCGCGGTAGCGTTTGAGCGTCAGGGCCAAGTAACCGGGTTGCTGTCCGGCGATGCGGGCGATCTTGTCGTTACCGCGCCCTTGGTCCCCGTGGCAGCGGAAGCAAATCTTGTTGTAGTACTCCTGTCCCTTGCTGGCCAACGCCGCGTTGGCAGGTGGTTTGAACGTGACGTCCTGTTGCGAATAGTAGAGCACGACGCCCACCTTCTCATCCGCACTGAGGGCCCTGATCATGCCCTCCATGAAGATGTTGCGCCGACGTCCGTCGGCAAACTGCCGCAATTGCTCCAGCAAGTAAGAGGTGTTTTGCCCGGCCAGATTGGGCGTGTCCGGGTTGGTGCTATTGCCGCCTTCCCCATGGCAGTTTGCGCAGAAACTCGCAACCTTGCTACCGGTCTTGTTGGCGGCCTCCAGCAAGCGGGGGCTGGCCTCCGCCTCTTTGAGGCGTGCGCCCAGATCTATCTCCACTGCCGCTCCCTTGGCAGACTGGCCCAATGCCGACGACGCGACGACCACGGAGAGCAACGCGGTCAGCACAGCCGCCGAAAACCGTTTTTTCATGGAAATAACCCTTCAAACCGAATGGGTTATTTTATGGTTCTGCGTTTTCTGAAAATTGACATAGCTCAAACTTTAGAAGATCAACTCCGGGTGTTTAAACGTGCAGCGCATGCCCCAGCGCCCGCAGCGCCGCCTCCTGCACTGCCTCGCCCAGCGTCGGATGCGCGTGGATGGTGCCCGCCACATCCTCCAGCGTCGCGCCCATCTCCAGCGAGTGCGAGAAGGCGGTGCTCAGCTCCGACACACCCGCCCCCACCGCCTGCCAGCCGACGATGCGGTGGTTGTCGCGCCGGGCAACCACACGCACAAAGCCGTCGGTCGATTCCAGCGTCATGGCGCGGCCGTTTGCCGCAAACGGAAAGTGGGCGTGGATGCAGTCCAGCCCGGCCTTGGCTGCCTCCAGCGGAGACTGTCCAGCGACGACGACTTCCGGGTCGGTGAAGCAGACCGCCGCGATGGCAGCAGGGGTGAAATGGCGGCGTTTACCCGAAATGATCTCGGCCACCATTTCACCCTGCGCCATTGCCCGATGGGCGAGCATGGGCTCACCCGTTAAATCGCCAATCGCCCAGACGTTGCGCATCGACGTGCCGCACTGGTCGTCCACCTTGAGCGCACGCCCTTGCATAGCCAGCATCAGCTTTTCCAACCCCCAGCCATGGGTGTGGGGCGCACGGCCAATAGCCACCAGCACCTGGTCGGCTGCGATATCGACCTCACGCCCGGCGGCATCTTGCACGCGCACTGCATCACCCGCAGTGTTCAGACCCTGCACCTTGCTGTTCAGATGGACTTGCAGTCCCAGTTTGCGCAGCGAAGCGGCCACCGGCTTGGTCAGCTCTTCGTCGTAGAGCGGCAGGATGCGGTCTTGCGCCTCCACCACGGTCACATCGCTGCCCAGCTTGCGGTAGACCAGGCCCAACTCCAGACCGATATAGCCGCCGCCTACGACCACCAGCTTCTTGGGAATGCTGTCGGGCGACAGCGCCTGGGTGGATGAGATGACGCGCCCGCCAAACGGCATACCCGGCAAGCCCAGCTCCACCGAACCCGTGGCGAACAACAGATGTTCGCCCTGGATGCGCAGGGGTTGGGTGCCGGACTGGTCCTGGGTAACGTCGACCGTCTTGCCGTCGACGATGTGCGCCCAGCCCTTGACGACCTTGACACCATGTTTCTTTAACAAGGCTCCGACGCCACCCGTCAAGCGGGCGACGATGCCATCTTTCCAGCGCACGGTCTGCGTGATGTCGATGCGCGCGCCCTCTACATGGATGCCCAGCGTGCTGTCGCCCATGAAGTGGTGGGCCTGGTGGTAAGCGTCTGCCGCGTGGATCATGGCCTTGGACGGGATGCAGCCCACATTCAGGCAGGTACCACCCAATTGCTCGCCTTCAACCAGTGTGGTGGCAATGCCGAGCTGCGCCGCGCGAATGGCCGCCACATAGCCACCAGGTCCACCGCCAATGATGAGCAAGGTTGTGTGTTGTATATCCATCGCCCTTACTCCACAAACAAGGTGGCCGGACATTCCAGATAGCCACGGATCAATTGAATAAACTCGGCAGCATGCATGCCATCCACCACCCGGTGGTCAAAGCTCGACGACAGATTCATCATCTGGCGTGCCACCACCGAGCCGTTGCGCATCATGGGCCTCTCGACCATGCGGTTGATGCCCACGATCGCCACCTCCGGGTGGTTGATGACCGGTGTGCTGACAATGCCGCCTAAGGCACCCAGGCTGGTGATGGTGATGGTGGAGCCGGACAGCTCGTCGCGCGAGGCCTTGCCACTGCGCGCGGCCTCTGCCAGCCGTACCACTTCAATAGCACAGGCCCACATATCCAGCGTTTCGGCATGGCGAATAACTGGCACCATCAGGCCGCCTTCGGTTTGCGTGGCAATGCCAAGGTGCACCGCGCCAGAGCGCGTCACCACGCCCGCATCGTCATCAAAACGGGCATTGATTTGCGGATGCTCGCGCACGGCCAGCACCACCGCGCGCACCAGGAAGGGCAGCACGGTCAGGCGTCCGCGCTCTTTTCCGTGCTTTGCGTTGAGCTTGGTGCGCAAGGCCTCCAGCTCGGTCATGTCCACTTCTTCCACGTAGGTGAAATGTGGAATACGGCGCTTGGCGTCCTGCATCTTCTGCGCGATCTTGCGGCGCAAGCCGATGACGGGCACGGTTTGCTCATCCAGGCGCTGGGCAAACCGCTGGTCAACCACACCGGCCGGCTGGGCCTGCGCGGCGCGTGCCACATAGGCTTGCAGGTCTTCGTGGGTGATGCGGCCTGCCGTGCCAGTGCCGGGCACAAACTGCAGTTCCACACCCAGGTCCCAGGCTTGGTGGCGCAGGGCCGGTGAGGCAATAGGCTTGTCGCCGGGGGCGCGAACCAGGGCCGCGGGGGCTCTGCTACCGTTGCCATTGCGTACAAGGGCTGGTCCGTTGGTTCCGTTAGACGCAGCAGGTGCAGGCGCCGCGCCCTTGGCGGGTGCGGCAACCGCAGCAACAGGAGTTGCCGCCAGAGCGGGTCCCTGTGCAGCTGGCGCTTCCGGCGGCACAGTTGAAGCTGCGGCCACAGTTGCTGCACTGTCCGCACCAGGCTTCAGATTGCCCGCGCCCGCCACTTCAATACGAATGACTTCCGAACCCACGGCCATGACCTGGCCCACGACGCCGCCCAGGGCCAGCACCTTGCCGGCCACCGACGATGGAATCTCCACCGTGGCCTTGTCCGTCATCACATCGGCCAGGATCTGGTCCTCGGCCACCATGTCGCCGACCTTCACATGCCAGGCGACCAATTCGACTTCTGCGATGCCTTCGCCAATGTCTGGCATCTTGATGATATGGATTCCCATCATGCCTCCATCGCGCGTTTGAACGCTTCAGCGACCCGTTTCGGGCCGGGAAAATACGCCCATTCCTGGGCGTGCGGATACGGGGTGTCCCACCCTGCGACCCGTTCTATGGGCGCTTCGAGGTGGTAGAAGCAATGCTCCTGAATCAGCGCTATGAGTTCGGCGCCAAAACCGCTGGTGCGGGTGGCTTCGTGCACCACGACGCAGCGGCCCGTCTTCTTGACCGACTTGACGATGGTCTCCAGATCCAGCGGCCAGATGGACCGCAGGTCGATGATTTCGGCATCCACACCGCTCTCGGCTGCTGCCGCTTCTGACACATAGACCATGGTGCCGTAGGCGATCACGGTCAGCGCCTTGCCCGGGCGAAAGATGGCCGCGGTGTCCAGCGGCACGGTGTAGTAACCCTCGGGCACATTACCCATGGGGTGTTTGGACCAGGGCACGACGGGTTTGTCGTGGTGGCCGTCAAACGGGCCGTTGTACAAACGCTTGGGCTCCAGAAAGATGACCGGGTCGTCGTTCTCAATGGACGCAATCAGCAGGCCCTTGGCGTCATACGGGTTGGACGGCATCACCGTGCGCAAGCCGCAGACCTGGGTGAACATGGCCTCCGGGCTTTGGCTGTGGGTTTGCCCGCCGTAGATGCCACCGCCGCAGGGCATGCGGATCGTGATGGGGGCCGTG
>CAINUX010000043.1 GCA_903853895.1 uncultured beta proteobacterium | reverse complement strand
TCAACGCCTTCTTTCATGCTGATGGAGTTGACGATTCCCTTGCCCTGCACGCAGCGCAGACCTGCCTCGATGACGCTCCACTTGCTGGAGTCGATCATGACCGGAACCCTCGAAATGTCCGGCTCGGACGCTATCAAATTGAGAAAACGCACCATCGCGGCCTGGCTGTCCAGCATGGCCTCGTCCATGTTGATGTCGATGACCTGGGCGCCGTTTTCCACCTGTTGGCGCGCCACGGCCAGGGCCTGCTCGAAGTCGCCATTCAGAATCATCCGGGCAAATGCCTTGGAGCCCGTCACGTTGGTGCGCTCACCGATGTTGACAAAGGTGGCACGGGGCGCGGCGCCGTCTTCGGCGGCCTGAACTGCACCAATGGTCACCGGTTCCAGACCGGACAACATCATGGGCGCAACAGAAATAGCGGGGCTAGAGGACATGCATCTCACCTGTAAAAAAGCACTGGCAGGTGAGCGTCGTTGGGACATCCAAGCCTGACGGGACCACTGTGTGACCGCTGCAACGCTCCTTGGATGACGGAATTTTAAGGGAGAACCGGCGTGCTGCGCGTGCCGTGGTGGTTTACCATCACAACCATTGCCTGAAAGCAGTCGTCGTCTGCCGGGCACAGAGGCGGACACCACGGTCATGAACCCACAAGAAAACAACCCCGCACACCAGCATGCCCGCGCATTCGAAACGGCTGCAGAGCTGCTGACGGCGCCCAACGCCCTGATCCACCTCACGCTGGAGGAAGCCCGCGTGGTGGTGGGCTATATGTCGCCACAGTTCATTCCGGCCGATACCACCTTCATCCGCGAAGGGGATGCCGTCGACGAAGGCTTCATGGCGCTTCTTCTGGAAGGCGAAGTCGTGGTGGAAAGCGTGACCGTGAGCCGCACCGAGCCACTGACGATTCGGGTACTCGGCCCGGGTAGCCTGGTCGGCGAAGTGGGGTTGGTTGACAAGGAACCCCGCTCGGCGTCGTGCACCACCAGTGCCGATTCCCTGTGCGCCATTCTGACGCGGGATTCCCTGGAGGCACTGATCAATGACGAACCCCGTATCGGCGCCAAGCTGCTGCTGGCCATTGCTGCCCGTCTGGCCGAGCGCCTGAGGGACAACGCCCGCAAGTTGCGCCTGTACGCCAAGCTGGCCAAGGCCATGCAGCTGGAGATTGACCGATCGTTGGTGCCGCCGGGTAGATAGCCGGGAGTTGCCCCCACTCCCCCCAACCCCCTCGCCCCGCCGGGCGAGGGGGAGCCAAGGCGGACAGCCGATTTGGTTTCTGCACGCCGAATACGGAATTACGGGCGGGGCGTTACCAACGTGGTTTGCATCCGAAGATATTTCGCGGGGCAGTTCCGAGCGCAGGGGGACAATGGGGAGGGGCCGTTTGGCGGAGTTAGTATTGGTCTATTTGGCAGCTAGCCCGCGTGGAATATATTTGTATAGCTACAAAGTTCATAGCAATTTCATCGCCCGGCGCTCGGAACTGCGACGACTGAATTTTGGGTGTGAAAAAACAGTGGTAGCGCCACGACGGTAATTCCGTATCCGGCGTAACACAATCAAATCGGCTGTTAAAGCTCCCCCTCGCCCGGCGGGGCGAGGGGGCTGGGGGGAGTGGGGGTTCTCCCGAAAAGAGTGGGGGCTCCCCCTTAAGCCGCTTCTTTGTAGAAAAAGCTGCGCTGAAGTGAACGCCCCGCCAACGGCGCCACCGCGTGGGCAATGGCGCCAATGTGGTCCGGAGTCGTGCCGCAGCAGCCGCCTACGATATTCACCAGCCCCTCGGCCGCGAATTCGCGCACCAGGCGACTGGTCACGTCCGGCGTCTCGTCAAAGCCGGTGTCGCTCATGGGGTTGGGCAGGCCGGCGTTGGGGTAGCAGCTGATGAACGTGTCCGGCGCCACCTTGTTGAGCTCCTGGATGTAGGGGCGCATCAACGCCGCGCCCAAGGCGCAGTTCAGGCCAATCGCCAGCGGTTGGGCGTGGCGCACGCTGTGCCAGAAGGCGGTCACGGTCTGGCCACTCAAGATGCGGCCGGACGCATCGGTCACCGTGCCGCTGATGATGATGGGCAGGCGTTCGCCCGAGGCCTCAAAGTACTCGTCAATGGCAAACAGCGCGGCCTTGGCGTTCAGTGTGTCAAAAATGGTTTCCACCAGCAGCACGTCACTGCCCCCTTCGACCAGCGCCTTGACTTGGTCGTAATACGCCTGGCGCAGCTCTTCAAACGTCACATTGCGGGCGCCGGGGTCGTTGACGTCGGGGCTGATGCTGGCCGTCTTGGGAGTGGGGCCAACGGCGCCGGCTACAAAGCGTGGCTTGTCTAGGGTGGAGAACTTGTCGCAGGCGGCGCGGGCCAGGCGGGCGGAAGCCAGGTTCATCTCCACCGCCAGATCGGCCATGTCGTAGTCGGCCTGGGCCACCGTGGTGGCGCCAAAGGTGTTGGTTTCGATCAGGTCGGCACCAGCGGCCAGGTAGCGCTCGTGGATGTCGGAGATGACGTCGGGGCGGGTGATGCTGAGCAGCTCGTTGTTGCCTTTGACGTCGCGATGAAAGTCTTCAAAGCGATCGCCCTGGCTGCCAGGCCCGGTGAAGCCGGAGCCGCGGTACTGCGCCTCGCCCAGCTTGAAGCGCTGGATCATGGTGCCCATGGCGCCATCCAGAATGGCGATACGGTTGGCCAGAATGCCGGGCAGGGCCTGGGCGCGGGTGTAGGTGACGGGTTTCATATTTAGCGGCTCACTTTCTCGGTAGACAAGTGAGCGCCGTTGACAAACCCAAGCCTGGCGGCCGTTGACGCACTGTGTGCACAGTGCCCGGCCGCTGCAGCGCTCCTTGGGAAGACCGGATTTTAGTGCACGGTGGGTGCCGCGTACAGCGCGTCCCTGCCAGTCCATGCCCGACAATAGGGCTTCTACGCTGGCCACCGCCAAATGTTCACAACGATTTGAGGTGCTAGCCCTCGCAAATATTGCACATTACGCTACTATTTTGATAGCAAACGACATATCCACTGCCAGCCAGACCTGCCACGCCATCCTGCAAGAGGTGTTTGGCTACGCGCAGTTTCGCGGGCCCCAGCAGGCCATCGTGGAGCATGTGGTCCACGGTGGCGACGCGCTGGTGCTGATGCCCACGGGTGGCGGCAAGTCCCTGTGCTACCAGATTCCGGCCATCGCGCGCCAGCGCGAGGGGCATGGGGTGACGCTGGTCATTTCACCGCTGATTGCGCTGATGCACGACCAGGTGGGAGCCCTACACGAGGCCGGTGTCAGCGCCGCCTTTTTGAACTCGACGCTGAGCAGTGAAGAGGCCTACCAGGTTGAGCAGCGCATGCTGCGCGGCGACATCACGCTGTTGTATGCGGCACCCGAGCGCGTCACCAACCCCCGGTTTCTGGCGCTGCTGGACGCGCTGTATGACCGCCACCACTTGAGTCTGTTTGCCATAGACGAAGCGCATTGCGTCAGCCAGTGGGGCCACGACTTCCGTCCCGAATACAGGGCGTTGACGGTGCTGCACGAGCGCTTTGCCGGTGTGCCACGCATGGCGCTGACCGCCACGGCCGACGCGCTGACCCAGGACGACATTTTGGAGCGCCTGCAGCTGCAGGAGGCGCGGGCCTTTGTCAGTAGTTTCGATAGGCCCAACATCCGCTACACGATTGTGGAGAAGCGCGAGGCCGTGCAGCAACTGCTGCGCTTCATCGAGCGCGAGCACGAGGGCGACGCCGGCATCGTGTATTGCCAGTCGCGCAAACGCGTGGAAGACGTGGCCCAGACGCTGGTAGACGCCGGTGTCCATGCCTTGCCCTACCACGCGGGGCTGGACAACAAGGTGCGCCAGGACCACCAGAATCGCTTTTTGCGCGAAGACGGCGTGGTCATGGTGGCCACCATCGCGTTTGGCATGGGCATCGACAAGCCCGATGTCCGTTTTGTGGCGCATCTGGATATGCCCAAGAACATTGAGGGCTACTACCAGGAGACCGGCCGCGCCGGGCGCGACGGCCTGCCAGCCTTCGCCTGGATGGCATACGGCTTGCAGGATGTGGTCAACCAGCGCCGCATGATCGACGAGAGCCCCGCCGGCGAAGAATTCAAACAAGGCCTGCGCGGCAAACTTGACGCCCTGCTGGGCCTGGCCGAAGCCACCGACTGCCGCCGGGTGCGGTTGTTGGCGTATTTTGGGGAGCAGTTGGGTGATGGGCCGAACTACCGTTGTCAGAACTGCGATAACTGCCTGAACCCGCCCGAAGTCTGGGATGGAACCGACGCCGCCCGCAAGCTGCTCAGCACCATTTACCGCATCCAGCAGTCCAGCGGCATGTCGTTTGGCGCCGGTCATGTGATGGACATCGTGCGGGGGAAAACCACCGAAAAGGTCACCCAACACGGGCACGCATCCTTGAGCACCTTTGGCATTGGCGCCGATTTCAGCGAAATTCAACTGCGGGGTGTGTTGCGCCAGCTGATTGCGCTGGGCGCCGTGGCAGTGGATGCGCAGGCGTTCAACACGCTGCAGCTAACCGAGCAATCCCGCTCAGTCCTGCGCGGCGAGGTGCAGGTGCAGTTGCGGGAGTCGGTGTCAACGCCGGCTACCCGCAAGAGCAAGCGCCCGGGTGCAGGTTCTGCCGTGGTCAAGGCACCGATTGCGCTGGATGGGGAGGGACTGTTGCGGTACGCAGCACTCAAGGCCTGGCGCGGCGAGGTGGCGCGGGAGCACAACTTGCCGGCCTATGTGATTTTTCATGATGCCACGCTGGCGGCGATTGCCAAACGGGCCCCGCAAACCCTGGACGACCTCCAAGGTATCAGCGGCATCGGGGCGAAGAAACTGGAAGCGTACGCGCAGGAGGTCCTGCGCGTGGTGTCGTTGGCTTAGGCGGCGGACCCTTGGCGAAAGCAGGTCTCGTACGACAGCGCGGCGCCAGACATCGTGTTTTGCAAGCGGGCAATGGCGCGGCTGTGGCGCTTTCCCCCCTTGGCGTCGCACACATGCTGTTTGTGGTGCTGGATCAGGGACTGGAGTTTGCTGCGGCAGGCATCGAGCACACCGGCAAAATTGAGCGCAATATAGGCCGAGTGGTCGGCATTGGTTTGGCGGAATTCGTCGGACCAATAGTCAAACAGTTGCCATTGGTAAGTGCCTTTTTCAGGTACCTTGATCGTCTCTTTGTTCATATCAACAGGTCAAAATGAATAAAAATGGATACTTTCAAGGTCGCCGAGCCTTCATTCCAACGGGCCGGCGTTTGATGGCATCCGCATGCAGATATGACGGGTGACCGGGTAAAACGGTTGACAGACTACTTCAAAAAACCCATTCCCCGGGTTTCCCGCACCTCGGGCTTGATGCGGTGCTCGGCTTCGAGCTGTTCCAGAAACTCGGCCGGCTCCATATGCACGTCCAGGATGGACGCCTGCCGCTGGACGGCCGCAAAATCGCCGATACACAACTGGTCCAGGCTGGACAGGCGGCTCGCCAGAGCCGGCGCCAGCCGGGCAGCATCTCCCGCGCAGGCGTCCGTCACGAACAGGGTTTGGCGCTGCGCCCGGGTCAGGGGTTTGAACTGGATTTTGAAGGTGAACCGTCGCAGGGCTGCCTGGTCGATGCGGTCCATCAGGTTCGTGGTGCAGATGAAAATGCCGTGAAAACGCTCCATGCCCTGCAGCATTTCGTTGACCTCACTGACCTCGTGGTTGCGCTGTGCGCCCCGGCGGTCCTGCAGGTAGCTGTCGGCTTCGTCCAGCAGCAAAATCGCGTTTTCCGTCTCGGCCTCGCGGAACATGGCGGCCATGTTCTGCTCCGTTTCCCCCACATACTTGCTCATCAGGTCACTGGCCTGGCGCACATGCAGCGGCTGGGCCAGCGTGGTGGCGATGTGTTCGGCCAGTGCCGTCTTGCCGGTACCGGGCGGGCCATAAAAGCACAGGGTGCCGTGGCCGCGGGCCTTCAGCGCCTGCACCATGCGCGGGATTTCAAAACGGCTCTCCACGTGCAGCAGGTTGGGGTCATAGTGGTTGGCGGCCAACTGGCGTGCGCCGTCTTGGGCCCGGTTGCCCAGTGCCTGGTCGGCATTTTTGAGCTGGCGTTCGATCAGCGACTCCAGGTTTGGGAGATCCGTGTCGGCGCCGTCCGCGCGGGCCAGTCCGGCAAACCGGACTGCGGTGCGAATCTGGGCCGGGGTAAGCCCCTTGCGGTGGGCCAGTCGGGACACGAAGCCATCGGATACCACCACACCGGTCAAGGTTTTGCGCACCAGTTCTTCCCGGGCTCCTGGTGGCGGTGACTTGAGCTCCAGGTGGTAGGCAAAGCGACGCCGAAAAGCCGGGTCGATCTGCTCGATGCGGTTGGTCACCCAGATAGTGGGCACGACGTTGGATTCGAGCACCTGGTTGACCCAGGCCTTGCCGCTGACGCTGCCACTGGGCGCCGCGGCCCTGGCGTCGGCCCTGGCCATCCACTGGGCCGCTTCGTTGGAAATGGGGGGAAAGACATCTTCCACTTCATCAAACAACAAGGCGGCCTGCGCACTGCCTTTGAGAAATACCTGCGCGATTTGTAGCGAGCGGTAGCGGTCCCTTCCACTTAGGGAGTTGCCGTCGCGGTCGGCATATTCCACTTCAAAGAGCTCCAGGCCGGCGGCTTGCGCCACCACTTTGGCCAGTTCGGTTTTGCCGGTGCCGGGCGGTCCATACAGCAGAACGTTGATGCCCAGCTCCTTGCGCGCGACGGCATTGGCCAGCAGGTTGCACATCACCTGGGCGTCTTCGGTGACAAACGCGAAGTCGTCCATTGCCAAGGCGCTCTTGGTGGACAAACGGGTGAATACAGCCATTAGCTCGGCTTGGTCGCGGTACTGGCGCATCAACACAGGGGGCAGTTTTTCGCTGACCTTCATCAGATCGGCCAGGTCGGTGATGTTGTGTTCAGAGATCAGGTTTTCGACCAGGCCGATGCGCTCCAGTCGGGAGCCTGCCCGCAGGGCCTCGGCCACTTGGTCGGGGTTGACCCCGGCCACTTCGGCAATCGCTGCATAGGCCTCCGGCGCGTTGTTGACCTTGAACTCGACCAGGATGCTGCGCATGTCGCGCTGGTAGCGCGCTAACGTGCCATACAACAGCAGGGCGCGCTCAGCCTTGTTGAGTTGCAACAGACCTGCCAGCGCATTGATGTTCTTTTCGACCAGGGTGGATTGGCGCCTTAGCGAATGGCGTAGCCACTCGCCAGTCTGTGCGAGGACGGAGATGAGATCTTTAGGCTGGTCCTTGGCATACTCGTCCAGGAAGAAATACAGCGTGGCTTCGTCGTAGGGTCCGCGCCAGGCACCGTGGCGGGCCAGGAATTCGGTGGCATCCAGGCTCTCGTGGCCGCGCCACAACTCGTTGCTCACACAGCGGCGGGCCAGGAAATCACGCAGTCGCGCCAGCACCGACAGCGGCCATACCAAGTGCCGACCTGCCAGACCGACAATCCCGTTGAAATCTCGGCGCACGTTCAGTCCTGCCCCCTGGCGCGCAGCCAGCGTGAGCACAAAGTGAGAGCACATCAGGTCCAGGACCGGCGCCTCTAACAGGCCCGGTGAGGGAATCAAGTGCCCGCCCAGGGGCTGGGACAACAAACGCTTGGCCATCAAATGCCTCCAGCACAGTTGTTTACGAGGCCACCATACAGCAGACTGGCGCAAGATGGAAGTCTTGGCAGCGAAAAGACATCACAATGGCGGGATGATTGAATACAACGACATCCTTGCTGCTGCACAACGGCTGCAGGGCCACCTGCTGCGAACACCCTGCGTGGCCTCCAAAACTCTGTCCGACATCACCGGTGCACAAGTGTTTCTCAAGTTCGAGAACCTGCAGTTCACCGCGTCGTTCAAGGAGCGTGGTGCCTGCAACAGGCTGGCGCAATTGACGCCGGAGCAGTCGGCGCGCGGCGTGATCGCCATGAGCGCGGGCAACCATGCGCAGGGCGTGGCTTACCATGCGCAGCGGTTGGGCCTGCACGCCGTGATCGTGATGCCGCGATTCACGCCAGGTGTGAAGGTCGAGCGCACCCGCGGGTTCGGCGCGGAAGTCATCCTGCACGGTGACTCGCTGGAAGAATCCCGCAGCCATGCGTTTGCGTTGGCCGACCAGCGCAACCTCACCTTCGTGCACCCGTACGACGACGAGGCGATCATCGCCGGACAGGGCACCGTCGCACTGGAGATGCTGGAAGACGTGCCGGATCTGGACACACTGGTGGTTGCCATCGGGGGAGGCGGTCTGATCTCCGGCATGGCCACGGTTGCCAGGGCGCTGCGCCCTGAGATGGAGGTGGTGGGCGTGCAAACGGTGCGCTTTCCGGCCATGTTCAATGCAGTCAAGAACACGCATCACCCGCAGGGAACCAGCACCATCGCCGAAGGGATTGCGGTCGGGACACCGGGGCGCATACCCATGGACATCATCCGCCAGCGGGTCGACGACCTGCTGCTGGTCGATGAAGGCGACATCGAACAAGCCCTGGTCATGCTGTTGGAAGTCGAGAAAACCCTTGTCGAAGGGGCTGGCGCTGTGGGGCTCGCAGCATTGCTGAAGTACCCGGAGCGCTTCAAGGGCAAGCGGGTGGGCCTGGTGCTGTGTGGCGGCAATATCGACCCGCTGTTACTGGCGGCCATCATCGAGCGCGGCATGGTGCGCGCGGGG
Organism: uncultured beta proteobacterium; assembly: GCA_903853895.1. Lineage (GTDB taxonomy): Bacteria > Pseudomonadota > Gammaproteobacteria > Burkholderiales > Burkholderiaceae_C > Allorhodoferax. Next base: position 33,946 of record CAINUX010000043.1, on the reverse strand, counting down.
CGACTGGCCCGCATTCGCGTGGGTGCGCGGGACGTGCCCGGTTCGCTGGCACGCATCACCGCCATGGTTGCTGAGGCCGGTGCCAATATTGAAGAGGTCCACCACCAGCGGGCGTTCACCACGCTGTCGGCCCAAAATGCCGAAATTGAACTGGTTGTGCAGACGCGGGGCCATGCCCACGTGGCGGACGTACTCGGCGTGTTGCGCCAGGCCGGGTTTGATACCCAATTGGGATAGCAAAAGCCTTTTGCGAAACCCGACGTGTGGCCTGTAGGTAAAATCCGCACGAAACCCCATTGAAGCATTGAAGGAATCACGATGTCCGCTCCTACGCCCCCCGCTCCCGCCCACGAAGTTGATGCTGTTGAAGCGATTGTTCCGCTGATTCCCTTTGTCTTGCCTGTCGTTGGCGGCGTTTTGATTTTCTTGCTGGCTTTTATCGCCGTGTCTATGGCCTGAGGGTCGCCTCAGCACCCTCTATCTGTATGCGGTAACCGACCGGCGGAAACTCTCCGCAGGGGGTCGGTCCACCTCTTTCCTGGTTCCCCTTGTTCCCGCTCGGGCACTTCCGTGCGGCGGTCGCCTGCACGTTCCACGGCGAACATGCAATTTGTTTTGCGCATAACCCCATGCAAGTTTTGCATGAACTTTGCTGGTAACTGACATGTAACCTCGGTACCAGTTCATAAAATAGAAGACCAGCCTTCTGATTCGTCTGAATTGTCGGGCGAGTTGCATCCGCAGTTGGGCGGAAACCGTTTTCTCAAAGTCAAAGCTTCACTTTTATTTTGAAAAGACGATTTTCAAACTAGGAGCTTTTTTATGAACGCACCCGTGATGCAGGGCCTGAACCTGAATGCGCCCAGCTATGTTAAGAACCCCAAGCTGATCGCATGGGTGGCCGACATGGCCGCATTGACCAAACCCGCTGCCATTTACTGGTGTGACGGTTCCGATGAAGAATACCAGCGCCTGTGCCAACAGTTGGTCGATGCGGGAACCTTCAAGAAGCTCAACCCCGTCAAGCGGCCCAACAGCTTCCTGGCCTGTTCCGACCCAACTGACGTCGCCCGCGTCGAGGACCGCACCTACATCTGCAGCGAACGAGCAGAAAACGCCGGCCCGACCAACAACTGGATGGCTCCCGCGGATATGCGCAAATTGCTGCAATCCGGCCAGGCAGACGGCACACCTGCACTATTTGACGGCTGCATGAAGGGCCGCACCATGTACGTGGTGCCATTCTCTATGGGCCCGCTAGGCTCCCACATTGCCCACATCGGTATCGAACTGACTGACAGTGCCTATGTTGCGGTCAACCAGAAGATCATGACCCGCATGGGCAAGGCCGTGTACGACGTTCTGGGCGTGGATGGCGCGTTTGTGCCTTGCATGCACACCACTGGGGCACCCCTGGAAGCCGGCCAGGCAGACGTGAAATGGCCTTGCAACAAGACCAAGTACATCGTGCACTACCCAGAGACCCGTGAGATCTGGTCCTACGGCTCAGGCTACGGCGGCAATGCGTTGCTGGGCAAGAAGTGCTTTGCGTTGCGCATCGCGTCCAACATGGGCCGAGACCAGGGTTGGCTGGCCGAGCACATGCTGATTCTGGGCGTGACAAACCCCCAGGGCAAGAAATACCACGTGGCGGCGGCCTTCCCCAGTGCCTGTGGCAAGACCAACTTTTCCATGCTGGTGCCACCAGCCGGGTTTGAAGGCTGGAAGGTCACCACCATCGGCGACGACATTGCCTGGATCAAGCCCAATGCCGACGGCAAGATGTACGCGATCAACCCTGAAGCCGGCTACTTCGGTGTGGCACCTGGCACCAATTTCCACACCAATCCCAATTGCATGGCGAGCTTGGACAAGAACGTGATTTATACCAACGTCGCACTGACTGACGACGGTGATGTGTGGTGGGAAGGTATGGAGAAGGACGGCGGCGGTGTGCCTGCGCACCTGATCGACTGGCAAGGCAAGGACTGGACCCCAGCCATCGCCAAAGAAACTGGTGCCAAGGCCGCGCACCCCAACGCTCGCTTTACCGTTGCTGCCATTAACAACCCGGCACTCGACGCCCAGTGGGACGATGCAGCTGGTGTGGCCATCGACGCATTCATCTTCGGTGGCCGCCGTTCGACGACCGTGCCACTGGTGACCGAAGCCCGCACGTGGATGGAAGGTGTCTACATGGCCGCCACAATGGGCTCAGAAACCACCGCCGCTGCCGTCGGGCAAATGGGTGTGGTGCGACGTGACCCGTTTGCCATGCTGCCCTTCTGCGGCTACAACATGAGCGACTACTTCCAGCATTGGCTGGACATGGAACACAAACTCGAAGAATCCGGCCACACCCTGCCCAAGATCTTCTGCGTGAACTGGTTCCGCAAGGGCGACGACGGCAAGTTTGTCTGGCCTGGCTACGGCGACAACATGCGCGTGCTCAAGTGGATGATCGATCGCCTGGAAGGCAAGGCGGCTGGTTTGGAAAACGGCTTTGGCGTGAGCCCGGCCTATTCGGAAATCACCTGGACAGGACTGGACTTCAGCCAGGCCCAGTTCGACAGCGTGACCAGCCTCGACAAAGGCGCTTGGAAGCAGGAGTTTGTCTTGCACAGCGAGTTGTTCACCCAGCTGGCCTACCACTTGCCCGCTGCACTGGTCGAGACCAAGGCCAAGTTGGAGCAGCGCCTAACAGCCTGACCCTCCGATTAAAATAAAAAAGCCACCGCAAGACGGTGGCTTTTTTATTGGTAAGGGGTGGCGCCTTACGTTTCGCGTTCGCTGCGAAGTCCGGCCATTCGCAAGTCCTGCATCACGCGGTAGTCTTGCTGTGCAGCCAGCCACATGGCCTCATCCGAGCGACGTTTTGCGCGCTCCTTGGACCAGCGTGCCAACGTGCCTGCTGCAGTGTCAGCCAATAACCTCAACGGAGGAGCCAACAGGGCCAATGCCGCAAAGGCGACCGTCCACAGCGCGACCCATACCACCAAAAGGTGGCCATCCGCCCAAGTCTCGATCAGTTGATCGGCAACCACCAACAGTGCCGCAACCACGGCCGCCAACAGCATGCCGGCCAACGTTTGCGAACTGTCGAAACTGCGCTTGGCGCTGCCGGTTGCGATGATACGGTCGGTACTGCATTGCGCAGCGGTGGGTACGAAATACGGTTGAACAGGACGTGCCATGGCAATTTTCCCGGACAGGTTGAAGGAAGACGGTTTTTGGATCAGCATGGGTCCAATACTAGGGTTTTTACTAATGTTATTCAACTTTATGTTTGTGATGTCTGGTATTCACCAAGGTTATGATTAGTCGATGTCCACTGTTACCCTGCGCAACCTGGATCTGAACCTGTTGAAAGTCTTCGACGTGGTCATGTCCGAACGCAGTCTCACGCGGGCCGCCCAGCTGTTGTCCTTGACCCAGCCCGCGGTCAGCAATGCCCTGCGGCGTCTGCGTGATGCCTTGGGCGATGAGCTTCTGGTGCGCAAGGGACGCAATCTGGAGCCTACACCGCGTGGACAAGAGCTCTGGCTGGCCGTGCGCGACACTTTGAAGCGCCTCCAAACCGCACTGGAACCCAGTGTCTTTGAGGCATCCAGCGCCAACACGACCTTTGTGCTGACCATGGCCGATGCAACCGCCGCAGAATTGATGCCGCCGTTGGTCGCGCTCATTACCGAACAGGCGCCTGGCATCTCGTTGCGGGTAGTTCCCCTGACCACCCGGGACCCACGGCGTCTATTGGACGAAGGGCATGCGGATCTGGCGATCGGAAACTTCCCTGCGGTTATGACAGACCTTGCTGCCCGTGCGCAATCCGGTGAGGAGGTTTCATTCTTGCACCACCGCTTGTTTCAAGGGGACTATGTGTGTGTCATGCGCCGCGGTCATCCATTGGCCAAGGGCGCGTTTACGCTGGATCGCTACTGTTCTGCACGGCACATGTTGGTGAGCTTCTCAGGTAGGGCGCACGGCTTCATCGATGAAGCGTTGGCTGTGCTGGGACGTAGCCGACGCGTCGTGCTGACGGTCAACCAGTTCTTTACTGCGGGAAAAGTGGTTGCGCATTCGGACCTGTTGACGGTCTTGCCACGGCACTTCGTCAACGTCACCGGCTTTGCTGATCAGCTGGTTTTGCGAGAGTTGCCCCTTGCGCCGCTGACCATCCAGGTGGACGCCCTATGGCACCAGCGCCAGGACAGTTCCTCAGCGCACGCCTGGCTAAGGGCGCGGGTGGCGGTTTTGGCAGAACGAGCCTTCAAACCATGAAACTTCAACTGTTGTCAGACTTGCATCTGGAGGCGCACCCGCATTGGATTGCACAGCCGGCACCCGGAGCCGACCTGCTGGTATTGGCAGGCGATATCGGTTCCTACCAGTCCGGCTCCCTGCTGACCGATACCGACTTTGGCTTGGGCCAGTTCTCCCCCCGCAATGGCTGGCCGACGCCTGTCATTTTCGTGCCGGGAAACCATGAGTACGACGGCATGGACTTCGACGAAGCGCACATTCGTCTGCGCGAAACCTGTGATCGTTTGGGCCTGATCTGGCTGGAGCGGGAGTCGGTCGTGTTGTCCGGTGTGCGGTTTGTAGGGACGACGCTGTGGTCAGACTTTGACGCGCTGGCACCAGATACGTCCGACGTGCCCACGCGCAATGGCACGGAGCCTGCTGCCAACCCGTTGGCGCAACTGCTCAAGTCCCGCGACAAGGCATTTCGCGCAGCAAATTACTATTTGCGCAAGACCCTGACGACCCGCAAGGGAGCGCCGTGGCTGGCCGAAGGTTTGCGTGAACAGGCGCTGCTCTGTCAGACCTGGCTGCGGGAAGCTTTGGCGCAACGGTTCGCAGGAACCACCGTCGTCGTGACGCACTTCGCACCCAGCTTGCTCAGCGCTGACCCGCGCTACGGTCGTACGCCGGGTACGGCCGGCTTTTGCAACGCGTTAGATGACATGTTGCCGCTGGCGCAATGGTGGTTTCATGGGCACTTGCATGCGCCCAGCGACTACACGGCCCTGGGCTGCCGGGTAGTGGCCAACCCCCTGGGATACGCCCGAAAAAACGAACAGCTAGCATTCAAACCGGACTACCTCGTTGAAGTTGGTGTGTAGCCGATGGTTACACTGAGAGCATTGCACCGAGGAGTGAACCATGAAGATACTTCTGGCCGTTGACGGCAGCCCCTATAGCAAGAAGATGCTGGCCTATTTGAGCACCCACGAGAGCCTGCTCAATGGCAAGAATGAATTCACCGTTTTTACCGCACAGCCTGCCTTGCCGCCCCGTGCCCGCGCCGCAGTGGGCAAGGACATAGTGGATACGTACTATGCGGAAGAGAGCGAGAAGGTACTGGCTCCCGTTTCCAAGTTTCTGCTGCGCCACGGCATTGACGCCAAATCACAATGGAAAGTCGGCCCGGCCGGTGTCACCATCGCCAAATTGGCGACCGATGGCAAGTTCGATCTGGTGGTCATGGGATCGCATGGCCATGGTGCCGTGGTGAGCATGGTGATGGGCTCCGTGACCAATCAGGTGCTGGCGCACTGCAAGGTGCCAGTGCTGCTGGTGCGCTAACGCGCGTTCAACCCATCAAAGCAGGTCGACAGCACAAAGTCCACGATTTGTGCGTCGGTGTGCTGAGCGCCCATCTTCAGAAATTCAAGCACCGGGTCGCACGCTCTGGCGTACAGCGTGTACAGGATGGCAATGGCCGGCAACTGCGGATTGATACTGCCCTGAGCCTGCGCCGCTTCAATCCATCCCCCCAACCGGTCGCTGACCTCTATCAGACCGTTCATGTAATCCTGGTTGCTGATGAGCGTGGCGCGCAAGCTGGAATTTTGGCTTGGTAGTGAAGGCATTTCTCCCGCCAGTTTGAGCTCCATGGTCCAGCGTACAACTTGACGCAGTTTTTCCAGCGACGGGGTCTCTTCGGCGATCCCTTCCAGGTAGGTCTGTGCGTGACGCATAACACGCACCATAGCGGCGGCGGCCAGATCTTCCTTGCTGGGAAAGTGTTTGTAGAGGCTGGCCTTGGCGATGCCAACATTGGCAGCCACCTCATCCACTGTCATTGCGTCGAATCCTTTCTCTGCCAACAGGTGATTCACAACGCGGATGATCGCGTCCTCACGCGCCTGCAGCATTTGTGCTTTGAACGAGATTTTTGCGCCCGGGCTGGATTTCATGGCGCCAGTTTAGCCGAAGACGTCAGAAAAAACAGGCAAAGGATAATTTACGACTATGAAGTCTTCAATGCGACTGCAGCGGCGCTTGACAGCGCTGCCGTCAACCGGTCAATCACTACCGAATCCAGGTTCCAACAGTGCCAGTACAAGTTCACGGGCAGTGTCACCGTGGGCGCCAAGTTGACCAGTTCACCACTGGCCAACAGACTGTGAACCTGCAACTCCGGCAATACACTGGCGCCCCAGCCCGAGAGTACGGCGCGCACTTGGCCTTCAGAACTGGGCACAAAACGTTGACTCAGCGCCACACGGCGCAGGCCACACGCGCGGCTGACAAAGTCTGTCTGCAAATCGTCCTTACGGTTGAAAGCGATGAACGGAATGGTCCGGAAGTTGTGGGGCGTAAGTCCCGTTGGACAATGGGTGGCGGCATAGGCAGGACTGGCGACCGCTACATAGTGCATCGCCCCCAGCGGCAAAACCTTGCAACCGCGCAGGGCCTGTTTGAGCGTAGTTACGCAGCCTAGTACCTGCCCTTCGCGCAACCATTCATGGGTAAAGTCCTGATCATCGGTGATGATTTCAAGGGGTAAGCCTTCACTCACCATATCGCCCAATGCCGGGAGTGCCCAGGTGGCAATGCTGTCGGCATTGATGGCAATGGAGATGCGGTCTTCTTCACGCATGGCGCCGGTGCCTGGCGTCAAATCCTGCAAATCGGTTTCCAGATCGGCGCGCAGCAGACGCATCTGCATGGCATGCTTGATCAGCAAACGGCCGGCTGAAGTAGGTTTGATGGGGCGGCTGCGCACCAGCAAGACAGTACCCACCTGGGCTTCCAGCGCCCGCAAGCGCTGCGAAACTGCGGACTGGGTTACGGATAGTCGAACCGCCGCACGTTCAAATCCACCTTCTTCAACAATAGCAGCCAGGCATTCCAGGGCGTCAGTATCAAATGTGCGCATAAACCATCTCCGAACACCCCATCGTTTTTTTGGCTCAAAGCGTGCCGGCTACTCCGTCTACGCCCTGCCTCGCAAAGTCATTAGTCTAACTAATGTTTGAATGGGCGTGAAAGATATGGAAGCTCAATCGATGAAGACACGTTGGCGGTAGTCGGTACGTGCTTGGGACACCTTGGATTTTGCCTCCCCTTTCAGTTTATGGCCTAATACTGCCTTTGCAAAAACATCAACCCCAACCAATTTCTCAGGAAAGAATCACATGGGCAATCAGATCGTCACCGAAGCAGACCGTAAAGCCACTCCACGTCCCGCAACCCTGCCAGGCTTCACCCTGCCAACCGGCGGCCGTGGACAAAAGGTAAGCCTGGAGCGTGGCACCGCTACACGCAGCAAGAAGAACCCCGGCAAGCGCTCCAAAAAGGGCGGCTAATCAGGCCCTGGGTTGCGCCAAAGCATGCGCTTTGGTTAGGCAGCCCTGAAACGCGCGGGTCGCCCGCGCGGGTTGAGGCGAGCGCCGGGTGATGGCAAAAAACTGGCATGCGTAGCGAAATAGTGTCGGTTGGATCGCGCGCATCTGGCCCGTTCTCACGAAGCTTTGTGCGTAGTGGTCGGGCAAAAAACCCAGGAATTGACCCGACAGGATCAAGGTCGCAATGGCCTCCTGGTCAAAGCCTGTCGCCTTGCGCGTCAGGCGCACCTGTTGGCTGATTTCCATATTCGGTGAGTGATAGCCCAACCCGGCAAATGGGTAGGCCCGCAAACTGTCCCAATCGAGCGTCTGCGGATTCGACCCCATCAGTGGATGGTCGGCACCGCCGTACAGCAGCATGGTCTCGTCGAACAATTCGACGTACTCCAGCGCATCCGAGCTACGGTGGCCGGGAATGATGCCGATTTGGTACTGCCCATCCAGAACGCCCCGTTCGATTGCGGTCATAGTGCCCACATGCAGGTGCAACGCCACGTCAGGCGCTCGCTGTGTGAACAGAGCAATCGCCTGCGCAATGTGAGAAGCGGGGTTGCTGGCCGTCTTGTCGAACATGGCGACATTCAGTTGCCCTCCCATGCGTTGGTGAATATCGTCCACCCCACTGCGAAAAGCGTCGGTCGCCGCCAGCAACTGGGCGGTCTGGGCATAAATCTTCTCACCCTCGGGCGTCAGCGCAAAGCCGGCCCGACCGCGGCGGCACAGGGTCAGCCCCAGGCGGGTTTCCAGATCCTTGATGTGGCGACTTACAGTAGAGGTGCCAATATTGAGTTCCAGTTCCGCCGCCGCCATGCCACCGCAGTCCACCACCGCGCGGAACACGCGCAGCAGGCGCAGGTCCATATCGCTGATCTGGCCGAGCACGGCTCTTTTCATCGCCGGGCCGCCACAAGATAAGAGGCACCACTTTGGATGGAAGCGATCCACACACAGTGGAGGAGCATGGGGGGCATCTTGGTCACTTGCATTTTTTGATAACTGAAGAGTGATAACTGTTACTTTATAAGAGTAACAGAGCCGCCCACAATACGAAAGACCCTCGCAAGCCCTTGCGGGAACCGTTGCACCCTGCCGCAGGCGCGCAGACCAGGACTGAAACCTTACGGGTCGGACCACTTTGCACAGCAAATGTGCTCTGATCCCAACTGATTAGGAATGCCATGAAACTCAACGACACTGCCCGCTCCACGACACCATCCGCCGCCGTCACCAGCACCAGTGCCTTTCCGGATGACTCCGCGTGGCTGGAAGCCCACTGGATGCCCTTCACGGCGAACCGCAATTTCAAGGCCGCTGGCCCCCAGTCCGGGCGCATGCTGGTAAGCGCCCAGGGCGCCTATTACACCGACAGCAATGGCCGCAAAATCCTGGACGGCCTGTCAGGCCTGTGGTGCTGCGGCCTGGGCCATGGCCGGGCGGAGATCACCGAAGCGGTGAGTCGCCAGATCGGCACGATGGACTACTCCCCGGCTTTCCAGTTTGGCCACCCCCTGTCCTTCGAGCTGGCCAACAAGATCTGTGCCCTGACCCCTGATGGGCTGGACCACGTGTTCTTTACCGGCTCGGGCTCCGAGTCTGCAGACACCTCGCTGAAGATGGCCCGCGCCTACTGGCGTGCCAAGGGCCAGGGAACCAAGACCCGCCTGATCGGGCGTGAAAAGGGCTACCACGGAGTCAACTTCGGCGGCATTTCGGTCGGCGGCATTCTGGGCAACCGCAAGACCTTCGGCCAGGGCATTGAGTCCGACCACTTGCCGCATACCCAACCCCCAGCGGGATCGTTCCACAAGGGCATGCCCCCCACGGGTGCCGAGTTGGCCGATGAGTTGCTCAAGCTGATTGCGCTGCACGACGCATCCAACATCGCCGCCGTCATCGTCGAGCCCATGTCCGGCTCGGCCGGTGTCGTGATTCCACCGGTGGGCTACTTGGCCCGTCTGCGCGAAATCTGCACGGCCAACAACATCCTGTTGATTTTTGACGAAGTCATCACCGGTTTTGGCCGCATGGGTGCCTACACGGGCGCCGCCGCATTTGGCGTGACGCCCGACATCATGAATGTCGCCAAGCAGATCACTAATGGCGCGCAGCCACTGGGTGCTGTCGTCGCCAAGAAAGAAATCTACGACACCTTCATGGCCCAAGGCGGGCCGGACTACATGCTGGAGTTCCCGCACGGCTACACCTACTCTGCCCACCCGGTGGCATGCGCCGCTGGCATTGCCGCGCTGGATGTGCTGGTCAAGGAGAACATGGTGGAGCGCGTCGCTGCACTGGCACCCTACTTTGAGCAGGCCGTGCACAGCCTGCAGGGTGCCAAGCATGTCGCCGACATCCGCAACTATGGCTTGGCCGCCGGTATCACCATTGCATCGCTACCCGGCGAACCCGCGAAACGACCCTATGAGATTGCCATGCGCTGCCTGGAAAAGGGCTTCTACGTGCGCTATGGCGGCGACACCATTCAGCTGGCACCGCCCTTCATCATTGAGAAGGCCGAGATCGACAGCCTGGTCAACGCCCTGGGCGAAGCACTCAACGCCACCGCCTGATTCCATTTGCTCCTGTTTTTATAGCTACTCAAGCACTATTCACGCGGGCTAGTGCCACTTTTTATTGACAATAATTCAGGAAAACCCATGTCCCAACTCCCCACTGTCGGCCATCTGATTGACGGCAAGATCGTCACCACCGGTACGCGCGCCCAGGACGTTTTCAACCCCGCGACGGGCAAGGCAGAGAAGCGCGTGCTGCTGGCCAGCAAGACCACGGTGGAAGAAGCCATCGCCAGCGCACAAGCCGCGTACCCGGCCTGGCGCAACACACCAGCCCTCAAGCGCGCCCGCGTGATGGGCAACCTCAAAGTATTGCTCGAGCAGCACTCCGACGAACTGTGCGCGCTGATCACCGCCGAACACGGCAAGGTGCTGAGCGACGCGGCGGGCGAGTTGCAGCGCGGCATCGAGAACGTGGAGTACGCCAGCTACGCCCCCGAGTTGCTCAAGGGCGAGCACAGCAAGAACGTCGGCCCGGCCATGGACTCGTGGAGCGAATTTCAGCCGCTGGGCGTGACTGCCGGTATCACTCCGTTCAACTTTCCGGCCATGGTGCCGCTGTGGATGTGGCCCATGGCCGTCGCATGCGGCAACACCTTCATCCTCAAACCTTCAGAACGCGACCCCAGTTCCACGCTACGCATTGCCGAACTGGCATTGGAAGCCGGTCTGCCACCCGGCGTGCTCAATGTGGTCAACGGCGACAAGGAGGCCGTGGACACGCTGTTGACCGACCCCCGCGTCAAGGCAGTGAGCTTTGTTGGGTCGACCCCCATTGCCGAGTACATCTACACCACCGGCTGCGCCCACGGCAAGCGCGTGCAGGCCCTGGGCGGCGCCAAGAACCACGCTGTGGTCATGCCCGACGCCGACATCGCCAATGCGGTGAGCGCGCTGATGGGTGCGGCCTATGGCTCCTGCGGAGAGCGCTGCATGGCCATCCCGCTGGTGGTCGCCATCGGCGACGCCACGGCGGACGCAGTAGTGGCCGCGCTGACAGTGGAAATCGCCAAAATGAAAGTCGGCCCCGGCACAGACGCCAGCAGCGACATGGGTCCGCTGGTCACCAAGCCGCACTACGAGAAGGTCAAAGGCTACGTGGACCAGGGCGAGGCCGAAGGCGCCACGCTGGTGGTGGACGGACGTGGCGTCAAGGTGGCTGGCCATGAGGATGGCTATTTTCTCGGCCCTTGCCTGTTCGACCACGTGGAGCCCGGCATGGTGATTTATCAGGAAGAAATCTTTGGCCCGGTGCTGGGCGTCATGCGCGTCAAGACGCTGCAGGAAGCCATGGACCTGATAGACGCCCACGAGTACGGCAACGGCACCTGCATCTTCACCCGCGACGGCGAGGCCGCACGCTACTTCACCGACAACATTCTGGTCGGCATGGTCGGCGTCAACGTGCCCCTGCCCGTGCCGGTGGCCTACCATTCGTTTGGCGGCTGGAAGCGTAGCCTGTTTGGCGACCTGCACGCCTATGGCCCGGATGCCGTGCGGTTTTATACCAAACGCAAGACGATTACGCAGCGTTGGCCCAGTGCAGGAGTGCGGGAGGGGGCGGTGTTCAGCTTTCCGAGCAGCCGCTAGCGTGCCGAGTCAGTGGGTCTGAGGCTCGGGAAAGCTGCTCTCGTGTTGTGCCGCGAGGATGATGCTGTCAAAGCTGCCGTTGCGGTACAACTTCAAGAAGGCAGGCACTACCGTTGGATCAAACTGGGTACCTGCGCCCTGCTCGATTTCCTGCGCCGCACGCGACGGCTCCCAGGGTTCCTTGTAGGGGCGCTGGCTGACCAGCGCATCAAACACATCAATTACGCTGACGATGCGCGTCACCATATGGAAATCCCGCGATGGACGGCCTTCGGGGTAGCCTTTTCCGTCCCAACGCTCGTGGTGGTGCAGGGCCACATCACAGGCCATTGCCAGAATGCGGTCATCGGCCAGGATGCGCCCGCCAATCTGGGTATGGGATCTCACGACGTCGTACTCTTCAGCAGTGAGTTTGCCGGGCTTGCGCAAAATTGAATCCGGAATGCCAACCTTGCCCACATCGTGCAGCCGGCTGGCCTTGCCGCACAGCACGGCCTCTTCAGTCGACATGCCCAGCTCAACGGCCACCAGGCGCGTGTAGTGGTCTATGCGGTTGATGTGGCTGCCGGTCGTGCTGTCCTTGAACTCGGCAATGCGGGCCAGCATGTCGAGCATATGGTCGTAGGACTGGGTCAGGTCAATGTGCAGGCGCAGATTCTCCAGTGCACTGGAGCACTGCTGCGCCATCATGGTGATCAGGCTGCGGTCTGATTCATCGAGATCCTGGGTTGGCTCAATGTAGATAAATCCGACCGGAACCCTCTGCACCAGCAATGGCACGACATAGGCATCCTTGCGCAAGCCATCGGGCATCTGGCCAGTCAGGATGGCCTCGCTGCATTGGCTGCGAATCCGCTCGAAGCGGTCATCGTTGGCCAAGCTGCCAGATGCCGCCTGCAGCGTCGCCTCCCTGTGGTCAAACGTGGCAATCACGCCATCGACCGTGGAGATAAAGCTGGAGCCCGACAGGTTGCACAAACCGATAATCTGGGTCAGAACGCCCTGAAAAAACTGGTCCAATGATCGGTTGGTGATGCGGTAAATGTCGGGTGCCGACTTTAAAACGTGTTGTAGCCCCACCCGGTTCAAATCGATGGTGCGCAGATCGCGGTAAGACTTGACAGCGGAGCGCACGGCGGTGTACAGGTGGGTGGCGGTAAGCTCCGTTTTGTCCTTGTAATCGTCAATGTCGTAGTGGTCGATCACGTAGCGCTCCGGTGCCAGCCCAGGCTGGCCGGTGCGGATGATGAGCCGCACCACCGTATTCTTCAATTCCTTGCGGATGTACTCCACCAATCGCAAGCCAGCATCGTCGGTCTCCATCACCACATCCACCAGCGCCACCGCAATATCGGGGTTATTTGCCAGCACCTCACGCGCTTCGTAGGCCGAGGCCGCCTCCACAATCTCCAGGTCACGGTCAGCAAACCGGAACCCCTTGAGGTTGATACGGGTGAGCTCGCGCATGTCTGGCTCATCATCAACCACCAGCAACTTCCAGGTGTGGCGCGCGCCGTGCGGGTTGTCGGTCGAAACAATAGGTTCACTGCGGGTACGAATCAGTTTCATGGGATAGCCTCTCCTTGGGGGTCCATACGTTCTGCGGGAAAACGCACATCAAAACGGCAACCCGACTGCGCCTGACGATGGCATTCAATGCTTCCACCCAGACGGTCAGTGACGATGCCATAACAAATATACAAACCCAGACCGGAGCCACCCTTGCCCCGGCGTGTGGTGTAGAACGGCTCGAAAATGCGCACGATCTGATCCGCATCCATACCAACCCCATCGTCTGCGAACTCCAGGTGGACATTGGCTCCTTCGCGCCGCACGCGAATGGTGATATTGCCCGCACGCTGTCCATCACAAAAAGCATGTTGCACGGCATTCATGACCAGGTTGGTCAGTAGCTGCTCAATCAATCCCGGCACGCCGTTGAGGCGGATCGCGTCGGGGCAGTCCACGTCGATGGTTATGGGCAGCCGCTTCAGCACGCCTTGCAGGGCGAACAACACGTCGTTGATCAGCTCCTTCATCTCAAACGCGCGCGCATGTTCGGACGTCTGGTCGATCGACGTTCGCTTGAAGCTTTGCACCAGATTGGCGGCTCGACGCAGGTTGGCCATGGCCAGGGCGCTGCTTTGCCGCAAGTCTGCCAGCTCACCGCGCAAAGAGTCTTCGCTAACCTCTTCCTGACTCAACATCGTGGAGATGCGGTCCAATGTGCCCTCATTATGGGAAACCGCGCCCACGGCCACCCCGATGGGGGTGTTGATTTCGTGCGCGAAGCCCGCCACCATGCGCCCCAGCGAAGCCATCTTTTCGCTGTGAATCAGCTCTTCCCGGGTGTGCTGCAGTTCGTAAATTTTTCCACCTAGCTCCAACCAACGTCGTCGCAGCAGTTCCAGCAGCAGCCATCCCATTGCCGCCACCAAAACGAACACCGCGCCGTAGATCAACTGGGACTGTTGAACACCCGCGTGGGTGGCCGCTGCGATGGGTGCGTAACGCTGCGACACACTAATGCCGCCCCGCACATCACCCACCTTGTAGCCCTGTTTGGCATGGCACGGTATGCAGGCCTCCTGCACCAGCAGTGGGGCCATGTATCGCAATTGCTCGGCTGGCGGGCTTTGGGTAACGGCAATGGTTTCCGTGTTGCCGCTTTCAAACGAAAGCAAGGCCGTGGTCTCCCAGTCATCAGCCGCATTTTGTGGGCGGATGGGTCGCAGGCTGGTCAGTCGGAAGATTGCGCCCGAGTCGGACTCCGCCTTCTCTGCAATCAAGCGCGTCATATAGGCCGGGTTAACCAGGGTGAGGGCCTGTCCGTCCGTTGTGCTGACGTCGCGACGTGCAATGTCCAGAAATGGGTTTGGTTGGGTCTGCGGTGTCACGGGCACGTAAACACCCCCGTGGCTGGCGTTCCAGCTGCGGGTCAGAACGACCATGCGGAACATGTTTCGGGCGCCTTCGGTTGCCACCCGAATGCTCTGCGCGTGAATATCATTTATGTGGGACGCAAGGGCCATCCAGACGGTAGCACCCCATAGGAGAAGAAGCACGAACCACCAGCGGCGATGCCGGACAAGGCCGGGCACTGCCCTTGGCACATGACTGTCTCTTTGAAACGAATCTGACGCCATTTGAACCTGCTTGACGAGTAATCCGGCCTACCGGGCACACCGGTAGGCTTCCCAGGATTGTTCCTGATGCGAACGGATTTTGCAGTGTGTCAGGTTGAGTCGGGGAATTGAATAAATCGGCAGGATTGATTCAGATATGTTGATTTGCATCAATCAATGGCGCCAAGTTGGCACAAGGGATAATCCACCCCACATGGCACTTATCACTTTACTTGACGCCCAGCTGGCATTTGGGCACGTCCCGCTCCTCGACCACGCTGATTTTTCCCTTGAAACGCAGGAGCGCGTGGGCCTGATCGGCCGCAACGGCGCCGGCAAATCCTCCATGCTCAAAATTCTGGGCGGCATGGAGAAACCCGACGACGGCACCCTACAGGTGCAAAGCGGCACCCGTATTTCCTATGTGGCGCAAGAACCGCAGCTCGACGCGGATGCTACGGTTTTTGTAGCTGTCCGATCAGGTTTGGAGAGGGTTATCGGCCTGATTGAAGAGTACTGCCTGGGCCACGGCGACCTGGATGCGATGCAAAGCGAGATCGAAACCCTGGACGGCTGGAACTGGGAACAGCGCGTCAACGAAACCCTGCAGCGACTGCACCTGAACCCCGAGGCGATTGTCAGCACTCTGTCCGGCGGCACCAAAAAGCGCGTGGCCCTGGCGCAGGCGCTGGTGGCGCAACCCGATGTGCTGTTGTTGGACGAGCCGACCAACCACCTGGATCTGGACAGTATTGAATGGTTGGAGGGTCTGCTGGTCGATTTCAAGGGCAGCATCATCACCATCACCCACGACCGCTCGTTCCTGGATAACGTGGCCACGCGCATTGTGGAACTGGACCGCGGCAAGCTGCTGTCCTACCCCGGCAACTTTGCCGCCTATCTGCTGCAAAAAGAAGAACAGTTGGCGCAAGAGGCCGTGATCAGCGCCAAGGCCGACAAGCTGCTGGCACAGGAAGAGATCTGGATTCGCAAGGGTGTGGAAGCGCGCCGCACCCGCGCCACGGCACGCATCGTGCGCCTGGGCGAGCTGCGCGCCAAGCATCAGGCCAGGCGCGAGGTGGTGGGCAGCGTCAATATGGATGTCAGCAGTGGCTCCGCCAGCGGCAAGCTGGTGGCCGAGCTGACGCATGTCAGCAAGAGCTTTGGCGATCGCAAAATCGTGCACGACTTCAGTGCCACCATTCTGCGTGGCGACAAGATTGGCCTGTTGGGGCCCAACGGCGCGGGCAAGACTACGCTGCTGAAGCTGATTCTGGGCGAACACAAGGCCGACCCGGCACCCGCCAACTCGCCAGCACCCGAGCCTGGTCACAGCCCGTGGGGCACGGTGCGCCAGGGCGCCAATATTTCGGTGGCCTACTTCGACCAGATGCGCAACGCGCTGGACCTGGACGCAACGCTGGAAGACTTCATCAGCCCCGGCAGCGAGTGGATCGAGATCGGCAACCAGAAGAAACACGTCAAGAGCTACCTGGGCGACTTTTTGTTCTCGCCGGCACGGGCCAATTCGCCGGTGCGATCTTTGAGCGGTGGCGAGCGCAACCGTTTGCTGCTGGCGCGTCTGTTCGCCAGACCCGCAAATGTGCTGGTGCTGGACGAGCCGACCAACGACCTGGACATCGACACGCTGGAGCTGCTGGAAGACCTGCTGCAAAACTACGACGGCACGGTGTTCCTGGTCAGCCATGACCGCACCTTTTTGGACAACGTGGTCACCAGTACCATTGCCTATGAGGGCGATGCCAAATGGCGCGAGTACGAAGGCGGAGTGAGTGACTGGCTGATCCAGACCAAGCGCGCCAACGAAATCAATGCAGCGCTTGGTAAAACCACGGCCAAGCCCTTTAACTACGAGCGTGAGCAGCTACAAAAACAGGAGCAAGCCACGGCTGCCGTGTCGGCAACTGCGCCGGCCGCACCGCCCCTGGTCAAGCCCAAGAAACTCAGCTTCAAAGATCAGCGCGAACTCGACGGGCTGCCCGACTTGATTGCCGCGCTGGAAGCCGAACAGCGCGAAGTCAATACCGCGCTGGCGGACGGCAGCCTGTACTCTATCGACAACGTGCGGGCCATGAAGCTGGCCACGCGCAATGCCCAGATCGATGACGAGCTGATGGTTGCGCTGGAGCGCTGGGAAGTGTTGGGCCGTCCCGCATAGGCACTACCTTGCGCACAGGCGCAAGATGGAGCCCACCAGGTGGTTCAGTTCAAACGGTTTTCCCACGTGGTCGTCCATGCCGGCTTCCAGGCACGCGGCACGGTCTGACGCCATGGCATTGGCTGTCATGGCAATGATGGGCAGTGTGGCAAGCCCCAGGTCTTTGCGGATGACGCGAGTGGCGGCGTAGCCGTCCATTACCGGCATCTGGATGTCCATCAGCACGGCGTCAAACGGGGGCTGGGCCGCCACCACGGCGTCCACACCCAATTGCCCGTTATCTGCCAGCGTGATGTCGGCACCCTCCTTGGCCAGCAGACCTTTGGCCACCATCTGGTTGATTTTGTTGTCTTCCACCACCAGGATCCGCAGGCCCTGTAGCCGTTTGGACGGGAGGGCCGCAGTGCTGCCGGGGTTGGCGGGAGTCGGCGCGCAGGTGCCCGAATTAGCGGCCCGCAATAGCCGAAGCTGGAAGTAGAAGGTGCTGCCCTGCTCTTCGACACTGGTGAGTTTGAGTTCGCCACCGAGCAGGGCCACCAAACGACCGGAGATCGCCAGTCCCAATCCGGTGCCGCCAAATCGCCGGGTGGTAGACGCCTCGGCCTGCGAGAAGCCATTAAAGATGTGCTTGTGGTTTTCGGGCGCGATGCCAATGCCGCTGTCGCACATCGCAAACTCCAGCAGCACGTCTGACGTGCCGTGCTCGACCATGCGCACCCGTAGCACCACGTCGCCCTGGCTGGTGAACTTGACAGCATTGCCGCCTAGATTGATCAACACCTGCAGCAGACGCATGTCATCGCCGATCAGGTTACGCGGGACGTCCGGTTCGACATCGAAACGGACAGTGATCGACTGGCTGCTGGCGTTGGGGGCCAAAATAACCGCGAGGTCGCGCAGCATCTTGTCCAGGTCGAATGGCCGGGGGTCCAGCGCCATTTTTCCGGCTTCAATTTTGGAAAAATCCAGAATGTCGTTGAGAAGTCCCAGCAAGGAACGTGCGGCACCTTCGGTTTTTAGGACGTAGTCCAGCTGAGTTTCCGTCATGTTCGTGTCGCGCAGCAACTGGAGCAGACCCAGAATGGCGTTCATGGGGGTACGGATTTCGTGGCTCATATTGGCCAGGAACTGCCCCTTGGCGATGCTGGCCTGTTCGGCGCGGGCCTGCGCTTCGACATAGGTGGTGACATCGGTAAACGTGCGCACCGTCACACCCGTATCGAGCGTGGTGGTGCCAATCTCCAGCGTGCGCCCGGAAGCGGTCTTGCGCTTGTACAAAGGTGGCGGCACAACCTCCTCGCCCCGCGCGAAGGCACGCAGATAAGGCCGCGCACACTCCTCCACGAGCCCAAAGTCGTCTCCAAAGTCGCCGCGCTCGGTCTGGTGAGCGATGATCATGCCAAGCTCGGCCCCCATCAAATGCGGAGGAATGTCGAGCAGTTCCATGACACGCCGGCTCTGGATCACCAGCGACTTGTTCGCGGCAATCATTGCCACCCCTTGCGAGATGTTGTCCAGCACGGCTTGGAGTTGCGCTGAACGCTCGGTCAGCGCAGCATTGACGGCCTGGCGCGCCTGCTCGGCTTCCTTGCGTGCCGTGATGTCGGTGCGGATGGTGATGTACAGGGTGGTGACGCCGTCCTCGGCCAGAATGGGAACCACGGTTGCATCGACCCAATACAGATTGCCATTGCGCTTGCGGCTACAGAGCTCCCCATGCCATACCTGACCGCTCGATACGGTTTGCCAGATCTGCTCGTAATAGATGTCGGGGTGCTCATCGGAGCGGAATTCACGCTGGTTGTGCCCGATCACTTCTGCACTGTCGTAGCCACTGATCTCACAGAACCGGTCATTGGCGTAGAGGATGAAGCCGTCTGCATCCGTGACGCTGACGATGGCATGCTGGTCCAGCGCAAATTTTTGCTGGTCCAACGCACGGCGCGTGGTTTCACGCTCGCGCACCAAGGTAGCGGTTTGGTTGACCATGTCGACAAGGCTTTGGATCTCGGCGGGTGCGTTGTCGATGACCAGATCGATGGATCGCGTCGCACTGGTTCCCATAGTTTCTACCGTTGCGCGCAGTCGCTCCAGGCCACCCAGCCAGCGTGACAGGGCGATGCGAATCAGGAGCAGTCCGGCGGTCAGCGCCGCCGCACCGCCTGACAGCGCCAGAAGCGACAACGACCACAGACCCGCCGCCACGGCAGTGGAGTCAAACTGAAGCCGCAAAATGCCATAGTCTTTGCCGCCGACCGACACATTGCGGTTGACATCGTCGAGTGACTTCTGCACCCGATGCACGAGCCACGCGGGTGCCTGGCGCTCCCCTTGCAACTGGTTGTCCGCACGCACGGTGCCGCCACCCGTAGCAATAAACCGTGCGGAGGAAAACTGCGAGCCCTGCACGCCTTTGTTGAGGATTTTTTGCACGGAGTCAAAGTCGCCGATCACCACGCTGTCCTGCACCGCCTGGGCTACGACCTCGATCAACATCACGGAGGCAAGCTCAGTATCCTCCACCTGTCGCTGGAACTGGTACTTCAGGAAGAGCCCAAGCCCCCCGACGACAAATAGCAGCAGGGTCACGCCATACAGCGCAAACACCCGGTTGCTCAGCGATGAGGGCAGCAGGCGGCCCAGGAACTTTATGTCCATCACAACAGTTGGTCCTGCAAGTGCTTAGCGCAGGCTCGCGGGTGCAGTTTGGTAGAAGTTGCGGTAACCGGTGTAGTCTGCGCCAGTGGAGGGCACAAAGACCGTTGTGGGTGGCAGCTTCACCAGTTCAGAGACACTGGCCAGCACCTTTTGCCCTACGGGGTCGCGGCCCATCTCCAGGAAGGCCTTGCTGACCGCCGCCAAATCCTTGGCGGCTACACTTTTTGATGCCATCAGGGCCAGGTCATTGAGCGGATCCGACTCCCACAACACCCGCAGCGTTTTGCTCTCCCGCTTGGACCAGCCCGCACTGAGTTGCGACTGGGTTCCTGCCGCCTTGACTTTGCCGCTGGCGAGTTGGGCAAACGCACCATCCATGTTGCCGGCGAAGACCACTTGAACCGGAATTTTCTGGTTCAACAGATGGGCGTAGGAAAACTTGTAGGTGACGGTCCCCTCGGGACCTGGAAACGCGACTGCTTCGTTGGCCAGTTGCTCCAGCTTGGTGATGGGCGATTCGGCCAGCACCACGATCTGGCTGCGAATGGGGGCCGTGGCGCGACGGCCAAATACCTTCCAACCCAGATGGTCGCGCTCCGGGCTGAACAGGTGGTTGGAAAATACGAACTCCACCTCGTTGGCCAGAACATAGGCGGTGGTGTCCGCAGACGTACGGCCGATCTTGAGCTGCAGTTTGACGCCACTCTTGGTGGACACGTAGTCGATGATGGGGTTCCAGTAGCTGGCGGTCAGTTCAATGCCATAGAGGTTCACTGGCGAAAAACGGTACACCCCGTTTTCCTGGGCTTGCACGGGCGCGCCCAGTGTCAGTAAGCCTGCCAGGCTGGCCACTACTACCCGTCCAAGGGCGCGTCGGTGAAATGGAGAAGCTTGTGTCATGTGTAGGTCTTTTCGCATAAAGAGGATCTGAAGTCGTCAATGGTCGCTGTCTGGCGGAGTTCTTGTTTGGGGGGCTAGTGCTGTAAAGCGCAGCAACATGGCCACCAGATGGTCCAGCTCAAAGGGTTTGCCCACGTGGTCGTTCATGCCGGCCGCCAGACAGGCGGCACGGTCGGACGCCATGGCGTTGGCCGTCATGGCGATGATGGGCAACGCAGTCAACCCCAGCTCCTGGCGGATGGTACGCGTGGCCGCATAACCGTCCATCACGGGCATCTGCACATCCATCAATACGGCGTCGAATGCGGGCTGCTCCGCAGCCACTGCGGCGACACCCAATTGCCCGTCGTCGGCCAGTGTGACCGTGGCACCTTCCTGTGCCAGCAGCCCTTTGGCCACCATCTGGTTGATCTTGTTGTCTTCCACCACCAGAATGCGCAGACCTTGCAGCCGTTTGGGTTTGATGATTGCCTTGGGCGCTGTCGGGTTTTGGCCTTGCGCCGCTGCCCTGGCCGCTGCTTTGGCATCCACCACGGCGTCGAGCAGCATGGAGGCGGTGACCGGTTTGACCAGAAAACCGTTGATCAGCGCATGCTCGTCGGCGCTGCGCTGAGACAGCAGCTCGCGCCCATGTGCGGTCACCATGATGACGATGGGTGTGATGGCTCCAGTCGCCAGTTGCCGAATGCGCTGGCTGGCTTCCCAGCCGTCCATTTCCGGCATTTGCCAGTCCATGAAGATCACTTCATACATTGGCTTCTTCTCGGCCGCTCGGGCTTCGATGTGGGCAATGGCTTCGGCGCCGCTGGCCGCCGTGTCGACCTGCCAGCCCATGGCCTCCACCGTGTGGCGCAACACGTCCCGGGCTACGGTGTTGTCGTCCACGATCAGAGTCTTGAGCGCCCCCAGTGCCGGTATCGCGGGTGCAGGCGAATCTGCCGGTGGCATCTCTGCCAGCGGAAACCGTATCTGGAAGTGAAAGCGGCTGCCCTGCCCCAGCACGCTGTCCACCGCCAGCGTGCCACCGAGCAGGCCCACCATGCGGCTTGAGATGGCCAGCCCCAGACCCGTGCCCCCAAAACGGCGGGTGGTAGACGCTTCGGCCTGCGAGAAGCCGCTGAAGATGTGGGCGTGGTTCTCGGGAGCAATGCCAATACCGCTGTCTTGCATCGCAAATTCGACCAGCACGTCCTGCGCCGTCTGCTCCACCACGCGCAGGTGCAAAACAACTTCACCGGCACTGGTGAACTTGATGGCATTGCCGCCCAGGTTGATCAGCACCTGCTGCAGGCGCATGTCGTCACCAAACAGGCACTTGGGCACTGCGGGGTCGACGTCAAACAGGACCTCGATGTTTCGGGCGCCCACATTGGCGGACAAAATTACCGACAGGTCCCGCATCAGCCGGTCC
Organism: uncultured beta proteobacterium; assembly: GCA_903853895.1. Lineage (GTDB taxonomy): Bacteria > Pseudomonadota > Gammaproteobacteria > Burkholderiales > Burkholderiaceae_C > Allorhodoferax. The sequence continues at coordinate 11,873 of CAINUX010000043.1, read as the reverse complement.
AGACGGAAGGGCCGTGGGTCCAGCGTCATCTTGCCGGCTTCGACCTTGGAGTAGTCCAGAACGTCATTGAGCAGGCCCAGCAGTGAGCGGGCGGCGCCTTCGGTCTTGGCGGCATAGTCCAGCTGGCGTACCGTCAGATCGGTGTTCTGCAGCAGCTTGAGCATGCCCAAAATGGCATTCATGGGGGTGCGGATTTCGTGGCTCATGTTAGCCACGAACTGGCTCTTGGCGATGCTGGCCTGCTCGGCATGGACCAATGCCTCCTTGAGCTGGGCCTCGGCGACCTTGCGATCATGGATGTCCTGGGTCGCACCCGACATCCGGGCCGGCCGACCGCTAGCATCCAAGTAGACCTTGGCCCGTGTGCGGAACCAGCGGTAGCCACGGTCTTTGGTTTTGAGTTGCACCTCGATGTCAAATGGTCGCAGTCCGGCAAATGCATCCAGTCCAGCCTGCGTGCTGATGGCGGCTGAATCGGGATGCAGCAGCGCGACGTAGCTGCTGGCCAGCGGAGGGACTTCTTCGGGGGTGTAGCCCAGCAAGACGTAATAGTTGGGCGCCCACCATTGGGCGTCCTGGTTGACGTCCATCCAGTCCCACAGGCAGTCGCTGCCGCCTTCGATGGCCAGCGTCATGCGGTCCGTCACCTCGGCCAGTTGGCGTTCATTGTTTTTGCGCTCCGTAATGTCGGTGCGCATGGAGACGTATTTCTCCACCAACCCATCGTCTCCAATGAATGGGGCGATCATGCTGTCCACCCAGTACAGCGACCCGTCTTTTGCGCGGTTGCAAATATCGCCACGCCAGGATGCACCGGTGGAAATGACAGCCCACACATCCGTCCAGAACTGGTCGGGCTGCATGCCGGATTTCACGATGCGGTGGTTTTGTCCGATCAGTTCTTCGCGGCTGTAACCCGAGATATCGCAAAACGCGTCATTGGCCTCCACGATGGTTCCCTGGCGGTCGGTAATGGAAACGATGTTGTGCAGTTCCACCGTGGACAGCAGGGTACTCGACTCCCGGATGGCCACCTCCAGCCGTTTTTGGGTCTGCTTTTGCACGGTCACATCGGTGCCAATTTCCATAAACCCGATCAGCACACCGTCTACGTCGCGGGTCGGCTGCACTTCGGTATCGACCCAGTACTCGTGGCCATCCTTGGCGCGGTTCAACACTTCTACGCGGCACGACTGGCCCAAGTCCACCGCGGTCAAGAGCTTATGGATGATTTGTGGATCGGTCTTGCCACTGCCCAGCAGTTCGCCGGGCGTACGACCACGGGCTTCGTCCAGCGAATACCCCGTTAAGCGGGTAAAGCCCTCGTTGACCCAGGTGATGCGCATCCGGGTGTCGGCAATGGTGACGGCGTTGGTGGTGTGCTGCACGACCCGGGCCAGTCGGTCCAGATCGGCGGTCATGCGCTCGGCCAGGCGCTGCGCCCGCAAACGCCCCACCGCGAGCAGCCAGACGGTCAGGGCTGCAAACAGGCTGGCCAGGGCGCCGACGATGCTGGCTAGCGCCAGGCTGGAGCGGTCCTGCATGGCGTGGAATGCGGGCGTAGTGCTAATACGCAAGCCCAAGGTCTGCCCCCCCACGGCAACGAAACGTACAACCGACAACATCGGTACACCATCGTAGCTCTGCGGTGACTCCATCGCAGGTGTGGGGCCGTTGCTGCCCGAGTCAAACAGGCTGCTCTCTGGCGCCAAGGTGCTGCCATCCAACACCTCGATGCGCAACGTCTGGTCTGCCACGTCCACCAGACCGGCGAACAATTCGGCGGCCACCATGGGCGCGTACAACAATCCGACCAGCGCCGACTGGTGCTGCATTGGCGTGACGGGCTCCGTTCCATTGCGGTAGACCGGCAGAATATACAAAAAACCGGGGGACTGTTTGTCGTCCTGCAGCAGCACGATCTTTCCGGTCAGCGCCGGTTTGCCGGTGTTCATGGCGCGTTCGATACCTTCGCGGCGCACCGCTTCTTGCCCCAGATCCAGACCCAAGGCGGCCCGGTTGAACTCAATCGGTTCAATGTATTTGACGACAAAAAGGTCGGTCGCATCACCCTTGGTTCGGACTTCAAATTCTGGCGCAAAGTCCGCCCGTTCACGGGCAATAAAGGCGTCCAGGTCGCCGCGCTGCACGCGGGTGATGAAGCCAAAGCCCCGTATGCCCGGGAACTCATGGGGCAAATCCCGCGACTCAACATAGGCCCGGAACTCCAGTCGCGTGATGTCGTTGCTGGCCGCGTAGGCGCCACGGGCGCCCTTGAGCCCGAGCAAGGGGTGGTTGACGCGGCGCTTCACCTCGGTCTCTATGCGCTCGGTACCGCGGTCAAACTGAATCTGGGCGTCCTTGTCCAGATCAAACTTGAGCCATACCACCAAGGCTCCCGTGATCGCCAGGCCCAGCAATTGCGTGGCAGCCGTCATGCTGATGGCGGCCCCGAGGCCCAGAGTCTTGACGGATGGGGACGGCCCCGCCGCGGCGGGCATGCGCGACCGGCGCAGGGCCGTCATGCAGCGCCAGTAAATGGCGGGCCCCGCCAGCAGGATCAGCAGGGTGACATCCAGCAGCCCTTCGGCCAGACCCGTCAAGCCGGGCGCCAATGCAGGCAGAGCGAGCATGACCAGCGTCTCCGCCAGAACGATAGCCGCGCAAACTTCGAAAAAAAGACGCACCGGAGTGAAGGGTTTCTTCATGCTGGCTAACGTTCAGGCGCCCGCAGGGTCGCCCAATGCGTAACCCTTGTGTTGAAGAAGCCGGACTGCTCATAAGCTTGGCGGATCACGCCCTTTTGGCGCAGCGCCGACAAGCCGGTATTCAGGCAATCGAGCAGGGCAGCGGATCGGGCGTGGCGACGGGAAACCAAAAAATGCCGTGTTCCGTGCAGCCCAATCTTGAGCCCGGGGATGGGCACCAGCCGAATGGTGTCGACGCGCAGTGACAGGTCAACGGTTGCCTGAAACGGGGCCAACAAGAAGTCTGCGCGCCCGCCAGCGACCATTTTTGGCATGGACGGCCACTGCCCGACATGCTGAAGGTACACGATGCCCAACTGCTCCAGTGTGCGCCAATCCACGATCCAGCCCCGGTTGGAAAGTGCCCGCAGGCGTCGCACATCGGCTAGCGATTTGGCGGCCATGGCCTGCCGGTTGTTGGCCACGGTGTAGAGGCCGGCTTCAAACTGCCCCAGCTCGACCGTGGCGTCGCTGAAGTAGAAGCTGGTGCTGGTTGCGGGTATGTCTTCCCGCCAGAAGCTGGTGCCACTGCATGCGGCGTGCGCCCACTCAATCTCCCGCAGGATGCGGGCAACGTTGGGCAACGGCTCTAACTCCAACCGTCGGGTCCAGCCGCCACGGTGCAGGGCCTGCTGGAGCAACACGACCTCGACGACATCACGGCGCGTGTATGCCCCAGCAAAGTCAGTGACTGTCAGCGCCTCGCGGCCATTGAGAAACTTGACATAGTCTTCCAGTACGTCGCTGGGTACTGCAACCACGAATCGGTCTTCACCCTGTGCCGGCAATGCCACTACAGCGGCTATGGCGGCCATATGCGCCAAGCCTGCCCGCACCACGGAACGGCGCGTGCGCTGAGTGCAGGGTAAGCCGGTTTCGACCTTGGTGTGCATGGTCCGTTCAGTGCCGATGAAATGTCTGCACATTACACCCTAAAAACCGCGCCTGACCACCACCGCGTAAACGTGGATGGCCTGCGTGCTTGCGTGACTTACACCACACCCAAATCCCGTAGCGCTGCAACGGCAGCATCGTCCAGCCCCAGCCCGGCCAGCACTTCGTTCGTGTGCTCGCCGAGCGCGGGCGGTGGCCGGTGCACCACCGCAGGCGTGTCCATCAGACGCAAGGGGCTGGCAACCGTTGCTATTGAATGAGTAGCAGTATGTGCAATGGTTTCGAGGGCTATCGGCTGATTTAGCTTAAGACCTCTAGCCACAACCTGCTCATCCGCAAAGGCCTGGCCTATCGTGTTGATGGGGCCGCAGGGCACGGCCTTGTGCTCCAGCAGCGCAATCCACTGGGCCGTGGTGCGTTGGCGGGTGATGTCTTCGATGGCGGGAATCAGCACGGCGCGGTTTTCGACCCGCAAGGTGTTGGTGGCATAGCGTGGGTCGGCTGCCCACTGTGCTTGGCCCGTGGCGTCGCAAAAGCGGGCGAACTGCCCGTCGTTGCCGATGGCCAACAGCATGGCGCCGTCTGCCGTGGGAAAGTCCTGGTAGGGCGCCAGGCTGGGGTGGCTGTTGCCCTGGCGCTGCGGTACCTTGCCGGTGTTCAGAAAACCGGCCGCCTGGTTGGCCAGGATGGCCATGCCGACATCGAGCAAGGCCATGTCGATCAACTGCCCCACGCCGGTGCGGTGCCGCACCTCGATGGCCGCCAGGATGGCACTACAGGCATATACGCCAGTGAACAAATCGGTCAGCGCCACGCCCACGCGTTGCGGGCCGCCACCGGGTGTGCCATCGGCCCGGCCGGTGATGTCCATCATGCCGCTCATGGCCTGGATCATCAGGTCATAGCCCGCGCGTTCGGCATAGGGCCCGTCCTGGCCAAAGCCGGTGATGGAGCAGTAGATCAGACGCGGGTTCAGCGCCTTCAGGCTCGCATAGTCCAGTCCATACTTGGCCAGACCGCCGACTTTGAAGTTTTCCACCAGCACGTCGCTTTCCAACGCCATCTGGCGAATCAGTGTCTGGCCTTCGGGTTTGGCGATGTCGATGGTGACGGAGCGTTTGTTGCGGTTGCAGGCGGTGAAGTAGGTGGCGTGCTTCGTGCTGTTGCCCTGGGCGTCCTGCAGGAAGGGTGGGCCCCAGTGGCGGGTGTCGTCGCCTTCGCCTGGTTTTTCCACTTTGATGACGTCGGCGCCAAGGTCGGCCAGCATCTGGGTGCACCAGGGCCCGGCCAGAACCCTGGAGAGGTCCAGGACCTTGATGTGGGGGAGGGCGGAGGGCTTTTCGGTCATGGTTGCTTTCGTTTTGACTTTTTTGAAGCAGCAGAGTTTGTGTGATCACACATACCGGGGCTGGTGCCTGCCGGGTGGGGCAAGGCTGGGGGCCTCATCTGTCCTGCAGGCCAGCAAATCGGCCCCCAGCCGTGCCCCACCCGGCGAGCAGTAGCGTGTGAGTCTGTGGCGTGGAATTCAAATTGCCGCGTGTGCCAATCTCTATCGCAGCTGGAATGGGGGTAAAGGTCTCCGCCGATTTCTGGCCAGCAGGACAGTATGAGGCAGAGGCCTTTACCCCCATTCCAGCTAGCAATGAAGTAGGCGAGAAGTTAGAACGCCGCAATCCCCGTCTGCGCCCGTCCCAGGATCAGCGCATGGATGTCATGCGTCCCTTCATAGGTGTTGACCACCTCCAGGTTCACCAGATGCCGTGCCACGCCAAACTCATCCGAGATGCCATTGCCGCCCATCATGTCCCGCGCCAGGCGGGCGATGTCCAACGACTTGCCGCAGGAGTTGCGCTTCAGGATCGACGTGATCTCCACCGAGTCCGTGCCCTCGTCCTTCATGCGACCCAACCGCAGGCAGCCCTGCAGGCCCAGTGCGATTTCGGTCTGCATGTCGGCCAGCTTCTTCTGGATCAACTGGTTGGCGGCCAACGGGCGGCCGAACTGTTTGCGGTCCATGGTGTACTGGCGGGCGCGCAGCCAGCAGTCTTCGGCGGCACCTAGCGCGCCCCAGGCGATGCCGTAGCGGGCGCTGTTCAGGCAGGTGAATGGGCCCTTGAGGCCGCGCACCTCGGGGAATGCATTTTCTTCGGGGCAGAACACGCCGTCCATGACGATTTCGCCAGTGATGCTGGCGCGCAGACCCACCTTGCCATGGATGGCGGGTGCGCTCAAACCTGCCATGCCTTTATCCAGCACAAAGCCGCGGATCGGGCCGACTTGGCCGCCCTCGCTCACTTCCTTGGCCCAGACCACAAACACATCGGCAATCGGGCTGTTGCTGATCCACATCTTGCTGCCGCTGAGCTTGTAGCCACCGGCCACCTTGTGGGCGCGTGTCGCCATGGATCCGGGGTCGGAGCCGTGGTCGGGCTCGGTCAGGCCAAAGCAGCCAATCCATTCACCGGTCGCCAATCTGGGCAAGTATTTCTGGCGCTGTGCCTCGGTGCCGAATTCAAAGATCGGCACCATGACCAGTGAGCTTTGCACGCTCATCATCGAGCGGTAGCCGCTGTCGACACGCTCCACCTCGCGGGCGATCAGGCCGTAGGACACGTAGTTCAAACCTGGGCCGCCGTAGATGTCGGGGATGGTGGGGCCTAGCAAGCCCAGTTCACCCATTTCGCGGAAGATGGCGGGGTCGGTCGTGCCATCGCGAAACGCCTGGGTCACGCGAGGCAGGAGCTTGTCCTGGCAGTAGGCGGCGGCGGCATCGCGCACCATGCGTTCGTCGTCGGTGAGTTGGCTATTGAGCAAGAACGGGTCTTGCCAGTTGAAGGATGCGTGGGCCATGGGTTTCTTTCGGGTCTGCGTTGGTTTGCCCTGCATCGTAGTGCCGAACGCAGGCGGCGACAAACGATTGTTTGTCATCCAGTTATGCGCGCGCAGCATATTTGGCGGGGCGGTGCCCGCCGTGTGTCCTAGAGCCGGGCGATCTTGCTGGCTTCGACCATGCCGGGCACGCCGTCGAGCTGCACCACCAGTTCGCCACGGCGCAGGATCACGTTTTTGACGGATTCCGTGCGGTTCTGGTACACCACCCGGTCGCCGGGTTTGTACTGCGGCAGGCGGGGCAATTGGATCTGGACCGCAGGTCTGGGTTGTACCGTCGCCAGGGCATGGGCGCTGACCCGCTGGGCGATCGAGGAATGGGAACGTGCCAACAGGTCCAGTGCCTTGGCCATTTCGCCTCGCAAGGCGTCCGCCGTAAAGGGTTTGGTCAACAAAAACAGGGCGCCGGCTTCTCTGGCCTCTTCCATTTGGTTCGGTCCCTGGGTTTGCGACAGCAGTGCCAGGCGACAGCCGGGGCTGCTGGCCAGGATCGCCCGGTGCAAGGCAATGCCGGACAACGATTCCTTGGCAAACCAGTCGGTCAGCAGCAGGTCGGGGCGGAGTGAGGCGGCGATCTCGGCGGCGGCCTGGGGGTTGCCCGTGGTCTTGATCGACGCGGCGTCAAATCCGTAGGCTTCCAGCAATTGCTGCGAGAACGTTTGCAGGGCGGGGCTGGGGTCACAAATCAGAAAACTAACGGCGGACATGGAAACAATACAAAACTGCCAAAAGGAACGGCGGGAAAAGCGGAGCGCTGCAGCCCAAGTATCGCATTGCGCCAAGTGGGCGAACCGACTCAGTACACTGCCACTTGATGCGCCGCAAAATCCCCGCCACCCATACCCTGTTGTGTTTTGAGGCGGCTGCGCGCCACGAAAGCTACACCCGCGCGGCGCAAGAACTGGCCCTGACGCAAAGTGCGGTGTCCCGCCAGGTGGCAGCGCTGGAAGAATATCTGGGCCAGGCCCTGTTCCGGCGTACCCGCCATGGCGTGTCGCTGACCCCGCGGGGCAGGGAATACGCGGCGCAGGTGGCGGAGCGTCTGCTGGCGCTGGAGCGTGACACGCTCAACGCCATGTCCACACAGGGCACCCAAGGGGCCGTGCATCTGGCGGCCGTGCCAACTTTTGCCACGCGCTGGCTGATTCCCCGTCTGCCCCAATTGCAGGCTGCACACCCCGACATTGTGGTGCACATCGAGACCCGTACCCGCCCCTTCCTGTTTGCTGATACCGGTTTCGACGCCGCCCTGTATGCCGGCACCGCCGAGCAGGTGGCCAACTGGGCCGGCACGCGCGCGACCTTGCTGATGTTTGAGGATGTGCTGCCGGTGTGCGCGCCAGGCTTGCTGGGCCCCGGCGCGCCGCACAGCCCGCAGGCGGTGGCCGCTCTGCCGCTGCTACAGCAAAGCACCCGTCCCTTTGGCTGGCGCCAGTGGTTTGATGCCATGGGCGTGGCAGCGCCCCATGCCCTGTCGGGTCCGCGCTATGAGCTGTTCTCCATGACCACGGCCGCTGCCATCCATGGTCTGGGCGTGGCGTTGGTTCCGCGTCTGCTGATCGAGACCGAGCTGGCCCGCGGTGACCTGGTGGTGGCCTGCGACCAGCCGCTGCGCGGGGAGCGCGCCTATTACCTTGTGGCGCCGCTGCGGGAGGACGAGCCCGCCGCCCTGGGCCTGTTCCGCAACTGGCTGGGCGGTGTAAACCCCTAGATACAGATTGGCACCACAATTGCTAGCATTCCAGCAAGAACCTGACTGAATGGTCAGATTTTTCATACAGGAGTTTTAGCGTGTCTACTGCTTACCAACCCGACATCCGTCCTGGCCGCCTGGGTGCTGCCGACTACGCGCAGCACTTTGCAGATGCCAGCCCACGCCTGACCCGCACCCAGGCGCTGCTGGAGGCCGAACGCTGCCTCTATTGCTATGACGCGCCCTGCGCCACGGCATGCCCAACCAGCATCGACGTGCCGTCCTTCATCAAGCGCATTGCAGATGACAACCTGCGCGGTTCGGCCCGCACCATTCTGGAGTCCAACCCGCTGGGCGGCATGTGCGCCCGCGTCTGCCCAACGGAGAACCTGTGCGAGGCCGTGTGTGTGCGCGCCGCGCAAGAGGGCGCGCCAGTCGCCATCGGCCGTCTGCAGCGCTACGCGGTGGACGCGCTGATGGACAGCCATCAACCGCAAATCTTCACTCGCGCCTCCGCTACCGGCAAGACGATCGCCGTGGTCGGCGCCGGGCCTGCCGGTCTGGCATGCGCGTACACGCTGGCGCGCCAGGGCCACGACGTGGCGGTTTTTGACGCCAAGCCCAAGGCCGGTGGTCTGAACGAATACGGCCTGGCCAGCTACAAGACGCCCGACAACTTTGCCCAGCGTGAAGTGCAATGGTTGTTGGACCTGGGCGGCATCACCGTCCACAGCAACTGGAAGCTGGAAACCGCAGCCCAACTCGATACTCTGCGCAAAGACCATGACGCCGTATTTCTGGGGCTGGGTCTGTCCACCACGCACGCGCTGGGCGTACCCGGCGAAACGCTGAACGGCGTGGGAGACGCGGTGGACTTCATCGCCACACTGCGCCAGACCGTGGACCTGTCCACGTTGCCGGTAGGCCGGCGCGTGGTGGTGATTGGCGGGGGCATGACGGCGGTGGACGCCGCCGTGCAAAGCAAGCTGCTGGGCGCCAAGGTGGTGCACATGGTGTACCGCCGCGGCATGGAGGCCATGTCCGCCTCCATAGCCGAGCAGGAGTGGGCGCAAACGAACGGCGTGGTGCTGCACCAGTGGCTGGCACCGGTTGAGATCCTGGGCCGCGATGGCCATGTGGCCGGTGTGCGTTTTGCCGACCAGGCCCTGGTCGATGGCAAGCTGCAGCCCACCGGCCGCGAGATCACCTTTGAAGCGGACACCGTGCTCAAGGCCATCGGCCAGAAGCTGGGCAACCCTGTGCTGGCGGCGGCGGGGCTGCTGCTGGACGGTGGCCGCATGGTTACCGATGCAGAAGGCCAGACCAACCTGAGCGGCGTTTGGGCCGGAGGCGACTGCCGTGCCGGCGGGCTGGACCTGACGGTGGAGGCCGTGGAGCACGGCAAGCAATCGGCCCACGCCATCCATGCCTACATCACAAGCGCCTGAGCGCCGCGCACCCGAATCTGGAGAACACGATGGCCAATCTGCACACCACCTTTGCCGGCATCAGCAGCCCCAACCCCTTCTGGCTGGCCTCCGCCCCGCCCACCGACAAGGCCTATAACGTCAACCGCGCCTTTGAGGCCGGCTGGGGTGGCGTGGTCTGGAAGACGCTGGGCGAGGCCGGGCCACCGGTGGTCAATGTCAACGGGCCGCGCTACGGCGCACTCTTGAGCCCGGACCGGCGTTTGCTCGGCTTCAACAACATCGAGCTGATCACCGACCGCGACCTGGACCTCAACCTCAAAGAGATTGCCGAGGTCAAGCGCAACTGGCCGGACCGCGCCATGGTCGTCTCGCTGATGGTGCCCTGCCAGGAGGAAAGCTGGAAGGCCATCCTGGCCCGCCTGGTGGACACTGGCGCCGACGGCATCGAGCTGAACTTTGGCTGCCCGCATGGCATGAGCGAGCGTGGCATGGGCGCCGCAGTAGGCCAGGTGCCCGAGTACATCCAGATGGTCACGGAGTGGTGCAAGTTGTACAGCAAGCTTCCCGTCATCGTCAAACTCACGCCCAACATCACGGACGTGCGCCTGCCGGCTCGTGCCGCCAAAAAGGGCGGCGCCGACGCCGTGTCGCTGATCAACACCATCAACTCCATCATGGGAGTGGACCCCTACACGCTGACCATGAGCCCCAACACCGGCGGCAAGGGCTCGCACGGCGGCTACTGCGGCCCGGCCGTCAAGCCGATTGCGCTGAACATGGTGGCCGAGATCGCCCGCGACCCGCAGACTGCCGGCCTGCCCATCAGCGGCATCGGCGGCATTGGCAACTGGCGCGATGCGCTGGACTTCATCGCGCTGGGCGCCGGCAACGTGCAGGTCTGCACCGCGGCCATGGTCTATGGCTTCAAGATCGTGCAGGAAATGACGGACGGGCTGTCCAACTACATGGACGAGATGGGTTTTACCAGCGTGGACCAGATTGTCGGCAAGGCCCTGTCCACTGTGACCAACTGGCAATACCTGAACCTGAACCACATCAGCAAAGCCGTCATCAACCAGGACAGCTGCATCCAGTGCGGGCGCTGCCACATTGCCTGCGAAGACACCTCGCACCAGGCCATCACGTTTGAGAAAGACGGCAAGCGCCACTTTGAAGTCATGGAAGACGAATGCGTGGGCTGCAACCTGTGCGCCGTCGTCTGCCCGGTGCCGGAGTGCATCACGCTGCGCGATCTGAAGCCCGGCGAAAAAGACTTGCGCACCAACCGGGTTGTGAGCGATAAATACGCTGACTGGACGACGCACGCCAACAACCCCATGCGCACAGCCGATCCGGCTTAGGGCTTTTGAGTCAAATCGGCATCTAGCCCCCGTAAAAGCTACACATATAGCTATCAATTCAGGAGTATTTATGGCGACCCTCTTCATCCGTGGCGGCACCGTGGTCAACGCCGACCGGGCCTTCAAGGCCGATGTCATCACCCAAGACGGCAAGATTGTTGCAGTCGGCGAAGACCTGATGGAGCCCGCAGGCTGCACCGTGGTGGACGCCGGTGGCCAATATGTGATGCCCGGCGGCATCGACCCGCACACCCACATGCAGCTGCCTTTTATGGGCACCACGACGATGGACGACTTCTACACCGGCACGGCGGCCGGCCTGGCCGGCGGCAACACCAGCATCATCGACTTCGTCATCCCCAACCCGCAGCAGTCCATCATGGAGGCCTATCAGACCTGGCGCGGCTGGGCCGAAAAGTCGGCAGGCGACTACGGCTTTCATGTGGCCATTACCTGGTGGGACGAGACGGTGAAGCGCGACATGGGCACGCTGGTGCAACAGGAAGGCGTCAACAGCTTCAAGCACTTTATGGCCTACAAAAACGCCATCATGTGCGACGACGAGACCCTGGTGAACAGCTTCAAGCGCTGCATGGAACTGGGCGCCATGCCCACCGTGCATGCCGAGAACGGCGAGCTGGTCTTCCTGCTGCAAAGGACCGTGGCCGAGATGGGCATCAAGGGGCCCGAGGGCCACCCGCTGTCCCGCCCGCCCATGGTGGAAGCCGAAGCCGCCAACCGCGCCATTGCGATTGCCGATGTGCTGGGCGTGCCGATCTATGTGGTGCATGTCTCGTGCATCGAGGCGGCTGAGGCGATTGCCCGCGCCCGCGCCCGCGGTCAGCGCGTTTACGGCGAG
>CAINUX010000042.1 GCA_903853895.1 uncultured beta proteobacterium | reverse complement strand
CTGTTGTTGAGCGTGGGCGCCGCGCTGGGCGTGGGGGTGCGCACGGGCAAGTGAGGGGTGGCAAGTGCAATCACTGGCATGATAGAGGGCTTTTCAGAGGGTTTTTCGCCCGCATTTTTTGAATTCCGTCATGACCGAACCCTTGCCAATATCCACTGAACCGGTTGTAACCACCGAAGCGGTTGCCGCACCCAGCGACGCGCCCGCTGCTCCCGACGTCCTCGCCGATACCGCTGCGGATTCTGCCACCGCAGCCGCGCCCAAGCGCCCTGCCAAACCGGATGTGTTTCCGGTATTGGAAAAGATGGCCGCGCTGTATCCCCAACTATTTGGAGCCGTTTTTTTGCCCCTCAAGCGCGGCATTTTTCAGGACCTGCAGGACGCGCACCCCGAGACGTTTGAGCGCGACAGCCTGAAGGCTGCGCTCTCTCTGCACACCCGCTCCACCCGCTACCTGACGGCAGTTGCTGCTGGCGAACAACGCCATGACCTGCAGGGCCAAGCGGTTGAAGCGATGGCCCCCGAGCATGTGCACCACGCCCTGCTGGAGGTGTATCGCCGCCGCCAGACCCGCAGCAAAGAAGACCTGCGCCCCAAGTTGATCGCCCGCGTTGTGCAGGCCTGCGAGGCTTCGGGCCTGGCGCCGCATGCCTATGCCGAACTGGTGCGCAGTCGCGACGAAGCGGCTAATGCCGTGCTGGATGAAGCCATGCTGGAGCTGGAGGCGCGTGCCGCCAAGACCCAGGCCTTGCTGCAGGCCTTCAAAGCCAGTGGCAAGACGGTGGATGAATTTGCCGACATGTACGGCATGGACCCCCGTTCCGTGAGCCGTATGCTGGCGCGTGCGCCGGCGTCCCAGGCCTGATAGCGCCCGGCGACACAACCCACTCGCATGCGTAACCCCGACCTTGCGCGGCCCGCCGTATTGCGCGTAGACGGGCTGCGCTTTGGCTATTCCGGGACTGACCTCTTCAAGGACTTTTCTGCCGACATTCCACCCGGTGTCACCTGGGTGGGTGGCGACGAGAGCACGGGCAAGACCACGCTGCTTCGCTTGCTGGCTGGCGAGCTGTCGCCCAAGAAGGGGGCGTTGCGAGTCAATGGCATCGCGTTGGCTGAAAAGCAACAGACCTACCGCAACCAGGTGTTCTGGGTTGACCCACGGACGTCGGTACTCGATGCCCTCACACCCCAAGCCTATTGGGGCGAAGTGTGCCGGCAGTACCCGGCGTTTGTCGATGCGTTGCTGGCGGATCTGGTCGACGGATTCGCGCTGGCACCGCATCGGGACAAGGCTTTCTTCATGCTGTCGACCGGCACCAAGCGCAAGGTCTTCCTGGCCGCCGCATTTGCCAGCGGTGCCACAGTCACGCTGCTGGACGAACCCTTTGCCGCGTTGGACAAAACGTCTATTGCGCTGGTGCTGGAGTTGCTGCAAGAGGCGGCTTTGCATCCCGGTCGGGCCTGGGTCGTTGCCGACTATTTGGCACCGCGTGGCGTCGCCTTGGCGGCTACGGTAGCGCTCGGGCAACGCTACTAAAATCCGGCCTCCTGGGCCCTTGGCCCTCTCTTGAAAGCGCATGCATGCAGGTTCCCTTTTCCATTCCTCCGCAATGGCAGCGCCGTGGCCGCTGGTTTCTAGGAATTTTGGTAGTTGTCTGGCTGTTGGCCTGGTTGGCGGTGCCGCCACTGGCCAAGCGGCTGATCGAAGAAATGGGCAGTGCGGCATTGGGTCGAACGGTGACCATTGGCTCAGTGGACTTTCACCCCTGGTCGCTCGAACTCACCCTGCACGATCTGGCCATCGCCACGGCCGACGGCCGAACCAAGCAGCTCTCCATTGCCCGCATCTACCTGGACGGCGAACTGGAGTCCGTCTTGCGTTTGGCTCCCGTGGTGGATGCCATCACGGTGGACGCGCCCACGCTGCACTTGGCCCACCTGGGCGATGGCCGCTACGACGTGGACGACATTCTGGCGACCCTTGACCGGGCCAGCGCATCCGCACCGGCATCTGCCCCGTTGCCGTTTGCGCTGTACAACCTGACCCTCAATGGCGGTGCTGTGGATTTCATGGACCACCTGCCGACAGGAGAGCGCCACCACACACTGCGCGCGCTGCATTTGGCCGTGCCCTTTTTGAGCACGCTGGAGTCCAAGCGCGACGTCAAGGTTCAGCCCCGCCTGGCGTTTGAACTCAATGGCAGCCATTTCGACACCGCAACCGAGGGTGCCCCGTTTGCCCAAACCCGCAAAGGCGATGCCACGATCAAGATCGCACGGCTGGACTTGGCTCCGTATCTTCCCTACCTGCCCAGCAGTTTGCCGGTGCGCATGCAAAGCGCCGTGGTGGACGCCGATGTGCACTTGGGTTTTGAGCAGGCGGCCCAATCCAAGCTCACGCTCAAGGGCACGGTCAAGGTGTCTGGCCTGGCGCTGGCCGATGCGGCGGGCCTGCCGATGCTGGGTGTGGAAACCATAGCCGCCGAACTGGCCGATGTGCGCCCGCTGGAGAGAATCGCCCACCTGGCTTCGCTGGACATCACTGCTCCTACATTGCAGGCCACGCGCAACCGTGCGGGGCGCCTCAACCTGGATTTCGGAAATCCAAATCCGGAAACGGTTGCTACTAAAAATATAGCTACACCACCAGCATCGACGAGGGCTAACGGTAAGAAAGCCAAAATGCCTTTGGTGCCGACCAAGCCCTGGACCGTGGCGCTGGAGCGCCTGGTAGTGCACCGTGGTGGCCTGTCGTGGACGGACGACAGCCTGCATCCCCAGGGCCGCCTGCAATTGGCGCAGCTGGAGTTGCAGGCCCAGGCCCTGCACTGGCCCCTGACCGCAACGCCCTATACCTTTGAAGCCTCGGCTGAATTGCCATTGCGCGGCAAGTCCGCCCGTCTGAGCGCCAAGGGCGAGGGGGCCGAGTCCAGCACCACCGTGCACGCTTCGATTGGCGGCCTGGATCTGGGCCTGGTCACGCCCTATGTTGCACAGTTTTTACAGCCCGGTGTGGCCGGTGTGCTGGACGCTGAGCTGGAACTGCGCGCGCAGGGCGATGCATTGCAGATTGCCGTGTCTCACCTCGCAGTGCGCGACTTTGCGCTCAAAAGTCCGAAGGAATGGACCGCAGCGGTAGCCGCTGCCGCCAGCAATGCAGAGCGCGCCGCCAATGAGATGCCCCGGTTCAAGTTGCTGGAAGTAACCGACGCCGAGCTGGACCTTGTGGCCAGAACCGGTAGCGTGGGCAAAGTTTTACTGCGCGCACCCAGCGCCACGGTGCACCGTGACGCCCAGGGGCAGTGGATGTTTCAGCGCTGGCTGACAACCGTGCCGCCGGCCGCACCTGCTGAGCCCCAAGCCCCCTGGCAGGTGAAGCTGGGTGGGCTAGCCATTGCTGATGGAACCGTCAAGCTCGACGACCGCAGCTTTACCCGTCCCGCGCGGCTGGAAGTTTCGGCTCTGCAGCTGCAGCTCAAGGGTGCCACGCTGGATGGCACCCAACCCGCGCCGCTGACGCTCACGGCGCGCCTCAAGTCAGGCCGCGCGGAGCCGGGCACGCTGAGCTACCGGGGCACCGTGATGTGGGCGCCGTTGGCTGTGCAGGGTCGGGTGGAGGCGGTGGATGTGCCGGTGCACGGTGTGGTGCCGTACTTTGCCGACCAGCTCAACATCGCAATCCTGCGGGCCGACGCCAGCTACAAGGGGCAGGTGGGCTACGCGGCGGGCGCCAACGGTGCCGAGGTGCAACTTCAAGGCGATGCGTCGCTGGAAGACTTTCGGGCCAACAGCGTGGCGGGCACGGCCGATTCGGACGACTTGGGCGTCGCCGAAGAACTGCTGAGCTGGAAATCCCTCAACCTGCCAGGCATCACCTTGAACATGGCCCCCGGTAGGGCCACCCGCGCGCAGGTGGGCGAGACCACGTTGTCCGACTTCTATGCCCGTGTCATCGTCAACGCCAGTGGGCGGGTCAACCTGCAAGACATGGTGAAGGCCGCACCGGCATCGGAGGCGGCAAGCGTGCAGGCTGCGCCAGCCGCCGTGGTCACCATGGGCCCGATTGCCCTGGTCAATGGCAAAGTGCTGTTCTCGGACCGTTTCATCCGGCCCAATTACTCGGCAGACTTGAGCGAACTCAACGGCAGGCTCGGCGCATTTTCCTCGCAGGTGATTGACGGTAGCGTGCAACTGGCCGACCTGGAACTGCGAGGCCGGGCGGAGGGTACGGCGTCGCTGGAAGTCACCGGCAAGATCAACCCCTTGGCCAAACCCCTGGCATTGGACATCCAGGGCCGGGTGCGCGATTTGGACCTGCCGCCCCTCACCGCCTATTCCATCAAGTACGCCGGATACGGCATCGAACGCGGCAAACTCAGCATGGACGTCAAATACACCGTGCAGCCCGATGGCCAACTGACCGCCAGCAACAACCTGGTGCTCAATCAACTCAGCTTTGGCGACAAGGTGGATGGTGCGCCCAACAGCCTGCCGGTCAAGCTGGCGGTGGCCCTGCTGGCCGACCGCAATGGCGTGATTGACATCAATCTGCCCGTGAGTGGCTCGCTCAACGATCCGCAGTTCAGCATCGGTGCGGTGGTGTGGAAGGTCATCACGAATCTCGTTGCCAAGGCGCTGACGGCGCCGTTCAGCTTGCTGGCGAACGCATTTGGCGGTGGCGGGGGAGAAGACCTCAGCACCGTGAGCTTCGCGCCAGGCAGTAGCGTCGTCGCGCCCGAAGTCGCGCAAGGCCTGGACAAGATCGCACAGGCCTTGGCGGACCGGCCAGTGTTGCACGTCACCGTGGTTGGCTCCGCCAATCTGGAGGCGGAGCGCGAAGCGTTGAAGCGCGAGCGTCTCATGGCCCGGTTGTTGGCCGAAAAACGTCGTCGCACAGCCGTGGGTGGTCAGGACGCCACGGCTGTGGGGGTGCTCACGGACACAGAGTATCCCGTGCTGCTCAAGGACGTGTACCGGCGCGCCGACATCGCCAAACCCCGCAATCTGGTTGGGCTTGCCAAAGACCTGCCTGCCGCGGAAATGGAATCGCTGCTGCTGGCCAGCATTGCGGTCACTGAAGACGCCATGCGCACGCTGGCACAGCAGCGGGGTGTGGCCGTGAAGGACTACCTGGCCAGCCGCAAAGTGGGTGCCGAGAGGCTGTTTCTGGGCGCCCCCAAGACCGGGCTCCCTGAAGCCACGGGTGCACCGTGGAAGCCGCACGCCGAACTGAGTGTGACCAGTCGCTGATCAGCTAAAACACCGTGGTTTTGCGGTGTGCGGTTGATTTGACAAAGCGCCAGCGTCCAAGGACACACGACAGGACGAAGCCAGCCAGCCCCGCCAGTGCAACCAGCAGCAAGGGCGGCTGCCATGCGCCCCCATAGGCGCCAAACATGCTGGCTTTGATGCTTTCTACAACCCAGGTGAGAGGCAACCAGGGGCTGATTTGTGCAAACAGGCCGCCACTCAGTTCCACCGGCAGGATACCCCCCGACGAAGACAACTGAACCGCCAGAAGAAACATGGCAATGCCCTTGCCCGCATCCCCAAAGGCTTTGGTCAGGGCAAATACGATGAACAGGAACGCGATCGACGAAACAACGATGCTCAGTGCAAACGCCCACGGATGCACGACCCGAATTTTCAGGACATAGAGCACCACAATAAACACCATCAGCGATTGCAGAAGCGCGACGCAGGCGGGTAAAAAAATCTTGCCGACAACCTGTGCAGGTCGGGAAAAGAATTGCGCGTGCCGCGGCAATACGCGGATGTGGACCAGGAATGCCGCCACAGCGGCGCCCAACCACAAGGCTCCGGGAACCACGTTGGACGCAAATCCACTGCCACTGTTTTCAACCGGTGCATCGATTTCCAGCACGGGTGCGACCGAATTGGCCAGACCTTCGGCGCTACCGCCCAGGCTGTCGGCCTTGTCCGGCAGCGCAGTAGCCAGCAGCTCAATGCCGCTGGACAGCCGCTCCACACTCTGCTTGTTCTTTTGGGTCGCGACCAACAGACTGGTCGCGTTTGCAGCCACATCGTTCGCGCCTTTGGCCAGTTCGTCGAGCTGAGCATCTTTGGGAAACTTGTTGACCACCGTTCGCTCATCGCCGCCCATGGCCCGCAGGCTTCCTGCCATCGCCTGAACGCTGTTTCTCAGCCGGGTCGCCCTCACGGCCAGCAAGCTCTGTGACGCATTGACGGATCTGATGTCGGCGTCGAGTTCGGTCATGCCATCGGCGAGCTTGCCCAGACGATCCGTCTCGCTGCCGGTAGCGAACAGCCTGTCCTTTGATTCCTCTCTCATCTCCGCCACGCGCTCACTCAGACTTGCCGCAGCTTTTTGCAATTCGTCCATCGCCCGGTCCAGGTCCGCATGTCCGTTCTCCAGCACCCTTGCCCGGTTGGTCAGGGTGATGATGTCGGCATTGCTAGGCCACGTGGCATCCAGGGTCCTCAGGCTTGCGCCCAACTGCTTTGCGCCCGTGGTCATCTGGGCCACACCATCGTTCAGGCGACGCGCGCCACCGGCCAGGGATTGGACGCCGGTGGTCGTTTGCGCTGAGCCCATGCTGAGCTCACCGGCACTCACACGCAATTTGCTTACCGCGTCGTGCAGACGTTCTACATTGCGTTGCGAGCCTGCTGCCTGGTGGAGGACGAGTACCCATCGCCGTTCGTTCAGGCTTTCATTGATTTCGCGCCCCAGCGTCTCGGCAAAGTGCCTGGCAATCGCCGCTGTTTCATAGTTATTGCCTTGCGATGTGTAGACCACAACCTTGCCGGCGCCTGCCTCTGCTCCGGGGACAGCATTGGCACTGAAGTCGCGCGGAATAATCACGGCAAAGGCCAGCTTGCCCTGGCGTACCAAGGCGCGGGCCTTTTGCTCGTCACTGAACATTACAAACCCGAAACGCCCACTGTCTTCGAGTCGGGTCGTGATCTCCCATCCCACGTTGAACGCATGCTCCAGGTACTGCACGCCGTCGTCCAGGTTGACCACGGCTACCGGCAAGGCATTGGTTTTGGTTTCCGGGTCCCACACGCTGGTGATGTAGAGCACGCAGTACATGGCCGGCACAAATGCCAATATGGCACCGCTGAACATCTTCTTGGGGAAGCGAAGCAAATAGCCAGCCTCGTTGCGGACAATGAATATTATTTGTAGAAAGAATCGCATGGTTTTGCCGCTGTGTGACCCCGGCAAGATAACAGATTGCGCGTACTGCGGGGCGGTGTGGTGAACGTCTAGCGGGCATCGGTATCCCTTGTGTGTCGGCACCTACAGCCTTGTGTAAAGTTGCGCTTCGTCAAACTAGGCAGCGTCTGGCAGGCCAACATTGGGTGCATTCAACGAAGGAGCAAGAAAATGAAAAGACACTAATTGCTGCTGTGCTGGGGACAGCCATGCTGGCCCTGTTCGGTTGTCAATCGGTACAGGACAAGGCTTCTGCCGATTCACTGGTGGCCACATTTACAAGTACCGCACCTTATCTGGCGGCCGGTGCCGCCGACCCCGTGTGGGCCAAGCCCGGTGAGAAAGGCGAGACCACCGTTGTTCTAAAGGCGGCCTACACCGCAGACATGTTGTACATGCTGGTCCAATACGAGGACCCAATCAATTCGGTGCGCCGTGGCCCGTATCAAGAGCAGGCAGACGGCCCCAGGAAGAAGTTGAAGGATCCCGCTGACAGGAACTGACCGTGGTGACGTGCGCGTAGCCAACACCTATGCCAACGGCATGCATACCTCGGTAGTCAGCCGCAAGTTGGTGACGGGCAGCAAGTTTGACGTGCAGTTCTCTGATATGGCTGTGCGCTAGGCCACGTCGGATGATCCGATGTATCTGGTCTATGGCAAGAAGTAAGGCTTACTAGACGGCGTCCGGTTGGAGTTGTGGCGCAGCCTTCGCAAACGCGTCCAATGCCAGACAGGCCTGCTCAATGCGCTGGATGGTGGGGAAAGCGTCCAGCGGGGTATCAAAGCGCCGCGAGTTGGAGATCTGCGGGATCAGGCAGCAGTCGGCCAGACCGGGCGTGTTGCCATGGCAGTAGGTTCCGGTGGAAGGACTATTGGCCAGCATGGCTTCAATGGCCGTAAATCCCAGCGAAATCCAGTGCCGATACCACGTCGCCTTCGTGGTCTCATTCACCTTCAGATCGTTGTCCAGGTATTGCAGCACCCGCAGGTTGTTCAGCGGATGAATTTCGCAGGCAACCGATTGTGCAAGGCTTCGCACCCGGGCTCGGCCCAGCGCATCTCGCGGCATCAGCGGTGGCTCGGGGTGGGTCTCTTCCAGGTATTCCATGATGGCCAGTGACTGGCCGATGGCGTGGCCATCGTCCACCAACGTGGGCACCAACTGGGCGGGGTTGACGCGCTGGTAGTCAGCGGTGTGCTGTTGGCCGCCATCCTTGAGCAGATGCACCGGTGCGTAGGTGTAGGGCAGGCCCTTGAGGTTAAGTGCAATGCGCACCCGGTAGGATGCCGAACTGCGGAAGTAGCTGTGCAAAGTGAGCATGGCTTGACTCCTGTTACGCCAGCGACCGCGCTGGCAGCAGTGTGCCGCGCACCTCACCAAAGCCGATGCGTGCGGCACCCGGGGCGTTGCAGGCACCACGGAACACGACTGTGTCACCGTCTTCGAGAAAGGTGCGCGTCTCGCCGCTGGGAAGGTTCAACGCTTGTTTGCCGCCCATGGACAGTTCCATCAGCGACCCCGCTTCACCTTCGGTCGGGCCGGATTGCGTGCCGCTGCCCAGCAGATCGCCGGGCTGCAAGTTGCAGCCATTGACCGTGTGGTGCGCCACCATTTGCGAGACCGACCAATAGGCATCGCGGAAGTTGCTGTGGGACAGGCGGTGTTCGGCCATGCCTCGTTCACGCATGGCGGCTGTCTGGAGGAAGACTTCCAACTCGATATTCACGGCCCCTTGTTCCCGCAGTTCAGCGGAGTCGAGGTAGGGCAGGGGCTGTGGGTCGCCTTCGGCACGGGTCCAGGCCTGGCGATACGGCGCCAGCGCTTCCATGGTAACGATCCACGGCGACACGGTGCTGGCAAAGTTCTTGGCCAGGAACGGCCCCAGTGGTTGGTATTCCCAGCCCTGCACATCGCGCGCCGACCAGTCGTTGAACAAACACATGCCAAACACATGTTGCTCGGCCTGCTGGATAGAGACTGGTTCGCCCAGCGCGTTGCATGGGCCGACAAAGATGCCCATTTCCAGCTCGAAGTCCATGCGGGCACTTGGTGCCAAAACGGGCTCGGTCGCGCCGGGGCGCATGACCTGACTCACGGGGCGGTGAACGCTCTGGCCCGAGATGCCAATGCTGGAGGAGCGGCCGTGGTAGCCAATGGGAATCCACTTGTAGTTGGGCAGCAGGGGGTTATCAGGGCGCAGCAGTTTTCCGATGTTGGTGGCGTGGTGTACCGAGGTGTAGAAGTCGGTGTAGTCACCGATCTGCGCGGGTACCGCAAACTCGGCATCGGCTTGTGGCACAAGACATGTGCTGAGTGCGGAGTGCAGTGCGTAGCCATCGCGCAGCGCACGCGACAGCGCCAGGCGCAGGGCCGACCACGCAGGCGCCCCCATGGCCATGAAGGCGTTGAGTGAGCTCGCGCAGCAGGCCTGGGCAGCCAGGTCGGCATCGCCGGTGAACACGCTCTTGGACTGGGCGGTGGTCAGGTCCAGGATCTGGTCGCCAATGGCCACACCGACGCGAAAGCTCTCGGTACTGCTGTAGCGGCGGAACACGCCGAACGGCAGGTTCTGGATGGGGAAGTCAGTGCCGGCGTCGTTAGCAGAATCGACCCAGCTGCGCAATTGAGGGTTGTGGGTTTCGTTGAGGGTGTGCATAGGGAGTCAGGTGCCAAACAGGCCCTTGCCGTCGTGCATCCAGGCGGCATGCTTGGGCGCCTTCTTGGTGCGGTCCCACTCGTTGAGCATGTCCCACTTCACATCGTCCAGCGCCTTGGTCATGGCCGGGGTGGCGGTGTTGAAGGCCAGCTCCAGGCGGTGCCCACTGGGGTCGAAGAAGTAGATGGACTTGAAGATGGTGTGATCCGTCACGCCGATCACTTCGATGCCCGCGGCCTCCAGCTTGGCCTTGGTAGCCAGCAACTCGTCCATGCTGCCCACTTCAAAGGCCAGGTGCTGGGTCCAGGCGGGGGTGTTGTGGTCGCGGTCCATGGCCGGGCTGTTGGGTAGCTCAAAGAATGCCAGGATGTTGCCGGCACCGGCGTCGATGAAGACGTGCATGTAGGGGTCTGGCGCCTTGGTGGATGGCACTTCG
This sequence comes from uncultured beta proteobacterium, assembly GCA_903853895.1. Classification (GTDB taxonomy): domain Bacteria; phylum Pseudomonadota; class Gammaproteobacteria; order Burkholderiales; family Burkholderiaceae_C; genus Allorhodoferax. Next base: position 5,797 of record CAINUX010000042.1, on the reverse strand, counting down.
TCTTCGGCAATCGCCAGTACAAAGTTCATGTTCAGGTGCTTGGCGTACCACGCGACAGTTTCCTTGGCGTTGATGCAGCGGTAGGCAACGTGGTGAATCTTCTTGATGCTCATGGTGGTCTCCAGAATGGGTCGGTAGGGCTGTCAACGCATTCCATTAGAGTGGAGTTTGATCTATCATTCAAACAGATTTTTATGATGAATTTATTCCATTAGCTTATGAATATTACCCTGCGTCAGTTGCGGGCCTTTGTGGCGTTGGCCGACACCGGCAGCTTTACCGATGCGGCCGCCACCCTGCACGTGACCCAGTCGGCCCTGAGCGGCCTGATCAAGGAGCTGGAGCAGACCTTGGGTGTGCAGGTAGTCAATCGCAGCACGCGCAAGGTCAGCCTGTCGGAAGTCGGGCGCGAGTTCTATCCGCTGGTGGCGCGGTTGTTGCAGGACCTCGACGGTGCGCTCGATACCATCGCTGACCTGAAGGCACTCAAGCGCGGGCTGGTGCGCATTGCGGCGCCGCAGCTGATGTCGGCTTCGGTGTTGCCCGAGGTGATCGCCGGCTTCCGGCTGCAGTACCCCGACATTGAAATCCGTCTGCTTGACTGCATGGTCGAACACGTGCTGCCCAAAGTGCACAGCGGCGAGGTGGACTTTGGTGTGGGCCCCGAACGTGAGTCGTCGGCCGATGTCGAGGCCCAGACCCTGTTCGAGATTCCGTTTGTTGTGGTGTTTCGGCCGGATCACCCGCTGAACAAAAAGAAGCGTGTGACATGGGATGACGCGCTGCGGTACCCGGTGATTGCGCTCAAGGGCGAATTCACGCACCGTCTGCGCGTGGACCTGCACGAATCTCTTCACGACGAGGCACTCAACCCGGCCAATGAGGTGGGTTTCATGACCACCGCCTTTGCCATGGTCAGCGCAGGTCTGGGCGTGACCACCTGCTTGCCCTATGCCAGCAGCCTCATCCGCCTGCACCAGTTGCAGAGTCGCCCCCTCCAGGACCCCGTGGTGCGGCGTAAGTTTTTTGTCTTTACCAGAAGGGACAGGCCCCTGTCGCCAGCGGCGGCGCAGTTCTCGGCGTATCTGCTGGACTTTGTATCGCGCCAGGCGTGGTTCACGGTTACGCCGCGCCGCCCGTGATGGCGCACGTCAGCCGCGAGGACGTGCCCTAGTGGGCTGAGAACGGATGGGGCAGCGATGCCGGTTGCGCGGAACTGAAATGGAGTTTGCGCACGACCTTGCCGTCACGCACAATGCTGAGCAGATCACTGCGTTCCGGGGACGCAAAGTAGTCGCCGTTGTGGCCGATGAAGTCGATGTCCGTCCACACGTACAGGCCCTCACCGCGCGGCAGGTCGTTGTACCGGCTCCACAAATTGAACTGACTGGGTCTGGCCATGCGCGCCGTGTTGGCCACGACATTGGAGTCGGTGTAGTAGATGATTTCCGCACTCAGTTGGTGGGACGGCGTGACGGCAAATCTCATGTCGGGGTATTTCGACAATTCGGCTGCCACCTCCCGCCAGCCGTAGAAGTAGTTTGTGGCGTCCGCGGTCACCATATCCTTGGAATAGCGATCCAGGGGGATGACGTTGAATCGCGCATGCAGCGAGGTAAGGGCGGACAGCAGCAGGCTGGTCACGAACGCGGCAGACCATAGCCAGCGCCGCTTGCCCGCCGCGTCACCGAGGCAGTATTGGGCCACCAGAATGCAGAGTGTCACATAGGCAAAAGCGGGCCAGTTGGGGGCGGCGGCTTTCTTGAAGGACGACAGCGCAAAGAACGCAATCACCGGCAGGCTGGTGCATGCCAGCAGCAGCGTTTTCCTGTCCTTGCGGAATACGCCTACCACTGCCGCCCAGATGCCAACGGTCCAGGCAACCGGGCCAATGATCAGGAGTTGCCCACCCAGATATTCGCCCACCTTGGCAAGTGTGTAGCCCTCGCCATTGAGGCCGTTCTTGAGCTGGAATGTGAAAGATACCCAATCGTGCTGGCTGTTCCAGTACAGCACGGGCATGAAACACAGGAATCCGATCAATACAGCGCGATAGGGGTAAGTGGTTTTCAGCCAGCGCCTATCGTCTGTCAGCACCAGATACACCAACAAACTGGGCAACAACAGGATGGCGGTGTATTTTGAAAGCAGTGCCATGCCTAACGCCACGCCCAGTGCATACCAGCGCCATGGTTGTTCTCCGCGCAGCGTCTGCCAGAAGAAATAGACGCCCATCGACCAGAAGAGCAGCACTGGGGTATCGGGGGTTATCACCACCAACCCCATTGTGGTCAGAGGGAGAACATTGAACAGAACGACGCTGCCCGCCGCAACCTGGACGTTTTTGAACAGCTGGAGGGCCAGATGCCAGATCAGGCCGCTCAACACCAACGAAACAAGAGTCCCAGAGAACCTGACCCATAGCTCGGACTTGGAAAACAGCGTGGTCAGCCAGATGCAATACGCCACCAGCGGCGGGTGGTCAAAGTAGCCGAGGTCCAGATTGCGCGACCACAGCCAGTAGTAGGCTTCGTCCGGGTGCAATTGCAGCGACGCCGACAGGTACAGGCGCCAGACAATCAACACCCCCACAAAGAGGGTGGCGTTCCGCCCATTGAGCAATTTTCCCATGTTGTTTTACGCTGGCGGTGACACGCCAGACTCGTCCTTGACAATCAATTATTGCCAATAGGTGCTATGCCAAATTGACATATATCAAACGCTGTTGCCCTGACCCCGGAGGGTTCAGCCCGCTATGCGCACCTTGCGCGCCGTACCATCGACCCGCCCAATATGCCCCAGTGGCAGCTCGGTACTCGACTTGATGCAGTTCAGCACGATGTTGGAACGGATGTTGGCCACGCCGCTGATGCGGGTGAGTTTGCGCAGCACCGAATCCGACAGCACAGCCAGGTCGGCCGCCACGATTTGCAGGATGTAGTCGGACTCGCCCGCTACGGAATAGCAATCCAGAACTTCGGGAATCGCTGCAATCTCGCGCTCAAATGCCAGCCCTTCGTCACCGCCATGGCGGCTGAGCGTCACGTAGCTGATGGCACGCACACCCAAGCCCAGCGCAGCGGGGTCCAGCAGGGCCACATAGCGTCGGATGATGCCACTGGATTCGAGTCGCTGTATGCGCCGGCTCACCTGGGATGCGGACAGATGTATCTGTTCGCCGACTTGCTGGTTGGTCGCATGTGCATCCTTTTGCAGTGCAGCAAGCAAGCTGATATCGAACTTGTCGAGCAGCAGATCGTCATTTTTCTCTTGATTCATGCATGAATTATGCATATCTTTGGGTTTTGGAGTAACAACTTGCGCACACCGTGCACGTCAAATTGACCACAATCAAGGATTCAAAACAAAGACTTTAGGAGCATGACAATGGCCGATCTATTTGACAACCCGATGGGACTCATGGGCTTTGAGTTCGTCGAGTTTGCGTCGCCCACGCCCGGCCTGATGGAGCCCATTTTTGAGCAAATGGGCTTTGTGCATGTGGCGCGCCACCGCTCCAAGGACGTGGACCTGTACCGCCAGGGCGACATCAATTTCATCATCAACCGTGAACCCAAAAGCCACGCAGCCTACTTTGCCGCCGAGCACGGCCCCTGCGCCTGCAGCATGGCGTTTCGGGTGCGCGACTCGCACCAGGCCTATGCCCGTGCGCTGGAACTGGGCGCACAGCCGATAGACATCCAACCCGGCCCCATGGAGCTGCGCCTGCCGGCCATCAAGGGCATTGGCGGCGCACCGCTGTATTTGATCGACCGCTTTGAAGACGGCAAGTCCATCTACGACATCGACTTTGAATTCTTCCCCGGTGTGGACCGCCATCCGGTGGGCCACGGCCTGAAGATCATCGACCACCTGACCCACAACGTGTACCGTGGCCGCATGGCCTTCTGGGGATCCTTCTACGAAAAGATCTTCAACTTCCGCGAGATCCGCTACTTCGACATCAAGGGCGAATACACGGGCCTGACCTCGCGCGCCATGACGGCACCCGACGGCATGATCCGCATTCCGCTCAACGAAGAAGCGTCGGGAAAGTCCGGGCAGATTGAAGAATATTTGATGCAGTTCAATGGCGAAGGCATACAGCACATCGCGCTGCTCAGTGACGACCTGATCACCACGCTGGACCGTCTCAAAAAGGCCGGTGTGCCGCTGATGACCGCGCCATCGGCCACGTATTACGAGATGCTCGAAGGCCGCCTGCCCAATCACGGCGAAGACGTGCAAGCCCTGCAAAGCAGGGGCATCCTGCTCGATGGCGTCAGCAAGCAGGGCGAACGCCGCCTGCTGCTGCAAATCTTTTCACAAACCGTGCTGGGCCCGGTGTTTTTTGAGTTCATCCAGCGCAAGGGGGATGACGGCTTTGGCGAAGGCAACTTCAAGGCTCTGTTCGAATCCATGGAGCGCGACCAGCTGCGCCGTGGCGTCATCACAGCGGATTGACCATGCGCAAGCTCGACTCCGATGAAATAGGGCTGGCGCTGCGCGCCTTGCCGCAGTGGACGCACGATGCCCAGATGGGGGCAATCACACGCAACTTCTTGCTGGTGGACTTCATGCAGGCCTTTGCCTTTATGACCCAGATTGCCATAGCAGCTGAAAAGCACAACCACCACCCCGAGTGGAGCAATGTGTACAACCGGGTGCGCGTTACATGGACAACCCACGATGTCAATGGCTTGAGCACCAATGACATTGACATGGCGCGCCTGTGCGACCTGGCATTTTCCGGTTACGCAGCCGCGTCAACCCGACCCTGAAGGAGGCCCGTATGCAAGCGCAAGCAACACCCGCGAAGGTCAAACATGGCTTGGCTGCTGGCCGCGCAGCAGCGCCTCAACGCGCTGACTGGACCATTGACCAAGGCTGGGACAACTACACGCCCGAGCAGCACGCAGTCTGGAAAACGTTGTACGAGCGCCAGACCCAACTGCTGCCCGGCTTGGCCTGCGACGATTTTGTCGAGGGTATGCGGCAGCTGCCGATGTCGGCCGACGAAATTCCCAATTTCGAAAAGCTGTCGGAGACGCTGATGCGCCGCACGGGTTGGCAGATCGTGGCCGTGGCCGGACTTGTGCCAGACGATGTGTTCTTTGAGCATCTGGCCAATCGCCGCTTCCCGGCCGGCAACTTCATACGCGGCGCCCACGAGCTGGACTATCTGGAAGAGCCCGACGTGTTCCACGACGTGTTTGGCCATGTGCCCATGCTGATGCACCCTGTCATGGCCGACTTCATCCAGGCCTATGGCCAGGGCGGCCTGCGCGCTCAGCAGTTGGGCAAGCTGACGCAACTGGAACGGGTCTACTGGTATACGGTGGAGTTTGGTCTGGTGCAGCAGAAGGAGGGGCTGCGCATCTACGGCGCCGGTATTGCATCGTCGTTTTCCGAGAGCACGTTTTCTATCCAATGCGACTCACCCAACCGAATTGCCTTCGACCTGGAGCGCGTCATGCGCACCAACTACCGCATTGACGATTTCCAGGAAAGTTATTTCGTGCTGGACGATCTGCAAGACCTTTTGGCGCTGGCACAGACGGAATTTGCGCCGTACTACGAACGCCTGAATAGCGGCCCGACCTACCAGCCGGGCGACGTGCTATCCACCGACCGGGTCCCGCACCGGGGCACTGGAAGCTACCACCGGGCGCGCACTACAGCGGCTGTTATCAAGGTGTAAACCCCAGCCAAATGAGGTGTCGTGTGCGTGGACAATAACGGCCATGACATTGACACCCACACCCACTACCACCACTCCTCACATTGCCGGCCACCT
>CAINUX010000041.1 GCA_903853895.1 uncultured beta proteobacterium | reverse complement strand
GCTAAGTGCTTGATTTCAAACCAATAAATTGGTAGGCGCGATTGGACTCGAACCAACGACCCCCACCATGTCAAGGTGGTGCTCTAACCAGCTGAGCTACGCGCCTACAGTATTCGAGAGGCCGAAGTATAGCAGTAAAAAATACAGTCTTCCGCCACGCCGCCACGCAACACCTGCTTGGGCCATAATTGACGTTAACGTTAACGTCAACTCTCTTCACTCACTTCAAGGAAAACACCATGGAAATCGCAGGCAAAGTATTCATCGTTACGGGCGGTGCTTCGGGTTTGGGCGAAGGCACGGCCCGCATGCTCACCGCGAAGGGCGCCCAGGTGGTCATCGCCGACATGCAGGTCGAAAAAGGGGAAGCCATTGCCAAGGAACTCGGCGGCGCTTTCGTGAAGTGTGATGTGAGCCAGGAGGCGGACGGACAGGCCGTCGTGGCCAAAGCGGTATCCCTGGGCAAGCTCATGGGTCTGGTCAATTGCGCAGGCATTGCCCCGGCCGAAAAAACGATTGGCAAGAACGGCGCCCACAGCCTGGCAGTTTTTAGCAAGACCATCACGGTGAACCTGGTAGGCAGCTTCAACATGATCCGCCTGGCGGCCGATGCCATGGCCAAGAACGAACCCGAGTCCACCGGTGAACGCGGCGCCATCATTTCCACGGCCTCTGTGGCGGCGTATGACGGCCAGATGGGCCAAGCCGCCTACAGCGCATCCAAAGGTGGCGTGGTTGGCATGACTCTGCCCATCGCCCGTGACCTGGCGCGCAACGGCATCCGCAACATGACCATTGCACCCGGCATCTTTGGCACGCCCATGATGTTCGGCATGCCCCAGGAAGTGCAAGACTCCCTGGCCGCAGCCGTGCCGTTTCCATCCCGCTTGGGCACGCCGCAAGACTACGCCAAGCTAGCAGTGCACATTTTCGAGAACGACATGCTCAATGGCGAAGTCATCCGCCTCGACGGCGCCATCCGTCTGGCGCCACGTTAATCGCTATACGCCGAAGCCATCATCAGCGGCGATCACCGCGCCGTTGACAAAATGGCTTTCGTCCGAACACAGCATTACCATCAAAGCGTCAAGGTCCTTGGGTTGCCCTACACGCTTGCGGGGCAGCATCTGGACCAGCTTTTGGCCAGCCTCAGTCTGCCAGTGGCGGTGGTTAATTTCCGTGTCAATGTAGCCTGGGCAAATGGCATTCACATTAATGCCAAAACGGCCCCACTCCAATGCCATGGCTTTGGTCATCTGGATCACCGCCGACTTGCTCATGCAATACACGCCGATCTGGGGCAGGACCCGCAATCCTGCCATGGACGCTACATTGATGATGCGTCCCCCGGTATAGCTGCCCGGGGCTGAACCCGTGGCCCGTGCCAGCATGCGCTTGCCAACCTCTTGCGCCACAAAAAACGCACCTTTGACGTTGGTGTTGAAGACGTAGTCATAGTCGTCTGGCGACACATCCTGGATGCGCTGCGTCGTGCTCACGCCGGAGTTATTCACCAGGATGTCAATCGACCCGACTTCGGTTTCGGCATGGGCCACCGCCGACTTGATGGAATCATGGTCATTGACGTCGAGCTCGATCACATGCGCGTCACCGCCCTCCCCGTTAATGGTGGCGCGCAGGTCCTTGAGTTTTTCGACTCGGCGGCTGGCCAGAACCACCGCAGCACCCGCGGAAGCAAGGGTCCGTGCAAACTGCGCTCCGAGGCCGCTGGATGCGCCGGTGATGAAGGCCACACGGCCTGAAAGATCGATGGTGTATGCCATTTAGAGAACCCCTACGAATAAAAAAGAACGGTCGTGCTATTGTGCTGATTCAGAGCATAAAATCCCATGCAAACCCAAGCAGTCCGGAAACTGATTGGCCGAACCCACCTGGTTCCCATTATTGAACGAGACACACCATGACCAACGAGGAAATTCTTGCCCAATTCGGCCCCCGTGAAGCGATGGAGTACGACGTTGTCGTTGTGGGCGGTGGCCCCGCCGGCCTGTCCACCGCGATTCGCCTCAAACAACTCGCCGCAGAAAAGGGTACGGACGTATCAGTGGTGGTGCTGGAAAAAGGGTCTGAGCCCGGCGCACACATTCTTTCGGGTGCCATCATGGACCCGATTGCGCTCAATGAGTTGTTCCCCAATTGGAAAGAACTCGGCGCACCGCTGAACCAGCCCGTCACCGACGACGCCATCCTGTTCATGAGCGAGAAGTCTGCATTTCGGATGCCCAACTTCCTGCTGCCAGAATGCTCGCAGAACCACGGCAACTACATCATCAGCCTGGGCGCATTGACCCGTTGGCTGGCCACCCAGGCCGAAAACCTGGGCGTGGAAATCTTCCCCGGTTTCACGGCCGCCGAAGTGCTCTATAACGCCGATGGATCAGTCAAGGGCGTGGCCACCGGCAATATGGGCGTCGGCAAGGACGGCAACCCCGGCGAGAACTTCCAGATCGGCATGGAGCTGCTGGGCAAGTACACCATCTTTGCTGAAGGCGCCCGTGGCCACCTGGGCAAGCAGCTCATCGCCAAATTCAAGCTCGACGCAGGCTGCGATCCCCAGTCCTACGGCATTGGCATCAAGGAACTGTGGGAAATTGACCCGGCCCGCCACCAGCCCGGCTTTGCCATGCACACCGCGGGCTGGCCCATGGACGAGCAGACTTATGGCGGCTCCTTCATGTACCACATGGAAGACAACAAGATCGTGCTGGGCTTTGTCACCGGACTGAACTACAGCAACCCCTATCTGAGCCCGTTTGAGGAATTCCAGCGCTGGAAGACCCATCCCAACATCCGCTACTACCTGGAAGGCGAAGACAAGGGGCTCAAACCCGCCAAACGCCTGTCCTACGGAGCACGCGCCATCACGGCTGGCGGCTTGATGTCGCTGCCCAAAACGGTGTTCCCCGGTGGGGCGCTGGTGGGCTGCGATGCCGGCTTCCTGAATGTGAGCCGCATCAAGGGCAGCCACACCGCCATCAAGACCGGCATGCTGGCCGCCGAGGCCGCCTATGACGCACTGGTGGCCCAGCGCCAGCACGATGAGCTCAGCGCCTACCCCGAAGCCTTCGAGAAGAGCTGGGTGTTCACCGAACTCAACAAGTCACGCAACTTCAAGGCCTGGTTCAAATGGGGTCTGACCGTGGCCACGCTGATGAACGGCATCGAGCAGTTCACACTGCGCGGCCACATGCCCTGGACGCTGCGCCGCACCAAGGCGGACCACGAGTACCTCAAACCGGCCGCCGAGTGCACTCCGATCGACTACCCCAAACCCGATGGCAAGCTGACCTTTGACCGCCTCTCCAGCGTGTTCATCAGCAATGTGGCCCATGAAGAGCAGCAACCCGCGCACCTGACGCTGAAAGATGCATCCGTCCCGGTCAGCATTAACTTGGCCAAGTTCGCCGGTCCCGAGGCCCGCTACTGCCCCGCCGGGGTCTACGAGTTCGTAAAGAACGACGACAACACCGATCGACTGCAGATCAACGCCCAGAACTGCGTGCACTGCAAGACCTGCGACATCAAAGACCCGACGCAGAACATTGTGTGGGTCACGCCGGAGGGCGGCGGTGGGCCGAATTACGCCGGCATGTAAATACCTGGTTTAGAATCGATCCAGTCAGGAGAGAGCCCGCACATGTGGGCCGCCGAAGGCGCAGGATTGCTGATTGCAGCAGTCTGAACGCTCAGGCAAAAGGACTGACAAACGGGTTGTGGCAGTGATGCCGCAGCACGATCCCCACTGGAGAGAGGCGGCACACGATGCCGCCCACCGAAGGAGCAAACCGCAGTCTGCGCACCCCACCGTGCTGCAGACCCGGCGAATCTCTCAGGTAAAGCGGACAGCGGGGGCAACCAAGCCCATGGCATTGACTCAACAGTTGCTGCCGTGGATAGTCCATTGCCCCCGTCGTTTGGAGACCGCCCTTGTCCGCTCCCACAGAAACCCCGTTGTTGACCACGCCACTCAACGCCCTGCACATCGAACTGGGCGCGCGCATGGTGCCCTTTGCCGGCTACTCCATGCCGGTGCAATACCCCAGCGGCCTGATGGCCGAGCACCACCACACGCGCAAGGCCGCGGGGCTGTTTGACGTGTCCCACATGGGCCAGTTGCGCCTGGTTGGACCCGACGCCGCAGCGGCCTTCGAAACGCTGATTCCTGTCGACGTCATCGACCTGCCCGTAGGCAAGCAGCGCTACGGCCTGTTGCTCAACGACGACGGCGGCATCATTGACGATTTGATGTTCTTCAACAAGGGCAACAACGAGATTTTTGTCATCGTCAACGGCGCCTGCAAGGTCGGCGACATTGCCCACATCCAGTACCGCATCGGCCACCGCTGCGAAGTCATCCCCATGCCCGACCATGCTCTGCTGGCGCTGCAGGGCCCGCAGGCCGTGGCGGCGCTGTCCCGTCTGGCGCTCGGCGTCGAGAAGCTGGTATTCATGACCGGTGGCAACTTCATAGTGGACACGGGCACGCAAAAGATTGACGTGTTCCTGACCCGCAGCGGCTACACCGGCGAAGACGGTTTCGAGATCTCGGTCCACAGCGGCCAGGCCGATGCCCTGGCCCGCGCCCTGCTGGCCCAGCCCGAAGTCAAGCCGATTGGCCTGGGCGCGCGCAACTCGCTGCGCCTGGAAGCCGGTCTGTGCCTGTACGGCAACGACATCGACGAAACCACCCACCCGGTGGAAGCCAATCTGCTGTGGGCCATGCAAAAGGTTCGCCGCGCGGGAGGTGCACGCGAAGGCGGCTTCCCGGGTGCTACAAAAATACTAGCAGAACTTGCAGATTCCACGAGGGCTGGAGGCCGAAAACGTGTAGGTCTTATCGCCCTGGAGCGGGTCCCCGTGCGCGACCATACAGAGCTACAGGACGGCCAAGGCAACCGCATCGGTGAAGTCACCAGCGGCCTGCTAGGCCCCACCATCGACAAGCCTATCGCCATGGCCTACGTGGACGTGGCGTTCAGCGCCCTGGGCACCCAGGTCGTGGCGATCGTGCGCGGCAAGCCTGTGCCCATGGCGGTCTCGGCCATGCCCTTTGTACCGACCAATTATTTCCGCGGTTAGTCGATCCATGCACAGCGTCGTTCTCTCCGAATTGACGTCCATCACGCCCGCCGATGATGGCGAGCGTGCGCATTTGCTCGATGCCTTTGCCTGGGTGAAGTCAGGTGCGCCGCTATGCCGCGTTGCAAAGCCCGCGACTCCGCCCAAGCATCTGGTTTCCTATTTCGCAGTAGTCGACGACGACAACATCCTGCTGGTGGACCACAAGAACGCGCAGCTTTGGCTGCCACCAGGTGGCCATGTGGAAGCCGGAGAGCATCCGCGTGAAACCGTCGTACGGGAGTTGCACGAAGAGTTGGGCATCCCTATCGCCCTTGACGATGTGGAGCCGCCGATCATGGTGACCTGTAGCGAGACCGTGGGTTTGACGGCTGGACACACCGACGTTTCACTGTGGTACGTGGTGAACACAGACAGGACGACCCCCATCACGTTTGACGCATCCGAGTTCAATGCCGTGCGTTGGTTCACATTTCAAGAAGTACCGCTAGCGCGCAGTGACCCGCATCTCGCAAGATTTTTGGCAAAACTAGTGGCCACAACGGCTGCTTAGGCTGCCGTTTTATTTTCAATTTCTCACCCCCCCTTTTTTCAGGAGCACACCATGACGATCAAGTACACCCCCGACCACGAATGGCTCAAGATCGACGGCAGCACGGCCGTTGTCGGCATCACCCACCACGCGCAAGACGCATTGGGCGACGTGGTGTTTGTCGATCTGCCCGAAGTCGGCAAGACCTTTGCCGCCAAGGACATTGCTGGTGTGGTCGAGTCCGTCAAGGCCGCCGCTGACGTGTACATGCCCGTGACCGGCGAAATCACCGAGGTCAACGAAGCCCTTCGCGCTGATCCGTCGCTGGCCAACAGCGACCCGCTGGGCGCTGGCTGGTTCTTCAAGGTCAAGCTGTCCAATGCTGCCGAGCTGGACGCGTTGATGGACGAAACCAGCTACGCATCCTTCTCCGCCAACGCTTAATTCATCAAAAACCGCCAGCCGCACCCGATGCGGCGGCTTGAGTGCCACCATGTCCACACGCCCCACCCTCGCCCAACTCGAAAACCCCAACGAATTCCACGCGCGCCACATCGGCATCGATGCTGCAGACGAGGCGCTGATGCTCAAGGCCATTGGCGAAACGTCCCGTGCGGAGTTGATCGCCAGCATCGTGCCGCGCAGCATTGCGCGCAAGACGCCGATGGCGATTCCCACTGCGATCACCGAGGCAGCAGCGCTGGCCGAGATGAAGGCGTTGGCGGGCAAGAACCAGATCTTCAAGAGCTTCATCGGCCAAGGCTACTACGGTACCCACACGCCGGGCGTGATCCTGCGCAACATCCTGGAGAACCCCGCCTGGTACACCGCCTACACGCCCTACCAGGCCGAAATCTCCCAGGGCCGCATGGAAGCGCTGGTCAACTTCCAGACCATGGTCTGCGACCTGACCGGTATGCCCATGGCCAATGCATCGATGCTGGACGAAGCCACCGCCGCCGCCGAGGCCATGACGCTGGCCAAGCGCTCGGTCAAAGCCAAGGGCAATGTATTCATCATCAGCGGCGACTGCCACCCGCAGACCATTGAGGTGGTGCAGACCCGCGCGGCGCCGCTGGGCATTGAAGTGCTGGTTGCCATGAATGGCGAAGACTGGAACGACTGGCTGGCCAACCGCGACTACTTTGCGGTCATGGACCAATACCCCACGACCAGCGGCGCCATCGGCGATCTGCGCGGCGAGGTGGCCAAGGTCCACGCCAGGAACGCGGCCTTCATCGTGGCGGCCGACCTGCTGGCGCTGACCCTGTTGACACCGCCCGGCGAATGGGATGCGGACATTGTGATCGGCACCACCCAGCGCTTTGGCATGCCGATGTGCAACGGTGGACCACACGCCGCCTATATGGCCTGCCGCGACGAATACAAGCGCTCCATGCCCGGCCGCCTGGTCGGTGTCAGCGTGGACGAGCATGGCAACCCAGCCTACCGCCTAGCCCTGCAAACCCGCGAACAACACATCCGCCGCGAAAAAGCCACGTCCAATATCTGCACGGCACAGGTTTTGCCTGCCGTGGTGGCCAGCATGTACGCCGTGTACCACGGGCCCGAAGGCCTGACCCGCATTGCGCTGCGCGTGGCCACCTTGACCGCCATTGTGGCCAAGGGTCTGCAGGCCTTGGGTTACACCATGAGCCACCGCGACACCTTCCTCCAGGCCTTTGACACACTGTCCATCAAGACCGAAGGCGCTACAAAAGAGATAGCGGCTCGAGCATTATCCATGAGGGCTAACGTCCAAATCGCCTGGGGTGAGTACATCATCCTGTCGCTGGACGAGACCAGCACACGCGACGATGTGGCACTGATCTGGTCCTTCTTCGCCAAGCCCGGCCAGGCACTGCCCAAGTTGGAAGACTTTGAGGCCGACGCAGCACCGCTGATTCCCGCCGCGCTGCGCCGCACGTCCAAGTTCTTGACCCACCCGGTGTTCAACACCCACCACTCCGAGACCGGCATGCTGCGCTACATCCGCATGCTGAGCGACAAAGACCTGGCGCTGGACCGCAGCATGATTCCGCTGGGCTCTTGCACCATGAAGCTCAACGCCACCAGCGAGATGATTCCTATCACCTGGCCGGAGTTCGCCAACATCCACCCCTTCTGCCCGGCCAACCAGCGCCAGGGCTATGCCGAGCTGGACGAACAGTTGCGCGCCTGGCTGTGCGCCGCCACGGGTTACTCCGGAATCAGCCTGCAGCCCAATGCGGGCAGCCAGGGCGAGTACGCCGGTCTGTTGGTCATCAAGGCCTACCATGCGTCCAAAGGCCAGTCGCATCGCAACATCTGCCTGATTCCCAGCAGCGCCCATGGCACCAACCCGGCCAGCGCGATGATGGTGGGCCTGACCGTTGTCGTCACCAAGTGCGACGAGAACGGCAACGTCGATATGGCCGACCTGAAAGCCAAATGTGAGCAGCACAGCGCCAACCTGGCCGCAGTGATGATCACCTACCCCAGCACGCACGGCGTGTTCGAGACCAGCGTCAAGGAGCTGTGTGCCCTGGTGCACAGCCACGGTGGCCGCGTCTATGTAGACGGCGCCAACATGAACGCGCTGGTGGGCACAGCCGCCCCCGGCGAGTTTGGCGGTGATGTCAGCCACCTGAACCTGCACAAGACCTTTTGCATCCCCCACGGCGGTGGTGGACCCGGTGTTGGCCCTGTCTGCGTAGTGGCCGATCTGGTGCCCTTCCTGCCCGGCCACGCAACCGGCGGTGTACCCGGCACCGGTGCCGTCAGCGCCGCACCCTTGGGCAACGCGGCCGTGCTGCCTATCAGCTGGATGTACTGCCGCATGATGGGCGCCGACGGCCTGCAGCACGCCACCGAAGCGGCCATTCTGGCTGCCAACTACATCAGCGCTCGGTTAGCAGACCACTACCCGACGCTGTACGCAAGCGTTGGCAAAAATGGCGGATTGGGCCACGTGGCCCACGAGTGCATCCTGGACCTGCGCGCCTTCAAGGACAGCTGCGGCGTCATGGCCGAGGACGTGGCCAAGCGCCTGATGGACTACGGCTTCCACGCCCCGACCCTGTCTTTCCCGGTCGTCAACACGCTGATGGTGGAGCCCACCGAGAGCGAAACCCTGGCCGAACTGGACCGCTTCATCAACGCCATGATCGCCATACGCGGCGAGATCGCCAAGGTCGAAAAGGGCGAATGGCCGCAGGACAACAATCCGCTGAAGCACGCACCGCACACCGCGGCCAGCCTGCTGGGCAGTGGGTGGGACCGGCCCTACAGCCGCGAGGTGGGTGCCTTCCCGCTGGCAACGCTGAAGGTCGTGAAGTACTGGCCGCCAGTCGGCCGGGTGGACAACGTCTATGGTGACCGCAACCTGTTCTGCAGCTGCGTTCCCTTGACCGAATATGCGAACGCTTAGATAAGAAACGAAGGGCGGCACCGCATTGCATGCAGCCACCCTTGCCAGACCTGATCTGGCACCGCAGCGGGAGAGCTTGGCACCGCAAAAAGTGCCAGCACCGAAGGAGCAACCACCCCGGAAACTCTCAGGCAAAAGGACCGCTGTGGTCATCAGCACTCTGAAGAGCTGCCAGGAGTTTGTCACCCGGCACACCGCAGGAGCAAGCGCATCGGCCACACGGCAGTGCGCGAATCTCTCAGGTCGCAAACAGAGGGGGTCGTCGGCCACACACGGTGTGCGGCAGGCGACTTTTCCTGTTTCCGACAGCTTCTGAAAGAAGAGTGCTCACCATGCAAAAGCAACACCAACAACACATTGCCATCATCGGCGGCGGTATCACCGGCGTCACCAGTGCCTACACGCTGGCCCAGGCCGGCTACCGCGTCACCCTGATTGAAAGGAACCGCTACGCCGGCATGGAAACGTCCTATGCCAACGGCGGCCAACTGTCGGCGTCGAACGCCGAGGTCTGGACCCACCCCAGCACCCTTATCAAGGGCCTGAAGTGGATGTTCACCAAGGACGCACCGCTGCTGATGAACCCCACGCCCACCTGGCACAAGCTGAGCTGGATCGCCGAGTTTGTGGCCGCCATTCCCAAATACCGCGACAACACCATTACCACCACGCGCCTGGCCATTGCCGCACGCCAGCACTTGTTCAGTTGGGCCGAAGCCGAGGGCATCGACTTCAACCATGAACGCAAAGGCATCCTGCACATCTACCGCAACCAGGCGGGCTTTGAGCACGCTGGTGCAGTGTCCAAGCTGCTGGCCCAGGGTGGCCTAGAGCGCCGCGCGGTCACACCCGATGAAATGCGCACGATCGAGCCCACGCTGCAGGGCAACTACTACGGTGGCTACTTCACCGAGAGCGACTCCACCGGCGACATCCACAAGTTCACACACGGACTGTCCCTGGCCTGCGAGCGGCTGGGCGTGCGCACGCTCTATGGGCGTGATGTGGTGCGCACCAGCGCCAACGGCAAGACCGCACTGATCCACATGCGCAGCGACCATGGCGGCGACGAAACACTGGTCTGCGACGCCCTCGTCGTCTGCGCCGGTGTGCACGGCCGCACACTCGCTGCGCAACTGGGTGACCGACTCAATATCTATCCAGTCAAGGGCTACTCCATCACCGTGGACCTGAACGACACCGCCAGCCAGCAGGCCGCACCCACCGTCAGCCTGCTGGACGACGAGACCAAGCTTGTCACCAGCCGTCTGGGGTTGGACCGCTTCCGCGTGGCGGGCACGGCCGAGTTCAACGGCATCAACCGCGACATCCGCTCCGAGCGCATCCGCCCGCTGGTGAACTGGGTGAATCAGTGCTTTCCGGGCGTGAATACCCGCCGCGTCGAGCCTTGGGCCGGTCTGCGTCCTATGTTGCCCAACATGCTGCCGCGCGTGGGACCGGGCCGCCAATCGACCGTGTTCTACAACACTGGCCATGGCCACCTGGGCTGGACCTTGTCCGCCATTACCGCCCACCAACTGGTGGGCCATGTGCAAGCGCACTTTGCGCCCAAGGCCAATTCATTCACACTACCGTTAACAGGAGAACGCGATGGCAGTATCCGTATTTGATCTGTTCAAGATCGGCATGGGGCCCAGCAGTTCCCACACCGTGGGGCCCATGCGCGCGGCGCGGCAGTTTGTGGCGCGGCTCCAGCACGCAGACCTGCTGGCGCAAACGGTCACCGTGCGCTGCTGGCTGCATGGCTCGTTGGGCGCCACCGGCAAGGGCCATGCAAGCGATGTGGCCGTGCTGCTGGGCTTGTGCGGCCACGAGCCTGACACCGTGGATGTGGACCAGATCCCAGAGCTGTTGGCAGAGGTACGCGACAACAAACGTCTGAACCTCGGCGGCGTGCGCAGCGTGGCCTTCAACGAGAAAGACGACCTGCTCTTCATGCGTGCGCCGCTGCCCTTCCATGCCAATGGCATGCGCTTTGTGGCGCTGGACGCGGCGGGCAACGAACTGGCCAACCGTGTGTACTACTCGGTGGGCGGCGGCTTTATCGTCAGCGACGAGGTGGCGGCCGACGGCAGCCGCCAAAAGGTGATTGCACCTGACGCCACCGTGCTACCCCTGCCCTTTACCAGCGGGGACGCGCTGCTGGTGCTGGCGCAGCAACATGGCCTGAGCATCGCCCAAATCATGCGCCGCAATGAACAGCATTGGCGCAGCGATGCCGAGATCGACGCCGGCCTGCTGCGCATCTGGCAGGTCATGCAGGATTGCGTGAAACGTGGTTGCCGAACGGATGGCGTGCTGCCCGGTGGCTTCAAGGTCAAGCGCCGCGCCCACGCGCTGCACCAGGCGCTCAGCACCAACCCTGAGGCCGCACTGCGCGACCCGCTGCAGGTGCTGGATTGGGTCAACCTGTACGCCCTGGCCGTCAACGAGGAAAACGCCGCCGGTGGTCGCGTGGTGACTGCCCCCACCAATGGCGCGGCCGGCATCATCCCCGCGGTGCTTCACTACTACACGCGCTTTGTGCCCGGCGCCAGCGACGCGGGCGTCATCGACTTCCTGCTGACGGCCGCTGCCATCGGCATCCTGTACAAAGAGAACGCATCCATTAGCGGCGCCGAGGTCGGCTGCCAGGGCGAAGTGGGCGTGGCCTGCTCCATGGCAGCAGGGGCCTTGTGCGCGGTGATGGGCGGCAGCCCCGAGCAGGTGGAAAACGCCGCCGAGATCGGCATGGAACACCACCTGGGCCTGACCTGCGACCCGGTGGGCGGCCTGGTGCAAATCCCCTGCATAGAACGCAACGCCATCGCCTCGGTCAAGGCCATCAACGCCGCCCGCATGGCGCTCCGCGGCGATGGCTCGCACTTTGTGTCGCTGGACAAGGTCATCAAGACCATGCGGGAAACTGGCGCCGACATGAAGACCAAGTACAAGGAGACGGCGCGTGGTGGGCTGGCCGTAAATATTGTCGAGTGCTGATCTTAAAAACCCATTTTGGGGTTATTAGAAGTTCTTCACGAGAAAGTCAGCCTGTAGCCCTCGTGGAATATACCTATAACGCTACTAATTGTGTAGCATATAGAACGCCGCTGCATCACTTCAATCCCATCGGATCACTTGCCTTGCCATCCCCAATCAACGGTCCCAGCTTGAAAATGCCGCTGACCCGCAGCACCGGTTGACCATCCGCGCTGACCAGGCCCTGGCCGAACAGCATGTTGCGGGTGGTTTTGAGTACATCGGCCTCACCCTGCACCCACGCACCCAGCGGTGACGCCCCCATGTAGTCCACCTGCAGGCTGATGGTGGGCAGGAAGCGCCGTTCCATGGTGTGTTGGTACATGGCAGCCACCGGGATCAGCATGTCGGCAAAGGCCGCCATCATGCCGCCGTGGCAGATTTTCAGCGGGTTGGTGTGGCGCTCCTCCACCCGAAAGCCCAGCAACAAGCGGATGCCATCCCATTTGCCATACAGCGGCCCGTTGTGCGTGATGAATGGGCCGCCCACTTTGACGGCGCGAAAGCCGTCGGGAATATCCAGTGCCGCCTGGGGCGACACGTCGTCAAAGGCCCGCGGGGCGGTGTTGTGAGCGGATGGCAGTGTCATGGAGAACCATGCTACTGCCGCTGCAGGGCCGGAGTCTGCAGAAAGTCGCTTGCGAGACAAACGCAAAGCCACGCCAAGGCGCCCATCCCAACAAGTCGTAACCCTTTCAAGCGCTCATTTTCGACTCTTAAGAATTGTTTAAGGGAATCTTTCCCGATTTAAGCTACATTCAAATCGTCGTTTTTAGTGGAGATGTCACATGCGCAGTTGGATAAGGGTTTCATTCGGGCACTGGCTCGCATGTCTGATTGCGGCGTTGGGTTGCTGGCCCATTGCCGCTTCGGCCGATGACTTTTTGGCCCCGGAACAAGCATTCGCTTTGTCAACGCAGACGGTGGACGCCAAGACCGTGCGGCTGCACTGGGACATTGCTCCCGGCTACCACCTGTACCGCGACCGCATCACTGTGCAAACCGACGCGAGTGGTGTGCAGTGGTCTCCGCTAGCCCTGCCACCGGCCAAAGAGACGTTCGATACCAACTTCAACAAGACCATGGCCGTGTATGAGCAGGCGCTGGACATTGACGTGCACCTGACCCAAGGCAGCTCCGCCAGCCCGCTGACCGTGACCTGGCAGGGTTGTGCCGACGCGGGGCTGTGCTACCCGCCCGAATCAGTGACCCTGAACGCGCCTGCCGACACGGCATCCAATCCGCCAGTAGCCCTCGTAGAACCTACGCAAGGCGCTACGGATTCAATAGCATCAACATTGGCTTCGGGCAGCCTGCTACGCACCCTGGGCGTGTTTGGCCTGGCCGGTTTGCTGCTGGCATTTACGCCCTGCGTACTGCCCATGGTGCCCATCCTGTCCTCCCTGATTGCCGGGCAAACGGGCGTGGTCAGCCGTAGCAAGGGCTTTAGCCTGGCACTGGCCTATTCACTGGGCATGGCCCTGGTCTATGCCGGCTTTGGCGTTGCAGCCGGGCTGGCAGGTGAGGGCCTGGCCGCCGCACTGCAAAACCCCTGGGTCCTGGGCGGTTTTGCACTGATGCTGTCGGCCATGGCCCTGTCCATGTTTGGTTTTTATGACCTGCAAATGCCCAGTGGCATCCAGAGCCGGGCCACCGAATGGTCCAACCGTTTCAAGGGCGGATCGTATGCCGGCGTGTTTCTGATGGGGGGCGTCTCCGCCCTGGTGGTTGGGCCCTGCGTGGCCGCGCCGCTGGCCGGCGCGCTGGTCTACATCAGCCAGACCCGGGACGTGGTGCTGGGCGGCCTGGCGCTGTTTGCCATGGCCCTGGGCATGAGCGTGCCCCTGCTGTTGGTGGGCTTGTCGGCCGGCAGCCTGCTGCCACGCGCCGGTGCCTGGATGGAGCGCGTCAAACAGGTGTTCGGCATGATGCTGCTGGGGGTTGCCATCTGGATGGTGTCACCCGTATTGCCCGCCGCGGTGCACATGCTGGCGTGGGCCGTCTGGCTGCTGACCGGCGCCGCCCTGTTGGGTGTTTTTGGCCCGGCTACGCCCCAGCATGCGCGCACCCCGGTGGCCGCGCGGGCCAGTGGCGCCGCACTGGCCACGCTGTCCCTGGTGCTGCTGGTGGGGGCGTCGTCGGGCGGCCAATCGGTGCTGCAACCCCTGGGTCACCTGCATGGGGCCCAGGCCGCAGGCAGCCCTGGTGCGCCCACCCCTGCCGGCCTGAAGTTCGCGCGCGTGAACAGCGTGCAGGCATTGGACACGGCCCTGGAGAAGGCGCATCAAAAGGGCCAGACCGTGATGCTGGACTTCTATGCTGACTGGTGCGTGGCCTGCAAGGAACTGGAGACCTTCACGTTCAGCCATCCCGAAGTGCAAAGGCGCCTGGGCAATGTCGTCCTGCTGCAGGCGGATGTCACGGCCAACACGCCAGCCGACAAGGATTTGCTCAAACGCTTCAGCCTGTTCGGCCCGCCCGGCATGGTGTTCATTGACGGCGCGGCCGCCAACCGCGTCGTGCACAAAATGGTCGGCTACCAAAACGCCAGCGACTTCCTGACATCCCTGAACCAAGTTGCCATTCGCTAGAAATCACCCCTCCTTTTTTAACCTGACGCCGCCATGAAACACCTCTACCGCAAAACACTCCCCCTCCTCCTGTCCACCTGCCTGTGCGGCTCCGCCTTTGCCATGGAAGTTGGACAGGTAGCGCCCGACTTTGAACTGCCGGGTCGCACCAGCGCCATCAAGCTGAGCGACTACAAGGGCAAAACCGTGTACCTGGACTTCTGGGCCTCCTGGTGCGGCCCGTGCAAACAGTCTTTCCCGTGGATGAACGACATGCAGGCACGCTATGGCACCAAGGGCCTGCGCGTGGTGGGCATCAACCTGGACCAGAAGAACGACGACGCCAGGGATTTTCTGAAGGACACCACCGCCAGCTTTGACGTGGCGTTTGACCAGAGCGGCAAGACCCCCAAGTCATTCGCCATCAAGGGCATGCCCACCTCGGTGCTGATCGGCCCCGACGGCCGCGTGATCAGCATGCACAGCGGCTTCAAGCCCGAACACAAAGCCGAGCTTGAGCAGCAGATCAAGCAGGCACTCCACCTCAAAGACTAACCACGAAGGACGCACGATGAAAAGAACCATTCTGGGCCTGATGGCCGTCACCACCCTCGCCTGGCTGGGCGGCTGCAGCAGCGTCGGCCAGGTCAACGCCTGGGAAAAAGGCAACCTGGCCAAACCCGGTATGACGTTTGAGGCCGACCCGCTGGACCAGCGCTTCACACAACACATCTACACCAGCAAAGAAAACTCCAGCGGCGGCTACGGCGTCGGCGGTGGCGGTTGCGGCTGCAACTAAGAGATCAAGACGATGAGCACACACAACACCCCAAGCCCTCAAACCGCCAAAGGCGTGCTGCTGGCCACTTTGCTGTTGCCAGGCCTGGCAACACTGGCGGCAACCGCGTCCACCTCGGCTGCCGCCGAAACGGCCCCTGAAAAGACTACCATTGCCGTCAAGTACGGCAGCTACAGTGACAGCCAGCCCGGCTGGGACCGCATCAAGGCCACGGCACCCCAGGTGTACGTGCAGGCACCCATCGCCGGCGACTGGTCCATCGAGGCCTCCGGCGTGGTCGACAACGTCTCCGGCGCTACGCCCTATGCGCACACGCAGAAGTCGGGCGCCAGCAGCGGCGGAAAACTCGGCATGAGCGACGAGCGCAAGGCCGGCGATGTCAAGATCACCCGCTACATGGCGCGCTCGGCCCTCTCGGCCAGCGTAGCCTATTCCAACGAAAACGACTACCAATCCACGGCACTGGGCCTGGACGCGCGCTGGTCCAGCGACGACAACAACCGCACCTGGACCCTGGGGTTTGGCGCTGCCAGCGACACCATCGACAACACCGCCAGTGGCATCAACACCGCCATCAACGAACACAAGAACACCCAGGAATTCATGGGCGGCATCACGCAGGTGTTGACGCCCACCGACATCGTCCAGTTCAACCTCACGCGCGGCGTCGGCAGCGGCTACTTCAACGACCCGTACAAGTCCTACGACCTGCGCCCCAACCAGCGCGACACCTGGATCGCGCTGGCGCGCTGGAACCACTACCTGGAGCCGTTTGATGCGTCCCTGCGTACGAGCTACCGCTACTACAGCGACACCTTTGGCGTGCAGTCGCACACCTTTGGCCAGGACTGGGTACAACCCGTTGGCAAGTTGACCTTCACACCGGGTTTGCGCTACTACAGCCAGCAGGCAGCCAACTTCTACTTTGACCCAGTGCTCAACGCCCGGGGTCAGTACGACGGATTTGGCACGCTGATGCGGGTCATGGGTTTGAAGGGCTATAAATCAGCGGACCAGCGGCTGGCCTCTTTTGGTGCGGTCACGCTGTCCATGAAAATTGCCTACGCCATCACACCCGACACGGCGGTGGACCTTAAAGTCGAAACCTACCGCCAGTCTGCGGATCTGTACCTGAGCGGCAAGGGCAGCCCGGGGTTGGACCCGTTCAACGCCCAGTTCGTGCAGATCGGACTCACACGCAGGTTTTAAAATTGGGGTATGAAACGCTGGCGCACACTGCGATTTGACTTCCGGGCCATGGCCTCGCCCTGCTCCATCCAGATGGATGGCCAGGACGAACGCGCCATGCGCCAGGCGGCCGCCGAAGCGATCACGGAAGTCCAGCGCATAGAACACAAGTACTCGCGCTACCGCGAGGACAGTATCGTCAGCCGCATCAATCAGTCCGCTGGGGGTGCGGTCATCGACGTGGATGCCGAGACAGCCGACCTGCTTGGGTTTGCGCACTCTCTGTGGCTCATGAGCGGCGGCCTGTTCGACATCACATCAGGCGTGCTGCGCCAGGCTTGGGACTTCCGTGCCGCGCGCCTGCCAGAGCCTGCGGTTCTGCAGGCCGTGCTGGCGCGGGTGGGATGGGACAAGGTGGAGCGCAGCGGCTCAGCCGTGCGTCTGACACTGCCGGGCATGGAGCTGGACTTTGGCGGCTTTGGCAAGGAGTACGCCGCCGACCGTGCCGCCGCTGTTCTGCACAGTCATGGCATGCGCCATGCGTTGGTAAACCTGGGGGGCGATCTGCATGCGCTGGGAGCGCGGGCCCTGCCCGAGCTGCAGAACGACACGGCCTGGCAAATCGAGATCCAGCATCCGCGGCCCGACACGGCCAGCGGTAAACCCTCGCTCGCCGTGCTGGCACTGCAGCAAGGTGGCCTGGCCACCAGCGGCGACTACGAGCGTTTTTTCATACAAGACGGCAGGCGCTACTGCCATGTTCTCAATCCGCACACCGGCTGGCCGGTAACGTACTGGCAGTCGGTCAGTGTGTTGGCGGCCAACACCACCACCGCAGGCGCCCTCACCACCATTGCCATGCTCAAGGAGGCTGACGCGCTGGACTGGCTGTCAGCCCAAGGCGTGCGCTACCTGGCCATGCGGTACGACGGACTAACGCTACAAAATTAGTAGCTGTACACACCCATCTTACGAGGGCTAGCAGCCGCTTTTCTCATAAACTCCGCAGCGGGCCGCTGCCCCGCACGCGGTCCCGTCGTTGCTCAGTTGTCAATTTCCAGCGCTGTCACCATCAGGACGTCACCCGCTTTGGTGCCCCTGAGCTTGACCTTGACCCCCACCTTGAGGTCCGCCGCCACGCCCTTGCTGATGACCGCCGAGCTGGCGTTGCAGCGCTGACCCCGCACCACAAAATTGGCAATGCTGGCGAATTGTTCGATCCTGGCTTCGATGTCGGCTTCATCGAGAACTTGTTCACTCTCCACTTCAAACAATACTGCCTTGAGCACCTGGCCCTGCCAAATGCCCTCAACCTCAATACGCTGCCCAATGGACAGCGCCTTGTAGGATGCGACCAAGCTTGCGCTACTGGCATCCACCTCTACATTGCCCAGCATAAAGCGGCTGCCTGACAACAACGCGGTAACCAGTCCTTCAATTTCGACATCGCCCTGCGGCACACTGCCACTTTGTAAACCCAGCAGTTTGAAGCTATCGACTTGTACGCTGGTGCCGGAAGGCGACAACTGCCCCTGGACCCGTACAAGTTGTCCCGGGATCAGGCTCGCCGCTTTCGCTCCCGAGAGAGCCAGACCATTGAGCGTGCCCACCACGCTAACAATACCGGTGCACACCACCGCCGTAGCTGACACCAGCGACACACGCGTCGCCGTCCAACGGCCGCCATCGATCCCACTCTGCAGGCCCCAGACTGCCACTCGCATGCCGTTGACCAAAGCAGCCGCAGAGCTGACACCGTCAAAAACAGTTGCGGCATCGGCCTGCACCAACATGCCGGCGACCTTGAATTGCCCACCCTGAACCTGCGAAACCACACCCTGTGCAATCGACCAGACCTCAATCGCGTTGGCAACACCCAGCGTCAGGTCGGCACCGCGTGAGCCCTGAACATCAACCACCATGCCCAGACGCAAGTCCTGTGCGCTGGCGAGTATGCCGTCGAGCTGCACCGTCGCCGATGTGTCGTCGAAACGGATACCGTTGACGATCACACTGCCAAAACCTGAAATTGAACCCTGCACAAACAGTCCTGTACCGCCGGTACCCGGGCGCATGGCCGTCTGGACCCCAATATCCAGGCCTCCTCCACAACCGGTCAACCCGGCCACGGCCAAAGACAAAAAGCTACGCCTGCTGATATCTGTATCCAACGCAGATTGACGATTCATGATTTCTTTTTCCTTTTGTTCTTTTGCACGACCACGCCGGGCAGCGCGGCCTCTGCAGGACTGCTTTGCAGCGTGTCATTGAAATAGACGCCGAAGTGGACGCGGTATTTAGCCCCAGACACGCCTTCGCTGCGCTCCTCGGCAACCGTAGCGGTCTGTAAAAACTGCTGTAGAGCCTTAGACCACAGACGGCGAGCGAGTTGCTGGAGTTGCTCGACCTGCGCCCCCGTCAAGTTCTGTGAAAACGCGCTTTGTTCGAGCTTGGGTGGGGTCGTGCGATCCGGCGCCAGGTTGTGTACCGCAGCGTTGAGGTGCTCACTGACATTGGCCGCCAAAAAATGGAAAGACTCTCTCAGGCCCTCGCGGGGGACAAACCCGTTGGTCCTGAGGACAACAAAACCATCGTCACGCACCTCGACCACGCCCAGACGGACCAACTCGTCGAGCACTGCGCGCGCGCCCACATCACGACTCACCTCGGCCACCAGCGACGTAAAGTCTGGCTCGCCTGGCAGTCCTCTACCCGGCGTGCGCGCCAAAGGTCTGGCCGTCTGGTCCGCATTCAGGAACCTCGGTTCACTGATCCAGCAGGCCACCACGGTCGCCGCCAAAGGCACCAACGGGGTTGCATCGATGTCGACCTGCGGTGCGATACGCAAGCGCTTGACATCCTTGCGATGGACTCCGGTCAGTAGCGAAATACGGGTGTCCGAACTGCCTTTATCGGCCACCCCGTAGGCGCGTGCCGCCTCATCCACCAAGGCCTTCTTGAGCAACTCAACCATCGACGGCAACTGCAACCCATGGTCAATCATCAGGCGGGCGAGCGGTTGCAGCACGCGCGCAATGGCATCCGCCGCCAGTGCAGGCTCTGGCAGCCCTACTGCGGTTGAAGGGGTGACTTCAGCATTCGAGTCGCCTTGACCTGGATCTTCAATCATGGATTTTGTGCATTGCCGTGTACGCCCGCATGGCGCGGGCACAGACTGTTACACGCATTTTATGGGTATTTTTCCCAAATTGAAATACAACGTCGCTTTTTTGATTTATCCTCTTAAGCTTGTTTTAAGGTATTTTTTCCCTAAATTAAATATAGTCACACCATCTTTTTACAGGAGCATCACGATGAAATACGGATTTCCCCTTCTCGCTCTCAGCCTCGTCGGCGTGGCAGTAGCCACACTTACCGCTTGCGGTGGCGGAGGCGGAGGCGGTGGTGGTAGCACGGCAAGCTCTGGCGCGGTCACCGCGACGACCGAGGTAACGGTCACCGTCATGGACGGCCTGATTCGCAATGCCCTTGTTTGTGTCGACAGCAACGGCAATGGACAGTGCGATGCAGGGGAAACCCAGGCCTACACGGATGCCAATGGGAAAGTGACCCTTGCAATTCCTTCGGCCGCGCTGGCAACAACCCGATTGATTGCCGTTGTTGGCAGGGACGCTACCGACGCGGACACCGGTGCGGTAAAAACCCCGTACACCATGACCGCTCCGGCCGGAAAACTCAGTGTGATCAGCCCGTTGACCACCATGGTGCAGGCCAAAATGGACAAGGACAAGATCAGCATTCAAGCCGCCGAGAGCTATGTCCAGTCTCAGACCGGGCTCAGCATCTCCATGTTTGATGATTTCATTGCCAGGCGCGCAAGCAGCAGCGAACACAAAAAAGCCGGGGATATCGCACGACTTTTGGTACTCAGCAACCAAAAATCAAAGGAAACCAACACCGCTGAAGCCAACAGCGCATGTATTGCCGGCAAGTCTGCCAGCGAGGCCGAACACATTAAAGACAGCAACATCAACGATGCATTGGTCACCCAATTGGCAGATGTGCGCAGGACATCAGACGATTCGGAGCGTGACGACAACGACAGCGAGGATCACGATGAGAGAAAACGTAAGGCCGCCGATGTAGTTCCCATTTGCGGAACAACGACGACGACCCCCACACCGGTGTCAACCGCATCGGCCCTTTCCGGCAAGACGCTCTACGCTGCAAACTGCTCCTCATGCCACGGAACAAACACGTCGCAAAATATCAGCAGCATATTGAAAGGGGCCAACAACCCATCCAAAATATTGAGTGCCATTAGTGGCAACAAGGGCGGCATGGGCTATTTGTCAGCAACCATCGCCTCGCAACAGGCCACAGACATCAGCGCCTACCTGGCGAACCCCACAGTAGCCTCGACCACCCCAGCTCCAGCTCCAGCTCCAGCTCCAGCTCCAGCTCCAGCTCCAGCCCCAACTCCAGCGTCCCCCACTACTGGCAAGACGCTATATGCCGCCAATTGCGCGGCGTGCCACGGAGCAAACCCGGCACTCAATGGCAGCAAGATTCTCAATGGGGCCAGCTCATCCGCCACCATTGAAAGCGCCATCAGCCGCAATATTGGTGGAATGGGCTTCCTGTCGGCCACGATAGGTGCACCGCAAGCAGCCGATTTGGCAGCTTACCTAGCCACACCCGGCATCTGAAAAGCGGACTAGAAAGTCTCCCAATCGTCATTTCCACCTGCTGCTGGCTTGGCGGCAGCAGGTGCCAATCGTTTGGGAGTGGCCACCGGCTTCGCGGCAACGCGGCTCGGAGTAGCGGACGGTCGTGCCAAAGCAGGTGCCGGTTTGCGCGGTGCAAGTGCCTGCGGTTTCTTACCTACGGAACGATAGCTGGGTCGACTGGGAGCGGCCACAGCATTCCCACCCAATTTGAATATGCTCACGACTTCAACCATACGACCGGCCTGCTGATTCAGACTGTCCGCCGCTGCCGCAGCTTCCTCCACCAGGGCTGCGTTTTGCTGCGTCACATTATCCAGTTGAACGATCGCCTGGTTGACCTGCTCGATCCCGCTGGTCTGTTCATGGGCAGATGAACTGATCTCGCCGATGAGGTCCGCGACTCTCTTAACCTGGGACACGATATCGTTCATCGAATTTCCTGCAGCGCCAACCAAGCGGGTACCAGTTTCGATTTTTTCGACACTGGCGCCAATCAGATTCTTGATTTCCTTGGCGGCCTCGGCCGAGCGCCCGGCCAAACTGCGTACTTCGCTGGCAACAACCGCAAACCCGCGGCCCTGCTCACCGGCCCGTGCGGCCTCAACCGCAGCATTGAGCGCCAGGATATTGGTCTGAAAAGCAATACCATCAATAACACCGATGATGTCCGCAATCTTGCGCGAAGCGGCCGTGATTTCATCCATCGTGGTGATCACCTGCCCCACCACTTCACCTCCCTTGGTAGCCGCAGAACTGGCGGAGCTGGCCATCTGGTTGGCCTGACGTGCGGTCTCGGCGTTGCTCTTGACGTTGTTGCTCAGATCCTGCATGGAGGCCGCGGTTTCCTCCAGATTGCTGGCCTGGGTTTCCGTCCGCTGTGACAAATCGGTATTGCCCGCTGCAATTTCGTTGGCTCCAGTAGAGATGTTCTCAGCACCAGAACGCACTTCGCTAACCATGCGTGCCAGCCCATTGCGCATTTCCAGCAATCCAGCCAGCAGTAGCTGCGTTTCCTCGCGACTATTAGCGTGCCCTTGGGGAATGTCGCTCACCAGGTCACCTTGGGCGACGCGCCCTGTGGCTTCGAGCGCGGTTTTCAATGGCCTTGTAATGCTATTGGTGAGACTCCAAGCCATCAAGCCCGCCAACACGAGAACCAAGACACCGGCGCCTGCAATGATGTTGACCGTGGTCTGATTGCTTGCGTTGGCCTGTTCGGTTGCTTCATTGGCGCGCTGCTTTTGCAACGCAATGAACGTCGCCAGCTCGGTCATGGCTTTGGTCAGCAAGGGGTCAATCTTGCCGGTGATCACCGCACCCGCCTGCTCAGTGTTGAACTGGGCTGACAGATCCACAGCTTCCTTGAACTGCGTATCCATTTGCCTGTCAATGTCGGCCAGGTTGCTGAAGAGCTCACGCTCTTTGTCACCCAGCCCATCGGCCTCCAGCTTGCTCTTGGCGGCCAAGTAGGCGGCACGCTGACGTTTGGCTTCTGCCTCGTCCTTCTGCACCGCCTCGACCTTGGTTTGCAAGCCCATGTTGCGAACCGAGACCGCGCTGCTGAGCAACGTGCGACGCATTTCTTCGGCCAAGTCCTGCTGGACCGCAGCGCGCTGCAAAGTGCCCAACACGGTTGCCCTGCTGTTGCCGTTACTGATAAGGGTGCCAACCAAAAGGATACTGGCCACCAGCAAGATCATGCCAAAGCCAAGACCCAGACGCAGGCCGATTCTCATGTCACGGATATTCATTCGAAAGCTCCAACTGCTACGCCATATCGGCTATCTCCACACCGCCAAGATAGGCAGTGTGGTTTGATTGTTTACTATTTATAAATACCCACACCAACATAAGTATCACCTATGCTCTCCAGGTACATAACCTTGGCTTCAAGCTTCTGCGTCGCCGGGTTCATGAAACGGTAATTTCCCGACCAGCCCTTCCCCTTGGTCTTGGCCAAATCCAATAGCATCTGAAAGAAAGGGTTGCCTTCCGAGTCTTTCATTCCAGTCAGGTTTTTACCCACCAGCTTGGGGTTGCCACCATGGGCCAGCACGTTGCCATTGAACTCGGTGTACACGACATACAAATCGCGGTCCTTGAATGTCTTGCCGTTGGTGAACTCTTCGGCGGCTTTCTCGGGGCCATTGGCCTTGACATAGGCCACAGCCTTCTTGACCATGGCCTCTGCTTCGGCGGCAGTGCCCTGGTCAGCAGCCTGGGCGGCACCTGCCACGACCAAACTCATAGCGGCAACAGTGAAGACACTCTTCAGCACAGTGACAAAACTCATGGCGAATACTCCTTTAGGTTGAATGATCTCAGGCTTTAAACAGCTAAAAGTCTAGACAAACACCCAATGCGAATACAAGGCTAATCGGTGCGCAGTGCCCCGTGCGCCCGGGATTGATCGCAGCAAGTTTGATCCTCATCAAACTTGCGCACCACTCCCCACCAATCGTCCGACCTTACAAACTAGCTCTTGTAAATTCCACAGCCCACCAAGGTCTCTCCAACGCGTTCGAGATACATCGCTTTGCCTTCGATCTTTTGGGACACCGGATTCAGGAATTTGTACCCGTCGACCCATCCTTTGCCCTTGGACTTGGCCAAGTCCACAAACATCTGGATCAGTGGTTTGCCATCCGGATCCTTCAATCCAATCAGGTCTTTGCCAACCAGCTTGGGGTTTGCGCCCTGGGCCAGGTTTTTGCCGTTCAGGTCATAGACGATGATGTACAGGTCGCGGTCCTTGAACGATTTGCCATTGGTAAATTCTTCATAGGCTTTTTCGGGTCCGTTAGCCTTGATGTAGGCCACAGCCTTTTTCACCATGGCTTCAGCTTCTGCCGCCGTGCCCTGATCCGCCGCGTGACTCACGCCCGACATCATGAAACTCACCACTGCGGCGCCCAAGAAAGCTTTCAAGAATCCAGTTACTTTCATTTCTAACACTCCATTAGTTATTAACAAACCGCCATCAAGTCAGCTCACTAAAGTGCTTCGTTGAAGTACTTCCACATGCACATGCAAAACGCATAAACATTCGCTACTTGAATAGTAATCAGCTTATTCCTATCGCACAGGCGATAAACATGGGGTAAACCCTTTCTGATGCATGAATCGCGCTGGCGCTGGCGCATCAGGCGGACGCCCAGACCCGTCGCCTGGCGGCGAAACCTGGGAAATACGAAGTGACTAAACCTGCGAGGGAATTGGGTTTAGCGCACGCTGTACGTCACCACACTGCGCTCGGTTGCGCAACGCGTGCTCCATGACCACCAGTGCCAGCATGGCCTCGGCAATCGGCGTGGCCCGTATGCCTACACAGGGGTCGTGGCGCCCCTTGGTGATGACCTGGGTCGCGTTGCCCTGCACATCGATGGAATCGCGTGGTGTGATGATCGAGCTGGTCGGTTTGATGGCGATGCTCACCTCCAGGTCCTGACCTGTAGAGATGCCACCCAGCACGCCACCCGCGTTGTTGCTTGCAAAGCCTTGGGGCGTTAGCGAGTCGCCGTGCGTGGTGCCGCGCTGCGCCACGCTGGCAAAGCCGGCGCCAATCTCCACACCCTTTACCGCATTGATGCCCATCATTGCGTAGGCAATGTCCGAATCCATCTTGTCAAACAGCGGCTCACCCAGGCCAACCGGTACGCGCGACGCGGACACGCGGATGCGCGCGCCGCACGAGTCACCGGCCTTGCGCAACGCATCCATGTAGTCTTCCAGCGACTGCACATCGGCCACAGGGGCAAAAAAGGCATTGTTGGGCACGTGCTCCCAGGATTCGAACGGAATCACTGCGTCACCGATTTGCGTCATGCAGCCGCGAAATGTGGTGCCGTATTTTTCAAACAGCCACTTCTTGGCCACTGCCCCGGCCGCCACCATGGGTGCGGTCAGGCGGGCGCTGGAACGGCCACCGCCGCGTGGGTCGCGGATGCCGTATTTCTGGAAATAGCTGTAGTCGGCGTGGCCGGGACGGAATGACTCCAAAATGTTGCCGTAGTCTTTGCTGCGCTGGTCGGTGTTCTGGATCAACAGGGCGATGGGAGTACCGGTGGTCTTGCCCTGGTACACACCGCTGAGGATTTGCACCGCGTCGGGCTCGTTGCGCTGGGTCACAAAACGGCTGGTGCCGGGGCGGCGGCGGTCCAGGTCACCCTGGATGTCGGCCTCACTGAGTTCCATGCCCGGCGGGCAGCCGTCAATCACGCAGCCAATGGCCGGGCCGTGGGATTCACCGAAGTTGGTGACTGCGAATAGGGTTCCAAAGGTATTGCCGCTCATATTCTCGAATTATCCCAGAGCGGCGGGACGGGTTCAGTTGACGTCCTGCATCTCGTGTAAGGCGGACGCTGTGGTTGATTGCTGCGGTACATGCAATTTGCGGTTCTGGTTGATGACGCGTGCAGCGACTCACTGCCTGCCTCCTCGAAGGCCGGCAGTTGCAAGGAACCAGCCCTGCTACCCGCGCCGTCACCGCGGGATGGAAACAATGGTTACGCGAACTGACAACTGACCGAAGGTGTCATACTGGCGTTACGATGGTTGAAAAGCGTATCCGTTAAGTGCCAGTCCCTTCGTCCGGTCACGCGTGGAAAGTGTTTGCGCGTATTTTTTTTGGGCCATTCTGGTTTGTGTTTGCATGGTCACTTTCAACGCCTGCATATGCTGGTGCGCAAATAGTAACGGTTGCATTTGAGGAGTGGCCGCCTTACGAATTCACGATTGGCAACGCGGTCAATGGAATAGACGTCGAGATTATTCGTGAGGTGGGACGAAGGCTGAATGTCAAGTTTGAATTCAAATCTTTGCCGTGGAAGCGAGCGCTACGCTGGGCACAAGACGGCACCGTCGACGCGATTTTTTCAATTTCACGCAATGACGAGCGATCAGCATTTCTGTTTTTCCCAGAAACCCCGTTGAATTTTGAGCGAAAAGTTCTCTTCAGCCTTAAGTCGTCCAGTATCCGAGTCAAGTCGTTCAGTGAACTCCGAGGAATGAAAGTTGGCGTGGTGCCGGGCAATTTCTATGGAAAAGACTTTGATGAAAGCGTTGACTTTGAGAAAGTGCGTGCACCCAATCAGGAGTTGTTGTTCAAAATGTTGATGGGCAAACGCTTTGATGCACTTGCGACGAATGACCTCGTGGGCATCTATATCGCTCGAACTATGGGTATTGGTAGTCAGGTCGAGGTGCAACCGCTGGTCGTTGCCGAAATGCCGCTTTACATTGCCTTCAGTAAAGCCAAAGGAAACCAGGCAGAAGGATTGACTCGCCAGGTATCGGACGTGTTAAAGGCAATGAAGGCCGAAGGTTTTCTTGACCGAGCTTACAGGGCGCACAGCCGCTGATTTTTCGGTCGATGCGGGTGTCTGAATCGATGCACACCCGCACGCTCAAGCTTGCGCGGCGTCGCCCTCGCCCTCAGGCCAGTCGCGGATGTAGGCCTTGAGCATCTTGTTCTCAAAATTCTGGCTGTCAACTACGGCGCGGGCCACGTCGTAGAAGCTGATGACGCCCATCAGCATCTTGTTGTCCATCACCGGCATGTAGCGGGCGTGGCGGTCCAGCATCATGCGGCGCACCTCGTCCATATCGGTCTCGTTGGTACAAGTCAGTGGGTGATCGTCCATAGCGCTGCGCACCAGGGTTTTGCCGATGGAGCCGCCGTTCTTGACAACCGTCTGGATTACCTCGCGAAAGGTCAGCATGCCCACCAGATCGCCGTGCTCCATGACCACCAGTGAGCCGATGTCTTTTTCGCTCATCAGATCCAGAGCGCGGGCCAGAGGTTCGTCCGGCGAAGCCGTGTAAAGCGTGCCGCCTTTGACGCGCAGGATATCGCTGACTTTCATGGTGTTTCCCCGAAGCTCATGGATGAAGAAGTTCACCCAAATATAGCCCACAATTGGTGCCTGACACCACATACTGCCACACGGAGTTTTTATGGCTGGCTACGCTGACCCCGGTTTTGATACCTTGGCCCTGCACGCAGGCGCCGCGCCCGACCCCACTACGGGGGCGCGGGCTGTACCCATCCACCTGACCACCTCGTTCGTCTTCGAGTCCAGCGAACACGCCCAGTCGCTGTTCAACCTGGAACGAGCCGGACACGTCTACAGCCGCATCAGCAACCCGACCAATGCGGTTCTGGAGCAGCGCGTGGCGGCGCTCGAAGGCGGCATCGGCGCCATCACGACCGCCAGCGGCCAGGCGGCCTTGCACCTGAGCGTGGCTACGCTGATGGGCGCGGGCTCGCACATTGTGGCCAGCACGGCGCTGTATGGCGGCTCGCAGAATCTGCTGCACTACACCATGCGCCGCTTTGGGATCGAGACCACGTTTGTCAAACCCGGCGACATGGACGCCTGGCGTGCCGCCATCCGCCCCACCACCAAGTTGCTGTTTGGTGAGACCGTGGGCAACCCGGGGCTGGATGTGCTGGACATTCCCACCGTCTCAACCATCGCGCATGAGGCCGGAGTGCCCCTGCTGGTGGACTCCACCCTCACCTCCCCCTGGTTGATGAAACCGATCGAATTGGGCGCCGATCTGGTCTACCACTCGGCAACCAAGTTCCTGTCGGGCCACGGCACCGTCATTGGCGGCATCGTGGTGGACGGCGGCAGCTTTGACTGGGCCCGGGCCTACGCGGAGAGTGGTCGCTTTGAAGAACTGGCGGCGCCCTACGAAGGCTTCCACAACATGAACTTCAGCGAAGAAAGCACCGTGGGCGCCTTCCTGCTGCGCGCCCGGCGCGAGGGCCTGCGAGACTTTGGCGCCTGCATGAGCCCGCACTCGGCGTGGTTGATCCTTCAGGGCGTCGAAACCCTGGGCCTGCGCATGGAACGCCATATGCGCAACACCGAAGCGGTGGTGCAGTTCCTGGCCAGTCAGCCCTTTGTAGCCCGGGTCGGCCACCCCATGCTGGAGAGCCACCCCAGCCATGCGCTGGCGCAAAAGCTGCTGCCACGCGGCGCCGGCTCGGTATTCAGCTTTGACCTCAAGGGCAACCGCGAGCAGGGCAAGAAATTCATCGAGACTCTGAAGGTGTTCAGCCACCTGGCCAATGTGGGCGATTGCCGCAGCCTGGTGATCCACCCGGCCAGCACCACGCACTTCCGCATGACGGACGAGGCTCTAGCGGCTGCCGGCATCACCCAGGGCACGATCCGCCTGTCCATCGGGCTGGAAGATCCGGACGATTTGATCGACGACCTCAAACGCGCGCTCAAGGCTGCAGAAAAGGCAGGTGCTTGATGGAACTCGTCGTCAACAACGCCAAAACCTATTGCTACACCGGCGGCAAGGCATTCGATGTTGCCAAACCCACGGTGATTTTCGTCCACGGTGTACTGCATGACCACAGCGTCTGGATTCTGCAAAGCCGCTACCTTGCCAACCATGGGTACAACGTGCTGGCGGTGGACCTTCCCGGCCACTGTCGTAGTGCGGGCGAGGCGCCCTCCACCGTGGAAGAAGCGGCCGACTTCATCGCTGCGCTGCTGGATGCGGCGGGTGTGGCGAAGGCCGCGCTGGTGGGCCACAGCTGGGGCTCTCTGATAGCTCTGGAAGCGGCGTCGCGGCTCATGGAACGCGTCACGCACTTGGTGCTGGTGGGCACGGCTTATCCGATGAAGGTCTCGCCGGTGTTGATCGAAACCTCGTTGAGCGATCCCATGAAGGCCTTGAGCATGGTCAACGTGTTCTCGCGCAGCACATTGGCGGCACCGCCCTCGGCGCTGGGGCCGGGCACCTGGGTGTTTGGCGCGAGCATGGCCTTGGGCAAGCGCGTGCTGGCCAGCAACACACTGGTCAACGTCTTCCACCGCGGCTTTGTGGCATGCGACCGCTATACCAATGGTGAGCAGGCGATGGCCGCCATCACCTGCCCGGTGCTGTTCGTACTCGGCGCGCAGGACCAGATGACGCAGCCCCGCGCGGCGCAGACCCTGATCACCCAAGCCAAGGCCACCGGCAAGACGCTGCACGTCGTCACACTGCCGGTGGGCCACCACCAGATGACCGAAACGCCGGACGACACCCTGTTCGCCATTCGCGATTTTCTAAGAACTGAATAGGAACCCACCATGCGCACCAACTCACTTCTTTGCGTTCTGCTGACAAGCCTTTTGCTGGCGACCGGTTCGGCGGCGTCTGCTGCCTATCCCGACAAACCCATCAAGCTCATCATCGGCTTCCCGGCAGGTGGCCCGCTGGACCAGCACGCGCGGTTGCTAAGCGACAAACTGCAGTCCGTGCTGGGCCAGCCGGTCATGATTGACTACAAGTCGGGCGCCGGTGGCACCGTGGGCGCCCAGGAGGTAATGAAGGCCCCCGCCGACGGCTACACGCTGATGCTGGCCAACACCGGTGTCATGGTCATCAACCCCGCCATCTACAGCAAGCTGCCCTATGCCACGCTGCGTGACTTCACGCCCATTGCGCGCACAGCGATGCAACCACTGGCCCTGCTGGTCAACCCCAAGCTGCCCGTCAATACGCTGAAGGAATTTATCGAGTATGCCCGGGCCCGGCCAGGCCAAATTAACTACGGCTCCGCCGGCAACGGAGGCATCAGCCACCTGGTGCCGGAGATGTTCAAGACCGCCACCGGCCTGTTCATGGTGCACATTCCCTACCGGGGCAGCGCGCCGGCCTTTACCGACCTGATGGGCGGCCAGGTGCAGTTCATGGCGGAGTCCATTCCCCAGGCCGCCAGCTACCACAAGCAGGGCAAGGTGCGTGCACTGGCGGTAACCAGTCGCGAACGCAACCCGGCCCTGCCCGACATACCCACGGTCATCGAGTCTGGCATCAAAGGGTTTGAGGTCGTGGGCTTCTACGGCTTTCTCGCCCCTGCCGGCACGCCTAAGGACGTGGTCGCCAAGCTGAGCGATGCCTTCAAACAGGTGCTGGCTCTGCCCGAGGTGCGCAACCGGATGATCACCCAGGGAGCCGACCCGGCCTTTCTAGGGGCCGAGGAGTTTGCGAAATACCTCGCCGGCGAGATGCCGCGTTGGGCTGATGCAGTGGGCAAGTCCGGCGCCAAGCTGGATTGACGGGATGCCGTCCGCCCTCCCAACGCACACCACCCGGCCACGCCGGCTTTGGTTCGCCATCATGGCCGCTACGGCCATCCTGTTGTCCCTCTCCGGAACGGTGGTCTGCGCCACCGAACTGCAGTTGCTGACCGAAGAAAACCCACCGCTGAACTTTAGCCAGAATGGCCAAGCCAAGGGATTGAGCATCGACGTGGTGCGGGAAATCCAGCGGCGCGTGGGCAACACGGACACAATTGAAGTGCAACCCTGGGCGCGCGCCTACCGCACGGCCAGCACCGTGCCCAACGTTGCGTTGTTCGGCACCGCACGCACCACGGTCCGTGAAGAGTTGTTCCAATGGGTAGGACCGGTCGCGACTGCTGTTGCGTCGCTGTACAGCAAGCGCGGAGCCGGCCTGCACATCGCAAGTCTGGAGGATGCAAAGGCCGTCAGCCGTATTCTGGTGGTCCGGGATTTCTATACCCACCAACTGCTGCAAAAGCTGGGATTTACCAACCTGGAGTTGGTCTCCAAGCCGGAGACCATGGTGAAAATGGCCGTCAACGGTCGTGCCCCGCTGATGTTCGTTGGCAACCTGACCTTGCCGGACCTGCTGGCGCGCGCCGATGCCAAGCCCGAGGACGTGGAGCGCGTGTTCACCGTCACCAGCATACAGACCTATATCGCTTTTTCCCTGGGCACGCCCAGGGATGTGGTCGCCAACTGGCAGGCCGCGCTGGACAGCATGAAGCGCGATGGCAGCTACGCCACGATCTACGCCAGATGGCTGCCCGGCGAAACACCAACTCGAATCAAGCCGGACGCCAACACGATGCCCTATTGAGGGGAAATCAGCATTCAGCTTTCACGGAGTAGACTTTGTAAAAGAGTGTTGAAAGCGTGGCAGTCCGGCCACTGAGCACGGAAAATGACCGAACGCTACGGGTACCACTGTGACAGCAACCATCCTCGCTATCGTCGCAGCTCTACTAGGCTGTCTGGCATTGTTTCTGGCCTACCGGCTGCGGCGCGCCGGTGCGCAAAAAAGACAGCTGATCCGGTACGTCAAAAAGCTTCAGAACGCGGAGCGCTCACTCAAGAAACACGCCTTTTTCGATCCGCTGACCGGGCTGGCCAATCGCTCGCTGTTGATCGACCGCTTTCAGTTGGCCATGCAGCATTCCAAGCGCAGTCTCAAGCAATTTGCGGTTCTGATGGTGGACCTGAACAAGTTCAAGGACATCAACGATACCTATGGACACGCGGCCGGAGATACCGTGCTGGTCACGATAGCCCAGCGTCTGGTCTCACTGGTTCGTTCCACCGACACGGTGGCGCGGCTGGGTGGCGACGAATTTGTGCTGATCATCGAGTCCGTTGCCGAGCGTGAACAAATCTCCTCGTTGGGCCGTAAATTGGTTGACCTACTGGCTGAGCCCGTCACCCTGGACTCCGGGGACGTGGTCAGTTTGGGTGGCAGCATTGGTTTTGCCTGGTATCCCAACGACGGAGAGAATTTGAAGGACATCCTGGAAGTCGCAGACCAGGCCATGTACTTCTGCAAGACGTCAGGGCTGATGCCGTTCTCCTGATTTCATAGCACCTCACGCAGCGTTACCGAGGGCCAGTGGCCGATTTGCCAAATTTTCTCGGTCTGATCCGTGCGCTCCACCAGCCAGGCGCTCAGCAGCGGTTCGAGCGGCGTGGTGTCGGGGTCCACCAGCAGCACATAGCGCGCTTCATCACCGGGCTGCAAGACCTCCTGCAATTGCCCGACCCAGTCAAACGACGCGAGCGTGCGCATGAGTGGCTCCAGGCGCAGCGGGTCCACATGCATCGCGCGGCACAGCTGGTCCAGGGTCAGCCCCTTGGCACCACCCGCGCGTGCCAGTTCCAGCTGCTGCACCACCTCCAGC
The DNA here is from genome assembly GCA_903853895.1 of uncultured beta proteobacterium. Classification (GTDB taxonomy): domain Bacteria; phylum Pseudomonadota; class Gammaproteobacteria; order Burkholderiales; family Burkholderiaceae_C; genus Allorhodoferax. Next base: position 47,071 of record CAINUX010000041.1, on the reverse strand, counting down.
GAAAACTGAAAACGCCAGCCGTGGGGCAGGCGGCGCAGCGTGCCACCGGCCAACAGGCTGGGCAAATACGCAGTGAGTGCAGCGCCCAGCAAGACGATGACCCACACCACATAAATCCAGACCAGCAGGATGGGAAGCGTCGCGAACGCACCATACACCGCCGAATAGGTAGGCACGCTGCTCACGTACAGGGCCAGGCCCCGCTTGGCCAGCTCCATGCCGGCGGACACAAAGACGCCGCCTATCCACGCATGGCCCCAGCGCACGTGGGTGTTGGGCACAAAACGGAACATGGCCGCCATGCCGGCTGCCACCAGCATGAACTGCAACAGATTCAGAAGCAGCGAGACCCCCCCGGGCATGCCGCCCACCAAGCCTTTGGAAAAGGACACGGCATACGACGTCATGCTCAGGCTCGCGGCCAGCAGCACCGGCCCCAGCGTGATTGAGGCCCAGTAAATCATCACCCGCTGCGCAAACGGACGCGAAGTCCGCACCCGCCAGATACTGTTCAGGGTGCGGTCAATGGTAAAGACCAGCGCCAACGCGGTGCCCAGCAGCGCGGCCAGTCCTACCACGCCAAGCTTGCTGGCCTTGCCGGCGAACTGGTTCAGGTAGCCTAGCACCTGGCGGGCAATGTTGTCGGGCACCAGGCTTTCGATCAGCCACTTCTGCAACACATCCTGAAACTTGGCGAACATGGGGAAGGCCGTGAACACCGCCAGCGCCACGGTGATGAAAGGCACCAGCGCAATGATGGTGGTAAAGGTCAGGCTGCTGGCGGTCAGGCCCAGACGGTCCTCCCGAAAGCGCTCTCGCAGGGTTCGGATGGCGTGCAGCCACGGCACGTGGGCGACTTCATTGAGCCAGCCCCTCAGACGTTCAAGGTATTGCATCCCGCTATGATGCCACCGACCATGAACACACCCTCCACTTCCGTCAACACCACGCGATGGCTCGCAGTGGGCAGTCTGCTTTCTCTCATTGCTCTTTCCCTGGCCTGGGAGCTGTTTCTGGCACCGCTGCGCCCGGGGGGCTCCTGGTTGGCACTCAAGGCGCTGCCCCTGTGCATTCCGCTGGCCGGGCTGCTGAAGAACCGCATGTACACGTACCGTTGGGTCACCCTGGTGGTGTGGCTGTATTTCATTGAAGGGGTGGTGCGCGGCTGGAGCGACAAAGCACCGGGCAACTACCTCGCCATGTTGGAGACAGCCCTCTGCATAGTGCTGTTTGTGGCTTGCACGGCGCATGTGCGTCTGCGCCTGGCCCATCCACACGAACCCGACACCCTGGAAGCAAACACTCAAGTAACCCCATGAACACCCATACCAAGCTATTGGAACAACTACGCACCATCGTCGGCAGCGCCAACGTGCTGACAGAAGGCGACCTGCGCGCATTCGAGCAGGACTGGCGCAAACGCGAAACAGGAAAGTCGCTGGCCGTGGTGCGCCCAGCCAACACACCCGAAGTAGCCGCCGTGGTCAAGGCGTGCGCCGCTGCCGCGGTCAGCATCGTGCCCCAAGGGGGCAACACCGGCATGGTGGTGGGCTCCACGCCGGATGCCAGCGGCACCCAGGTCGTGCTAAGCCTGCAGCGCATGAACCAGGTGCGCGCACTCGACGGCGCCAACCTGACGGTCACAGTAGACGCCGGTTGCGTGCTGCAGGCTATACAGGAAACCTGTGAAAAGGCGGGATATCTGTTCCCCCTGAGCATGGCGTCCGAGGGCAGCTGCACCATAGGCGGCAACCTGGGCACCAATGCGGGTGGCACGCAGGTGGTGCGCTATGGCAACACGCGTGAGCTGTGCCTGGGCCTGGAAGTGGTGACGCCCCAGGGCGAGATCTGGGACGGTCTGTCGGGCCTGCGCAAGGACAACACCGGCTACGACCTGCGCCACCTGATGATTGGGTCGGAGGGCACGCTGGGCGTCATCACTGGCGCCATCATGAAGCTCTACCCCCTGCCTGCTGCCCAACTCACCGCCTTTGCTGCTGTGCCCTCACTGGAAGCAGCCGTGCAACTGCTGGGTCTGGCGCACCAGCACCTGAGCGCGGGGCTCACCGGTTTTGAAGTCATGGGGACATTCGCACTCAGCCTGGTGACCAAGCACTTTCCCCAACAACGCGTGCCGTTTCAAGAGGGCGACCAGCCGTATTGTGTTGTGCTGGAGAATTCGGACACGGAGTCCGAGGTCCATGCCCGCGAACGCTTTGAGCGTCTGCTGGAAGTCGCCATGGAACAGGGCTGCGTGCTCGACGCCGTGGTGGCCGAAAGCATCACCCAGGCACGCGCCCTGTGGCACATCCGCGAGAGCATTCCACTAGCCCAGGCGCAGGAAGGCCTGAACATCAAGCACGACATCTCGATTGCCGTGTCCCGCATCCCCGAATTTGTGCGCCTGACCGATGCCCAACTGCAGTCGGCCTACCCCGGCGCCCGTCTGGTCAACTACGGCCATCTGGGCGACGGCAACCTGCACTACAACGTGCAGGCACCCCCAGGAGCCGATGCTGAAGCCTTCCTGCGCGATGACGAAGCGGGTGTGAACACCATCGTCTACGACATGGTGGACCGGTTCAACGGCTCCATTTCCGCCGAGCACGGCGTGGGCAGCCTCAAGCGCGAGAAGCTGGAGCAGCACAAGTCGCCCGTGGCCTTGCACATGATGCGATCTATCAAGCGGGCACTGGACCCACAGAACACCATGAACCCTGGCAGGGTGCTCTCAAAAGAATAGCTACTAAAGTCCATTCCACGAGGGCTACAACCTGATTTTACTCAAGAAGAAACCTGATTAAACGGAGACTCAATGATGACTACCAAACCCTGGCTCGCCACCTACAAGGCCAACAACATCCCCGCCACGATCAACGCCGACGCCCACCCCTCGGTGGTGCACATGCTCGAAGCGGCGATGACACAGTTCGCCAACCAACCAGCCTTCCGCGCATTCGGCCAGACCCTGAGCTATGCCGATGTGGACCGCCAGTCCGCCGCCTTTGCGGCGTGGCTGCAGCAGCGTCTGGGCGTCAAAAAAGGTGACCGCGTTGCGGTGATGCTGCCCAACTTTTTGGCGTTTCCCATCGCGTTCCTGGGCATTGCCCGGGCCGGTGCCGTGCAGGTCAACGTCAACCCGCTGTACACGCCACGCGAGCTTGAGCACCAGCTCAACGACTCCGGCAGCGAGATCATCGTCATCTTCAGCGGCTCCACGCCCACACTGGCCGAGGCCATTGCCAAGACCGGCATCAAGACCGTGATCACGGTAACGCCAGGTGACGGTAGCGGCGCAGCCTTGCCCTCCCCCCCCGTGGATACGCGTCTGACTGGCACCATCGCCTTTGCCGATGCACTGGTTCAAGGAGCAACGCTGGTGCGCACGCCCGTCGCTCTGACGGGCGATGACCTGCTGTTCCTACAGTACACCGGGGGCACGACCGGTTTGTCCAAGGGTGCAGCGCTGTCGCACCGCAACCTGGTGGCCAATGTAGAGCAGTTCAAGAGCGTGATGCCCTCGGCGCTGCGCCCGGGTCAGGAAGTGATCGTGACCGCCATTCCGCTCTACCACATCTTCGCGTTGATGGTGAACTTCCTCACCTATTTCTCGGTGGGCGCGGAAAGCTGGCTGGTGGCGAATCCGCGCGACATGGACGGCTTTGTCGAAGTCTTGAAACAGGCCAAGCCCAGCATCTTCATGGGTGTCAATACCCTGTACGCAGGCCTGACCATGCACCCGCGCATCGGCGAGGTGGACTTCTCCAACTTGCGGCTGTCGGGCGGAGGCGGTTCCGCCGTGGTGGGTGCGACCTCGGCCAAGTGGAAGGCGATCACCGGCAACTTCATCCGCGAGGGCTATGGCCTGTCGGAAACCAGCCCCGTGGTGTCGTTCAACCCGGCCAGCATCCAGGATTTCAACGGTACGACCGGCCTGCCCCTGCCCGGTACCGACATCAAACTGCTGGACGACTCTGGGGATGAAGTCGCTTTGGGTGATTCCGGCGAAGTCTGCGTGAAAGGCCCGCAGGTCATGCGCGGCTACTGGAACCAGCCCGATGCCAATGCGGCCGCGTTTACCGCCGACGGCTACTTTCGCACCGGCGATGTCGGCGTGATCACGCCCGAAGGCTTCCTGAAGATCGTCGACCGCAAGAAAGACATGGTCATTGTCTCGGGCTTCAACGTCTTCCCCAACGAGATCGAAGCCGTGGCCAGCGCCTGCCCCGGCGTCGCCGAATGTGCGTGCATCGGCGTGGCCGACGAAAAGACCGGCGAAGCGGTGAAGCTATTCGTCGTCAAGGCGCCCGGTGCCGCGCTGACAGTCGAAGAACTCATCGCGCACTGCCGCACCGAAATGACAGCCTATAAGGTGCCGAAGGCGGTGGTCTTTGTTGATGCGCTGCCCAAGTCCACTGTCGGAAAAATTCTGCGGCGCGAGCTGCGCACTGTGGCCTAATGCGCTACGCTATTTATAGCGAAATACGCACATTCCACGAGGGCTAGAGCCAGATTTAGCCCCGAACTTTTCCAACAAACCCAAATTGGGTTTATATGAGCCCTTAGTGGGCCCGCTCCCCTGTCTGCAAGCGCCACAGCTCCGCATAGCCGCCATCGAGCTCCACCAGTTCGTCGTGCGTCCCGCTCTCCACAATGCGTCCGGCCTCCAGCAGATGGATGTAGTTGGCCTGGCGCACGGTGGACAGGCGGTGTGCAATGACGATGGTGGTGCGGTTTCGGCTCACGACGTCGAGGGAACGCTGGATGGCGGCCTCGGTCTCGTTGTCCACGGCGCTCGTCGCCTCATCCAGAATTAGCACCGGCGGGTTCTTCAGGATGGCGCGGGCCAGAGCCAACCGCTGGCGCTGACCGCCGGATAGCTTTTGTCCACGTTCGCCAATGCGGGTGGCGAAACCCAGCGGCAGCTTGTCAATGAACTCGGTGCACTCTGCAGCGCGGGACGCTTCGGCAATTTGCGCGTCGCTGGCACCGGGCGCGCCATAGGCGATGTTCTCGGCCACCGTGCCGTCGGTCAAAAAGGTGTCCTGCGACACATAGCCCACGGCGCGGCGCAGGTCCTGCAGGTTCAGACCATCAATGGGCTGGCCATCCAGCAGGATGCGGCCCTGTTGCGCGGTGTAGAAGCGCAGCAGCAACTTGACCAGCGTGGACTTGCCCGAGCCCGTAGAGCCGACAAAGGCCGTGGTCTTGCCCGCGGGAATGGTGATGTTGATGTCCTGCAGCGTGGGAGTAGCGTCGTAGGCAAAGCCCACATGCTCAAAGCGCAGTTCGCCTTTCGCCTGCTCAATCGGAAAATGGTGGCCTTCGTAGGGAATGGCGATGGGTGTGTCCAGCAGCTTCATGGCCCGGTCAATGGCCGCCATGGAGCGCTGGTACATGTCGGCCACATCGGCCAGGCCAGTCAACGGCCATAGAAGGCGCTGGGTCAAAAACACCAGCACCGAATACGCGCCCACCGCCAGCTCACCGTGCAGCGTCAGCCAACCGCCATACAGCAGCGTGGCAGTGAAGCCGCTCAGAATTGCCATGCGGATCACTGGCGTGATGGCCGCGCTGAAGCGAATCGCCCGGGCGTTGGCCGTGCGATACGCATTGCTGGCCTGCGCGATGTGGTCGGCCTCAAAGGTTTCAGTCGCAAAGGCCTTGATGGTCGCCAGGCCCAGCAGGTTGTTGTTGAGCCGTGCGCTGACGTCGCCCGCGGCCTCACGCACTTCGGCATACCGAGGGGCTAGGCGCTGCTGGAACCAGAAAGTGCCAAACAGGATCAACGGCACCGGCAGCAAGGCGATCAACGCAATGCCAGGCTGCATTGCAAAGAACACCGCGCTGACCATGATGCTGGAGCAAAACACCTGGATGATCTGGTTCGCCCCGCCGTTCAGAAAGCGCTCCATCTGGTTGATGTCGTCGTTCAGGATGGCCATCAGGTTGCCTGTGCGCTGGTTCTCGAAATATGCCATCTCCAGCTTTTGCACATGGCGGTAAGTGTCCAGCCGCAAGTCGTGCTGAATGTCCTGCGCCAACTGGCGCCACTTCAGCTCGTAGAGGTACTGAAACAGCGACTCACCGCCCCACACCAACACATTAAACGCCCCCAGCGCCAGCAGCTGGTGCCAGGTGTTGGTGATGCCAACCGCGCCCAAGATAGTGCGCGCCAGAAAGCTCTCTTCTCCCTTGACGACCACATCCACCGCCGCCCCGATCAGCACCTCGGGCAGGATGTCGAAGAATTTATTGAGGACCGAATACAGCGATGCGAGCCGGAAGTCGCGTTTGTAGGTGCTGGCGTAGCCGAAAAGCTTCTGGATGGGGTGCATAGCTTGGTATTTTCCCTTACGGAACAACCGGCAACGAGTGGGATCGACTAAGATTTCAGGAACACAGGGAGAATTGTGAAAACACGGGACCTCACAGGAAACGCGCTGGCATCAGACCTGTTCAGACGGATGCCGATATCGGTGGGGGTTGGCGTCGTCGGAGTCTGCCTTGTTGCGTTTACCCACCGGGAGGCTGTCGAATGGCAAGTCTCCCTGCCGTGGGTGTTCACCATGCTGGTGTTTTTTTCCCTGCGTTTACTGTTCGCCGGGCACGCACTGCGCAGGATAACAAGCGGTGCCGACGCAACCCCCATGGTCCACACGGAGGCGTTGCTGTGTGTGCTGACCGGATTGGGCTGGGCCAGCATCGTCTACGTCTTCGACGCCCTGGCGATGGACCAGAATTTTTATATCCGGCTGATGATTCTGGCGACCGCCATGTCGTTTGTGCTGTCGTCCATGTCGGTGTTCCTTCGCGTTTTTCTGGCATTCGCAGGCTCCATCGCCCTGGTCTGTCTGGTGTTCCTGGGGACCGCCAGCTATGTCACTCCGCGCCTGCCACTGATGCTGTGCTGGCTGACCTATTTTTTACTCCTGTTGGGCGTCGCCCTATTCAATAACCGTAACATCCGCGCCGCGGCCGCTGACCGCTCGTCTGTTTTGCGCCTGACCGAAGAACTGAACCATGCGCAAGCGCTTGGCAATGTCGGGAGCTGGGTGTATGACTTCACAGAGGATGCGTTGCGCCTGTCGGCAGAGGCCTGCCGCACTTTTGGTCTGACAGAAGGCACGTCGATCGATCTGGACAGCTACCTGGAACTGACCCATCCCCTGGACCGCGGCACGGTGGAACGTGCCTGGGCAGATGCGTCCAAAGGTGCAGATTTTGACTACGAGCACCGCATTCTCGTGGGCGACAGACTTCGGTGGATACGCCAGAAGGCCGAGTTTCAATACGCCCTGAACGGAACGGCGCTGAGCGCCCTGGGCATCGTGCAGGACATCACCAAACGCAAATTGACGGAATACCAGTTGCACGAGCTGGCGTTCTCCGACACGCTGACCAAGTTGCCAAACCGCCGGTTGACGATCGACCGCTTGCGCCAGGCCATGGCCGGTGGCAAGCGGGCCGGCAAGTACGGTGCGCTCATGATTCTGGATCTGGACGACTTCAAACCCCTCAACGACACCCACGGTCACCAGTTTGGTGACTTGCTGCTAATTGAAGCCGCCATTCGCATCGTCGGTTGCCTGCGAAAGATCGACACCGTGGGCCGATTTGGTGGCGATGAATTTGTGGTGATGCTCAGCGAGCTGGATGTAGATGGATCGGAGTCCACGGCGCAGGCCAGCAGGGTCGCAGAAAAAGTGCGCCGGGCCATCGGTTTGCCTTACGTGCTGAATACGGGGGAGCACGCGGGTTCAGCCACCACCGTGGAGCACCGTTGCACCGCGAGTATTGGCGTGGCCTTGTTCATGGGCGATGACGCGAGCGCCGATGACATCCTCAAGTGGGCGGATGCGGCCATGTACCAAGCCAAAGCCGCTGGTGGCGATGCGTTCCGGTTCTATGAGGCCACGGACGCCCGCTAAAATTCGCCGCTAACCCGCAGCCTGGCCTTCGCTCCATGACCCACCCCACGCCCCAACGCCCCATCCGCAGCCAATACGAAGACTTCATGCGCCACGTCCACACGACGGGCGTAGTCAAGGCCGACCGCACGGGAACGGGTACCCGGAGCGTGTTCGGACACCAGATGCGCTTCGACCTGAACGAAGGCTTCCCGCTGGTCACTACCAAGAAGGTGCACCTGCGCTCCATCATCCAGGAATTGCTGTGGTTTCTGACCGGCTCCAGCAGCAACCACTGGCTTAAGGAACGTGGTGTAACCATCTGGGACGAGTGGGCCCGGCCAGACGGTGACCTTGGCCCGGTGTATGGCGTGCAATGGCGCAGCTGGCCCACGCCGGACGGTGGCCACATTGACCAGATCGCTCAGGTCATCCAGACACTGAGAAGCAACCCGGACTCGCGCCGCATCATCGTGAGCGCCTGGAACGTGGCCGATCTGGACAAGATGGCGCTGATGCCCTGCCACGCCTTCTTCCAGTTCTACGTGGCGCCCGCCACCGAGCCCGATGGCAAGGGCAAACTCAGCTGCCAGCTGTACCAGCGCAGTGCGGACATCTTCCTGGGCGTGCCGTTCAACATTGCCTCCTACGCGCTGTTGACCCACATGGTGGCGCAGCAGTGCGATCTGGACGTGGGTGACTTCATCTGGACCGGTGGCGACTGCCACATCTACAGCAATCACCATGAACAGGTGGAGCTCCAGCTGGGCCGCACACCGTTTGCCTACCCCACGCTGCACATCAAACGCAAGCCGGAGTCCATCTTCGACTACCAGTACGAAGACTTTGAAGTATTGGGCTACGAATGCCACCCGGCCATCAAGGCGCCGGTGGCCGTGTGATTCGCCGCCGTCAATTGCTGGCCCTGGTGGCCATCACCCTGATGTGGGGCTTTAACTGGCCCATGATGAAGTACTCGCTGCGCGAGATGAGTCCTCTTTACTTCCGCGCCCTGACCATGACCGCTGGTGCCACATGGCTCTTCGTTTTTTACCGCGTGCGAGGCGTGCGCATGCTGCCCCAGGGCGACGAATGGGGCACGGTGGTCAAGCTGGGCCTTCCCAATATGCTGGGCTGGCATACGGCGGCCATTCTCGGCGTCAAGGAGCTGGCATCCGGGCGGGCCGCCATTCTTGGATTCACGATGCCCATCTGGACCGTGCTGATCGGCACGCTGTTTCTGGGAGAGAAGCTGACCGCACGCATTGCAGTCGCAGTGGTTGCCGTGGCGGCTGCCATTGGACTGCTGATCTCGCATGAAGTGGTCACGCTTTCGGGACGGCCCGCGGGCATCCTCTGGATGGAACTGGCCGCACTGCTGTGGGCCATTGGCACCATCCTGATGCGCCGCACCCGTATCACGCTGCCAGTGGAGGCATTGACCGTATGGATGATGGTGTTGACCTGCCTGTGCCTGTGGACTTTTGCGTTTGCCATGGAGCCTTGGCCCAGCTGGCAATTCTCAGGCCCGATGTGGGGCAGCCTGGCCTACGGCGCTTTCATCAACTACGGGTTTTCGCAGATCATCTGGTTTGGCATGGCGCGCGATTTGCCGCCAGCGACCAGCGCCATGAGTATCATGGCGGTCCCGCTGATCGGCACGCTGGGCGCTACCGTCATCGTCGGCGAATGGCCACACTGGGAAGACTACGTGGCCATGGTGTTCGTGATGGCGGCCATAGCCGCAGTCCTGCTACCCAAGCGCCAGACCGGCAAGCCCAGCCAGCCAACCGCCTGACTGACTGACGCGATTCCAAACTAATTCTGACCATGCAACTGCACCTCATTTTTGCCAAAGCCCGTAACGGTGTCATCGGCAAAGACAACACACTGCCCTGGCACTTGCCCGAAGACATGGCGCACTTCAAGCGTGTCACCATGGGCTGCCCTGTCATCATGGGCCGCAAGACGTGGGACTCGCTCCCACCCCGCTTTCGCCCGCTGCCCGGGCGCGCCAATGTAGTAGTCACGCGCCAAGAAGGCTGGAACGAAATGGGCGCTCAGCCCTCGTCAAGTCTTACTGACGCGCTACATTTTTGTGAGCAGTTTGCCGACGTGTGGGTGATTGGCGGTGCCGAACTCTATGCATTGGCTCTACCCTATGCCAGCAGCGCCGTGGTAACTGAAATAAACGCCGACTATCATGGCGACGCTTTTGCACCGGAACTCCGACCCCAGTGGGTTGAAACGACGCGCGAAACCCACACCTCGGTCAACGGGCTGGTCTTCAGCTTTGTGACCTACAGCAACCCCCGACCGCAACCGCGCTCTTAAGGAAACAACATGTCAGGACATGGCTTTCACGTACACGGCCCGCACGACCACGAGCTCGAACACGCCCAACAAGGTGGCGGTGGACACGGCGGACACGACAGCGGCGGCATGATCAACCAGATCGCCATGTTCACCGCCATCATCGCCACCATTGGCGCCATTTTTGGCTACATGGGCGGCGCAACCCAGGCCAATGCCGGGCTGTACAAGAACAACGCGGCCATCAAGAAAACCGAAGCCTCCAACCAGTGGAACTACTTCCAGGCCAAGAGCACCAAGCAGTCGCTGGCCGAAATGTCGCGTGACTTCTCCACCAAGGAAGACGATAAAACCAAGTACCAGACCAAGATCGACCGCTACGAAAAAGAAAAAGGCGAAATCAAGCTTGGGGCCGACAAGTTGGAGGCTGAAGCGACCGAGTGGGATCACAAGAGCGACGAGCAGATGCACCAGCACCACCGCTGGGCACAGTCCACTACCGTGCTGCAGGTCTGCATCGCACTGGCCGCCATTGCCCTGCTGACCAAGAAGAAGTGGCTGGAATACGCCATGTTTGCGGCAGGCGCTGTGGGCCTGGCGGTTGGTGCCATGGCGGCGCTACATATGTAATAGCAATAGGCCCTTATTTTATGAGGGCTCGCGACTGAAAACCTTCTGAGTCATCCAATGAAACTTGCCACCTGGAACGTCAATTCCCTGTCCGTGCGGCTGCCCCAGGTACTGGACTGGCTGCAGGCCCAAACCGCCTCCGGCACGCCGGTCGATGTACTCGCCCTGCAGGAGCTGAAGATGACGGATGACAAGTTTCCGGCTGCAGCCTTTGAGGCGGCGGGCTACTGCGCCCAGTGGTTTGGTCAGAAGACCTACAACGGCGTGGCGCTGCTATCGCTCACGCCTGCCGTCGATGTGGTGAAAAACATCCCCGGTTTTGACGATGACATGGCCCGGGTCGTTGCGGCAACGGTGGAAGGCGTCCGCGTCATTGGCGCCTACTTCCCCAACGGGCAGGAGCCAGGCAGCGACAAGTTCGAATACAAAATGGAGTGGCTCAAGGGCCTGCGCCAGTGGGTCAAGGCCGAGTTGGTGACGCACCCCAAACTGGTGCTGATGGGCGACTACAACATTACCTTTGACGAACTCGACATGTGGGACCCGGTGGGCCTCAAGGACACCATCCACTGCACCGAGGAAGAGCGCTACCATCTGCGCGCATTGATCGCGCTGGGGCTGCATGACAGTTTCCGCCTGTTCGACCAACCGCCCAAGAGCTTTTCATGGTGGGACTACCGCGAATCCGGTTTCCGACGCAACCGCGGTCTGCGCATCGACCACATCCTGATCAGCGACACGCTAAAGCCGCTGGCCCAGGCGTGTATCGTCGACAAGGCCCCACGCAAGAACGAGCGCCCGAGCGACCATGCACCGGTCGTCCTGACGCTCGCGTAAGCCGTTAGCTCAAGAGGCTGTCCGCGGCCACGTAGGCGTAGCCCAGATCCTTGGCGACGGCTTCGTAGGTGACCTTCCCTTCGCAGACATTCAGGCCATTCTTCAGGTGCGCGTTGTCGCGCAGCGCGGCCTTCCAGCCTTTGTTCGCCAGCGCAACCGCGTGGCCAATGGTGGCGTTGTTCAGGGCGAAGGTCGAGGTGCGCGCCACGGCACCGGGCATGTTGGCCACGCAGTAGTGCACCACGCCGTCCACTACATAGGTGGGCTCGGCATGTGTGGTGGCGTGTGAGGTCTCGAAGCAGCCACCCTGGTCGATGGCGACGTCCACAATGACGGCGCCTTTTTTCATGCGGCTGATCATGTCGCGCGTTACCAGTTTGGGCGCTGCAGCGCCGGGAATCAATACACCGCCAATCACCAGGTCGGCATCCAGAACGGCTTCTTCGATGCTGGCGGACGTGGAGTAGACGGTGCTGATGCGGTTGCCAAAAATCAGGTCCAAGTGACGCAGGCGGTCCATGCTCTTGTCGATGACGGTGGTGCGCGCGCCCAGGCCCACGGCCATTTGCATGGCGTTGGTGCCGACTACGCCGGCGCCGATGATGACCACGTGGGCCGGTGCCACACCGGGCACACCGCCCAGCAGCAGGCCACGGCCGCCGTGTTCTTTTTCCAGGTGCGTGGCTCCGGCTTGAATGGCCATACGGCCGGCCACTTCGCTCATGGGTGCCAGCAATGGCAAGCCGCCACCTGCGCCGGTGATAGTTTCGTACGCAATGCAGATGGCGCCGGATTTGACCAGCGCTGCCGTTTGCTCAGGATCGGGCGCCAGGTGCAGGTAGGTATACAGGATCTGGCCAGGGCGCAGCAAGGCGCACTCCGCTGGCTGGGGTTCCTTGACCTTGACGATCATGTCGGCGCGCTTGAAGATTTCAGTGGCAGTGACCACCAGTTCAGCGCCTGCGGCCTGGTACTGGCCGTCGTCCAGACCGATGGCGGTACCGGCATTGTTCTGCACCAGCACTTTGTGGCCATTGGCGATGAGTTCGCGCACGCTGGCCGGCGTCAGGCCGACGCGAAACTCGTTGTTCTTGATTTCCTTGGGTACTCCGATCAGCATGGCGTTATCTCCTGTATTTGTAAAAGAAACGCCATTGTGCGCAAAATTTTGAAAATTAGTAGCTTCATGCATTAAATATGCAGGTCATTACAAATGCTAATGGTATTTCACCCCGCTAGCGCGCCGACGAAAAAAAACCGCTGTGGTTTAGATAGCGGTTTACGCAATAACGACGAGAGCTAGAGCCAGTTTCACCGCAGGGCCGCCTCATGGTGAAACAGCGCGCCCTCGGGGGGCAGCCGCCACACGCTGTGGGCAAGCGTGGGCACCAGATTTACTCCAGACCCAACTCCTGAATCTTGCGTGTGATGGTGTTGCGGCCGATTCCCAGTTTTTGAGCCGCCTCGATCCGCCTACCCTTGGTATTGGACAAGGCGGCAAGGATCAGGCGCGATTCAAAGCGATGGGTCAACGCGTCCCACACGTCAGGACTGCCCGCGCCCAACAGGGCAATGGCTTCTGCTTCCAGCGCCGACTCCCAGCCCGCCAATGCACCCATGGAGGGCGCTGACACCGGCGCGGGCGTAGACGGTGCCGATGCCGCAGGCACAAGCGGAGCGGCAACAGGTGCCAATCCACCGCCCACAAACGGGGCAGAACATTGGGCCGCGGGCTCTGTCAGCGAGACACCGACTTCGGGCGGCAAATCCTTGGCCTCGACCATTTGCGCGGGCGCCATCACGGTCAGCCAATGGCAGATATTTTCGAGTTGACGCACATTGCCAGGGAAGTTGAAGACTTCAAGCCACGCCAGTGCAGCATCGGATATGCGCTTGGGCTCAACACCGAGTTGCTGGGCGCTTTGCTGCAGGAAATGCCGGGTCAACACGGAGATGTCCTCCTTGCGCTCCCGCAGGGCGGGCAGGCGCAGGCGGATCACGTTCAGGCGGTGGAACAGGTCTTCGCGAAACGCGCCGTCCTTGACCCGTTGCTCCAGATCCTGGTGCGTAGCGGCAATCACGCGCACATTGGTCTTGACGGCGCTGTGGCCGCCTACCCGGTAAAAGTGCCCATCACTGAGCACCCGCAGCAATCGGGTTTGCAGCTCGAACGGCATGTCGCCAATCTCGTCCAGAAACAGTGTGCCGCCGTCTGCCTGCTCAAAACGGCCACGGCGCATGGTTTGCGCGCCGGTAAAGGCACCGCGCTCGTGGCCAAAGAGTTCACTCTCCAGCAAGTCCTTGGGGATGGCAGCAGTGTTGATAGCCACAAACGGTCCACTGGCGCGCGGTGAGTGCTTGTGCAGGGCACGCGCCACCAGCTCCTTGCCGGAGCCGGACTCGCCGGTAATCATGACTGTCACATTGCTCTGGCTCAAGCGTCCAATCGCGCGGAACACGTCTTGCATGGCGGGTGCCTGACCCAGCATCTCGGGCGCCTCAGTCATACGCTCTTCGGCGACCTCTTCGCGTTGGCTCTCTTCCACCGCGCGGCGGATGAGTTCAACCGCCTTGGGTAGATCAAAGGGTTTGGGCAGGTATTCAAAAGCCCCGCCCTGAAAGGCGCTAACGGCGCTGTCAAGATCGGAAAACGCCGTCATGATGATGACGGGCAACCCCGGATGCTTGGCCTTGACCTTTTCCAGCAACTCCAGCCCAGAGCCACCCGGCATGCGAATGTCACTCACCAGAATCTGGGGGCCTTCGTCATCGGCGGCGGTATTCAGTGCCGCCAGCACATCTCGAGAGTTGGAAAAACTGCGGGTTGGCAGATGCTCCCGCAACAGGGCCTTCTCCAGTACGAAGCGGATTGACTGGTCATCATCTACTATCCAGATCGGCTTCATTGTTTTCTCGTCCCCAGGTTTCGGCAATTACGGAAGCGGAATCAATATCTTGAAATCCGTACGGCCTGGCACGCTGTCGACCTCGATCAACCCGTGGTGTTGCTGTACAAAGGTTTGCGCCAATGTCAGCCCCAGGCCAGAACCGCCTTCCCTACCTGACACGAGCGGATAGAAAATGCGGTCCTTGATCGAATCTGGCACACCAGGTCCGTTGTCAATGACATGCAATTCCAATGCCAACCGATAGCGTTGTTTACCGAAAGTTATTTGGCGCAGCACGCGGGTACGAAAAGTAAGGTTGGCATCGCCCGCTGCGATGCGTTCAGCCAAGGCCTGGCAGGCGTTGTGCGCGATGTTGAGTACGGTCTGGATCAGTTGCTCGTGGTCACCACGGAACTCAGGGATGGAGGTGTCGTAGTCGCGGATGACGCGCAAGCCCTTAGGGAATTCGGCCAGTATCAGCGAGCGCACCCTCTCACACACCTCGTGAATATTGACGTCACTCACCATGTGCGGCCTGCGGTGGGGTGCCAGCAAGCGGTCCACCAAGCTTTGCAATCTATCAGCCTCGCGGATGATGACCTGGGTGTACTCGGTCAGCTCCGTTGACTCCATTTCCATTTCCAGCAACTGCGCAGCACCGCGAATGCCTCCCAACGGGTTCTTGATCTCGTGGGCTAGGTTGCGGATCAGTTCCTTGTTGGTCTGTGCCTGCTCGGCCAGCCGCTCTTCACGGTCCTGGCGGGTTTGCTGCTCCAGTGGCACCATCTCGACGACGATTTCCTCGACCGGCTCCGTCCAGCTGATGATCACATGCACGGGCATGGGCTCGCCACCCGCGCGTTTGATCCAGGCGTCGTAGCGCAACACCGCATAGGCGTTTTCACGCGCGCCTTCAAATGCGCTTTGCAACTGGGCAGGTTCGGTAAAGGCATCCGCCAGATCCGACCCCACGATCGCGCGCCGGGAAATCCCTACGGCGTCTTCCAGGGCCGAATTGGAGAAAACCACGGTTGCGTCAGGAGTGACTACTGCCACCAGCGTGGCAAGCAGGTCAAAGGGCTGGAACCGAGAAGTAGCGTCCAAGCCGCTTATTTCGCTGCAGGACTGCTGGACGCAGCAGCCGAGGGTACCCGGTTAAGCTCACGCCGAATACCGTCAATGTCACTCTCATTGCGGCTGATGCTGGCCTTGAGTTCGGCAACACGGTCCAGGTATTTTTGGTGGTTGCGGTGCTCAGGGCCGAGTTTTTCGGGTTCCCCGTTGTTGTAATCCTTGAGCAACTCGGCATGACGCGCTTCGGCCTTCTTGAGTTCCGACTCCAGAATCAGCCGGGAATCGGAATCCTTGGCGCGCTGGTCCCCAGCGGCGACCCGTTGACCGGGTTGGGTCGCAGCTGCCACACGGCTGGCGTTGGGTTTGTTGGACTGCACCACAGTGACGTTGCCGCCGGATATCAGTTTGCAGTTCTTCGCCTGGGATTCGGTTACGGTGTTGGTGTATTCATTGCCACACCGGTAGATGCGATCCTGGGCCCAACTGGTTGTGGCCGTCCAAATCGCCATCAAAGGAATCAATAAAACAATTTTCATTCTGTATCCGCGCATCCATATGCAAGGCTGGTTGACCAGTATGCGTCAAAACGCATTAAAAACAAAATCCCTACGGGTCTATATCAGTGTTGGAGGCGCTTCGGTACAACAGGTTCCCACAAAAAAAGGACGGCATCTGCCGTCCTTTGAAAGGAACCCGAAAGACTGCCCAGAGGGCAGCCAACTGATCACAGTGAGAAGTACATGTCGTATTCGACAGGGTGCACCGACATGCGGTAACGGGTGACTTCGGCCATCTTGAGCTCAATGTAGGCATCCAGCATCGAATCGGTGAACACGCCGCCTTTGGTAAGGAAGGCACGGTCCTTGTCCAGGTGCTCCAGAGCTTGATCCAGGCTGTGGCACACGGTTGGCACCAACGCATCTTCCTCGGGAGGCAGATGGTACAGGTCCTTGGTGGCAGCTTCGCCGGGATGGATCTTGTTTTCCACACCGTCCAGACCCGCCATCAACAGGGCGGCAAAGCCCAGGTAAGGGTTCATCAGTGGATCGGGGAAACGGGCTTCCACGCGGCGGCCCTTGGGGTTCGCCACAAACGGAATGCGGATGGCTGCGGAGCGGTTCTTGGCAGAGTAAGCCAGCTTGACCGGAGCTTCGAAGTGCGGCACCAGGCGCTTGTAGCTATTGGTACCAGGGTTGGTAATGGCGTTCAGGGCACGGGCGTGCTTGATGATGCCGCCGATGTAGTACAGCGCGAAGTCAGACAGACCTGCATAGCCGTCGCCAGCAAACAGGTTCTTGCCATCTTTCCAGACCGACTGGTGCACGTGCATGCCGGAACCGTTGTCACCGTGATAAGGCTTGGGCATGAAGGTGGCAGTCTTGCCGTAGGCATTGGCTACGTTGTGGATCACATACTTTTGCAGCATGGTCCAGTCAGCGCGCTCAACCAGGGTGCTGAAGCGGGTGCCGATTTCGTTCTGACCGGCTCCTGCTACTTCATGGTGGAACACTTCAACCGGGATGCCCAGGGATTCAAGAATCAAGGACATCTCGGCGCGCATGTCTTGCGTGCTGTCAACCGGAGGCACGGGGAAGTAGCCGCCCTTGACGGTAGGACGGTGGCCACGGTTGCCGCCTTCGAGCTTGCTGCCGGTGTTCCACGGTGCCTCGTACTCTTCAATTTCATAGAACGTGTTGTTGGGCTCTGTGCTCCAACGCACGCCGTCGAAAATGAAGAATTCTGGTTCAGGACCGAAGAACGCCGCATCACCCATGCCGGATGCCTTGAGGTAGGCTTCAGCGCGTTTGGCGATAGAGCGCGGGTCACGGTCGTAAGATTTGCCATCGCTGGGCTCCACCACATCGCAGTTCATGATGATGGTGGTTTCTTCAAAGAAGGGGTCGATGTTGGCCGTGTTGGGGTCGGGCATCAACAACATGTCGGAGGCTTCAATGCCTTTCCAGCCGGCGATGGACGAACCGTCGAATGCATGGCCCGATGTGAACTTGTCTTCGTCAAAGTGCGACACAGGCACTGTGGTGTGCTGTTGTTTGCCGCGGGTATCGGTGAAGCGGAAGTCAACAAACTTGACTTCGTTCTCTTTCACCATCTTCATCACGTCTGCGACGGTCTTGGCCATCAAATACTCCTGTTGCACGGTTGTTAAAAATTTGCCCTGTCCACACAGCAGCTTTTATGCCAACAGCTGCTGTGACCTCAATTTTGGTTAAGCGCTCCATTTTGCCCTGAGAAACGGCGTTTTCCCATTGCGCGGCATCAAAGTCAAAGCCACAAAACCACTTTCATCGCTGGGTCACACGTCCCAATGCACCAAATGCGGGATAGTCAAAAATGCACAAACATAGTGCATTTTCATTTGCGCACCAATTCGGGGCCTAACTGAGACTTCAGACCGCGCAGACCGTCCAACAACGCCGCATAGGCGCCATCCACTGCGGCAGGAGCTCCCTTGACACCAAGTTCGATGTGTCGCCCGTATTCGGGATGGTCCACGCTGGGCAAACTGAAAACCTTGACGGCATGGTCGCGCTCAATCGCTTCCATCAAGGGTGTCAAAGTCGACTCCATGGCGCCAAAGACAACCACAGACTTCTCTAACCAGCCATCACGCACAAAATGCTGTTGGCAATAGGTATCCAGTGCCCACTCCATCATGGGCCAGGCCATGACGGGAAAGCCGGGCAAAAAGAAAACACCGCCGCGCGCGCCCACCGAAGACGGATCGTCATCGCGCGTACAAAAGAACCCAGGGATCTTGTTAAACGGATTGGGGACGATGTGCGAGCCATGAGGGAAGGTGCCCATGTTCAACCGATGCAGGTTGTCGCTGCGCTGGGGCTCATACGGCTTGCCCTGTTCGCGCGCAACCTCTTCCATGCGCTCTTGAATCAACACTTTCGCTTGGGGATGCAATACCAATGGACGCCCCAACGCCCTGGCCGCACAGTGGCGGGTGTGGTCATCGGGGGTGGCCCCAATGCCACCGCAAGAAAAAACGATATCTCCAGAGGTAAACGCACGCACCAGCGTATCGGTGATTCGGTCCGGTGCATCCCCTACGTAGTCGGCATAGGCCAGCTGCAGGCCACGCGCCGAAAGCAGTTCAATCGCCTTCGCCAAGTGTTTGTCTGCACGCTTGCCAGACAAAATCTCGTCACCAATGACAATGAGACCAAAGTTCATGGTTGCCCCAGGGAAATCAAGTTGCTCGGCTCTGGCAGTGATGCTGTCGCATCCAACTCTGCAGCACTCTGTTCACGGCGCAAAACCTGCAACGCAGCCAAACAATAGTGTGCAAACCACAGTGAAGAAAATGCAAAGACCAGCGTGTAGATCCAGATGGCCAGCGGCGCCAGAAAGACAAACCACGGAGGAAAGAAGGCGCCTGACGCCCAAACCAGGCTGGGCGCAGCGCCCAGATAGCCCGCGAGCACGCCCATGCCCATCAACTGGCTTCGGTGGCGCCCCAAAATGGTATGGCGTTCATCTGCGCTCGCGTGCGTCGCCAACGCGTCAAAGGCCATCACCCGATACGTCAACCAACCCCAAATGAGCGGGGGCAATACCAACACCAGCGGCGGCACGAACCAAAGCGGAATGGAGATGACCAAGGCGACGAGAGCCAAAGCTGTTGAGCCCAAAGACCAGGCGAGACTGTGCAAGAACGACGCGCCATTGCGCTCCTGAAGTTCGGGAAAGCGGCGCAACGCCACCAATTGAACCAGAACCGGTGTCATCAACAGCGCAACGACCAGGAGTGAGACCACCACGATCACCGGGGTGACGGTGAAAATGATGATCAGGGGTGCCAAAACCGTCTTGATCCGCCCTAGTCCCATGCTATCGAGCCAGGCCCACCCGTTGTTGACGAAGGTCGACGAATCCAGCACCAGCCTGACCTGGTCGAGGGCCGCATCCCAGAACAGGTAGCCCAGGCCAACCGTCAGGCCGATCACCAGGGCGAGCGGCAACAGAGACAAAACAATGACCCGTGGTCGCAGGCAATAGGCGGCGGCACGCCAGAAAGAATCAAGAAGCAGGCTCATGCGTCAAGCATAACGCGACGCAGCTTGGAGCCTGCGCAAAGCCCCACGGATCTAGACCGTATCAGCGCAAGTTTCCGGTGTGCCCCAATGAATACCGACCTGGCAGAGGCCACACTGTCAGGCCGTGGGGCTCCATCCCAACAGCGATCTTGTCCATGGCACCCGTACTGGTATCGATGCGGTAAACCATATCGTCGAACCGACCCGACAACCACAACCACTTTCCATCGACACTGACGTTGCCCATGTCAGGGCTCCCGCCCCCCGGAACTGGCCATTGCGCAACTACTTTGTCGGTGCTGAAGTCAATCACCGTCACGCTACCAGGGCCTTTGCGCGGGCCATGGATTTTGTGGGAACCCCGATTTGCCACATACAGTTTTTTGCCGTCACGACTGGGGTACAGACCGTGCGCAGCCACGCCCGTCGTGATGAACCCGACTTCCTTCAACGTTTCGCCGTCCACAATGTGCACACCATCGGCCTCCATGTCGGCAACGAAGAAGCGTTTGCCATCCGGAGAAATGCGAATATCTTGCGGCATGCCCTTGGTCGCGGTACAGATTTCGCTAGCTGGGGGTTCGAATTTGTTACCGGGCGAGTTGTTGGGTTTGTCACTGAAGCGTGTTTTTGGCATTTCCAGCTTCAGATAGCCCAATACCTTGCGCTCCACCAGATCAATTTTGGCCACGCTTCCCTGGAATTCGCACGTGAAGATGGCGTACCGTCCGTCCATCGAAAAATCAGCATGGTTGATGCCCCCACACTGGGGAACCGCGATGGAGTACTGCATTTCCATGGTCTTGGGATCACGAAAATCCAGGCGTTTTCGAGCCTCGGCCACCACAATGGCCGACTTCCCATCCGGACTGAAATACATGTTGTAGGGGTCGTCCACCTTGACGCTTTTCCCCGGCTTGCCGGTGCGGGGGTCAACCGGCGTCAGACTGCCGTCGTTTCCACGCTCGGCGTTGTTGGCCACCCACAAGGTACGCAAGTCCCATGAAGGGACCACATGCTGCGGACTGCGTCCCACCTTGAAGCGGTCCACCACTTTCAGTGTATTGGGATCAATGACCGATACGTCGTTGCCGCGCAGGTTGGGCACATACACGCGCTCCAGATCGTCCTTAACCTCCGCCGCCAGGCGGCCCGATACGGTGTCGCCGTACAAATTCAGTGCATCGGAAACCGGCGGCATACCGGGCACGGTATTGACCGCAGCCGGTTTGGTATCTGCCGCTTTGGTCTCGGTCAGCGGTGTCGTGGCTGCTACACCGGTAGGTACCCAAACAACCACGCCCCAAGCGGCTAATAACGCCGCGCTGATCACTTGCAGTTTTCTTGTGGTTTTCATCATTTAATGTTGAGGTTAACGCTCGCCACGCCTTTGGACCGCGCTTTGAATGGACTTGACCGAGGTATCGATTATGAGTTGCACGCCCAGGCTTCCAGCCGCCACGGTTGCGCGGCGCGGGTCGCCTGCGACGCCCTGGGCTGTATCCAATCGGGTTGCCGGGTTGAGCATTTCGGTGCGCACCAGCACAGGGTCGACGGCAAGCGCCAGGGCAGTATCCGCCAGGCCCGCATGTGTGCCAATCTCAGGATCCGAATATCCCCGCAACTTCAACGCTTGAACGTACTCCGTCTGGGTGGTCTGGTAGTACTGGGTGAGCGCATGTACCCGCGTTCCGGAATCACCCGACCATTCACGGTTCAATTTGGTTGCCACACGCACTTGATTCTTCTGGTAGCCGCCATGGTCCCCGAGGAAAACGATGTCCCGAAAACCATGCTGCCTGAAACTGCGTGCAATACCTTCCAGCACCGACTCAAAGGTCGCATCCGGGATCGAAATGGTTCCCGAAAATCGCATGTGGGCGACTGGCGGATTCACGGCGCCTTCAGGAACGTAGGCAAGCACCGGTGCCACCACGGCATTGCCCAAGGCAAGCGCAATCTGACCCGACAAATAGCGAACGCGAACATTGTGCTTACCCAGCACCATGTGCGGGCCGTTTTGCTCAGTACCGCCGATCGGAACCAGGATGGTGGTCACGCCCTTGGCTATGCGGGCACGCAATTCCGGGGACGTCAGATCCTCCAAGAATACCGAAGCACGCCCAGGGCCGACCGTATTGGCGATGCACTCCAGGTGCACGAGCAGCCCGACCAGCATCGCAACGCAAGCCTTGAAAAATGGAAAGAAAATCGATTGCATTGCGGGTAGTGACGGACACAAGTGCACCCTTGCGGTGGACTCTCGAAAGATTATAGAACCCGGTTTTACAGGGGACTTGCGAGCGCGACCGGTGAACACCTGTGTTTGTTGGCTCGAAATCAAAGCGCTTTGGCCTGCAATTTCAGTAAATCCTCCGCCCGCAACCACCGCCACTGCCCTGGTGCCAAGTCATCCGGTAGTTCCAGGGCGCCGATTCGGGAGCGGTGCAGGCCCTCTACGCGGTTTCCAACCGCCGCCAGCATGCGCTTGACCTGGTGGTACTTGCCCTCGGTGAGAGTCAAGCGAAGGTGCAAGGCTGCACCCTCGGGGTCGACAATCTCACAGGCGGCCGCACGCACGGGCTTGGGGTCGTCATCCAGGACCACACCCGCCAGCAGCTTTTGCACCTGTTTGTCATCCAGTGGATGCTTTGCGGTGACTTCGTACACCTTGGGACTGTGCTTCTTGGGCGAACTCATCTGGTGAATGAACTGCCCGTCATCACTGAGCAGCAGGAGTCCGGTGGTGTCCTGGTCAAGCCGTCCGACCGCCTGAACCCCCTGCACTGCGCTCTTTTGGGGCCTCAGGCGCAGTGGGGACGGAAGCAGCGTATAGATGCTGGGGTAGGTCGACGGTTTTTGGGAGCACTCGGTGCCGGACGGCTTGTGCAGCAACACATAGGCCTTCTCAAAGTACTCCCAATCAACGCCCTGAACCCGAAAACGAAGACCATTCGCTACGAATTCCATAGCGGAATCCGTAATGGTGACGAGGGCTGGGTCCACATTCTCTGTATAGACCTGAACCAGGCCTTGCTGGACCAGGCCCGCGCACACACGACGCGTACCAAAACCTTGTGAATAGAGTATTTCTTGAAGCTGCATACGATTTATGGGATGAACACTTTTGGACGCGCCAGCCCGCTAGCTTATAGCCAGATGGACCACATCAATCCTGTGCATTGAGGGAAAATCGCAGTAAACTGAGCCAGCGAAGGGTAGCCACATCAGATGGTCCAATTTTCAGGGTGCGTTACATGGTGATTGCGTTTTTGGTGGGTTTAGGACTGGGAGCAGCGCTTCTGTACTGGTACAACCGGTCAGTGCAGAAGAAAAATCGCCGCATTCCCAGGGAATGGCCGCTTCGGATTCGACCCTTGGTCAATAGCCGCGAAAAAAAGGTCTGGATCTGGCTCAACAAGGTGATGTTCGACCAACAAATTCTCGTCAAGTTGCCCGTCACACGGTATACAGCACCCTCCCCCAATACCGATGCGACGCACTGGTACCACCTGCTCAATGGGGTGTATTGCACGTTTGCCGTGTGCGATCTGGAGGGAAGGGTCATTGGCTGTATCGATGTGCCTGGCCCCCGTGGGTTGTCCATGAGCAACCAAACACTCAAACACACGCTGCTGTCCCATTGTGGGATCCACTACTGGGTTGTCGATCCAATGAGCCTGCCCCACCTGATCCAGATCCGCACCGCGTTCCTGGGTGAGCATGCAGCCCGCGGGACTGGTCACAGCCAGCTTGAATCGCAATTCAAGGACGTCAGCCAGACGCTGCACGCTACCGTCGGCCGCAAACGCCATGGCAAGAACAGCGCGTTCGCGCAGCTCGATGCAACAATGCCGAACAACTCGGAGTACGCTGAAAGCCAGCTGGCGACCGGTTGGGAACAAAACTCATTTGTAACGCCGCTCGACAGCCGCTCTGGCAGTCTGGACCGGCTGCCCCGCCAACAATAAAACTGCGCCTCACCGTCCGCTGAGTCCATCGACGGCCTGAAACATGGCTTGACGTGCCTGCACCACCACTTGCGCCCGCCAGGCATCCGTATCGACATAGAACGCATCCAGCACTTGACGTTTGATGGCAATTTTCAGTTCATCTGACGCTTCAGGGTGTAAGTGCAGCCAATGGTCGGCACGCAATGCAGCGATCATTTCCAGGATGGGAAGCGTACCGTACTCCATGGCGATGCCGGTGTACTGCGCTTGCGGGCACTCGTCATACATGGCACTCCACATCAAGCCCGTCAAACGCGCCGATTGGGACGAGCCATCATAGAAGGACGTCACGGGCGTAGCACCACCCCCATCCCACCACAAGCGTGCGCGCGCCAAAGCGTCCGGTTCGTCCCTGCAGGCAAAGATCCGTTCGCCCACACCGCTGGGGCCCAAGCCGGTATGCAAGTCCATCCATACAATCCGCTTGGCCTTTTGGCCGAATGCTTGCAACACCGTTCGCAGGGTCCGATTGCTCCAGGTGGTTTTGTCGCCACCGAAAAACATGCCGTCGGCAAACTCGTATTGACCTCGTGATACAGCAGCTTGGTAGCCAGTCAGACCGAAACCCTCGATATAGGCCGCAATGGCCGCCTGATTGTCGGGCGTGGGCGGCCACTGGGGTGGCAATAGCAGGTCATGCAAGTCCCGGTAGGCCGCATTCACTGGAAGGGCTTGGCTGAAATCCTGGAAATTGCGGTTTAGGTCGACGTTTTCATGCGTGGTGCGCCGCCAGTAAGAGAAGCCGTGGGGATTGAGCGCGTGGATGTAAAGCACGGCCACGCCCGCCGCGTGCGCCTTGGCCCGCCATTCGACATCGTGTGCGGCATATACCTGCACCCCCGACCCGCAGTACCCCTCAACGCCATGGCAGGCGCTGCTGATGATGAACAGGTTCTCGGCGTCGATCGAACCGTCCAGCGCAATATCCATCGCCAGAGTTTCACCATCGACCCCTTTCAGGGGATGCTCAAAGCTGCGCAGGGACATGCCCGCCGATGCCGCCGCTTCCAGAAATTTGATACGCGCCGCCGCATACCGGCTGGAAAACGCCAAGTGCAAATCCATCGTCATATCCGCCCCTCCTGTACCGCGTGGCAGGCCACACGCCCCGTAGAAAAAACCTGAATGATGGGGCGCTCGCTGGTGCAACGCGCATTGGCGTGCGGACAGCGCGGATGAAAGGCACACCCCCCCGGAGGACTCAGGGGGTTGGGCACCTCACCCGACACCGGCGTTCTGGCACGGCCGGTGTCGCGCATTTTTGGGATGGCATCGATCAGCATGCGCGTGTATGGGTGCCGCGGCGTTGCGAACAAGGTTTGCTTGTCGGCCAGTTCCACCAGACGCCCCAGATACATAACGCCCACCTGGTCACTGACATGGCGCACGACGGCCAGGTTGTGGGAGATAAACAAATACGTCAAACCCCGCGCGCGCTGCAGGTCTCTCATGATGTTCAGCACTTGCGCCTGCACGCTCACATCCAGCGCCGACGTGGGCTCGTCGCAAACCAGGAATTCGGGCTCGGTCCCCAGCGCACGGGCGATCGAGATGCGCTGGCGCTGGCCGCCGGAAAACTGGTGCGGATACTTCGCCATATCCATCGCACTCAGACCGACCGACTGCAACAGGTCGGCCACGCGCGCATGGAGATCCGCGGGGTTCGCCGTCAATCCCTGCTCCCGCAGGGGTTCCCCCACGATATCCTCCACCGTCCAGCGGGGATTCAGACTGGCGTACGGGTCCTGGAAAATCATCTGGATACGTCGCCGCAGCGCCTGCCCCTGGGGCGTATTGAGCGTCGCATGCACATCCTGGCCATCGAAAGCCAGCGTTCCACGGGTGGGTGCGTACAAGCCCACCAGCAATCTGGCCACCGTGCTCTTGCCACAACCCGACTCCCCCACTAGGGCCAGTGTTTGCCCTCTTTCAATCTCAAAACTGACACCATCCACCGCATGCAGCAGCAGACGCGGCTTGCCTTCCAGCACGCGGTTCAACCAGGGCGGCGACACATCGAAGGTCTTGGCAAGGTCTTTGGCCTGAACCAGTGGTAGGGGTTGGGGTGCGATGGGACTCATGTCACAACGTCCACATCGGCCGCTTGCAGCCAGCAGGCGGCCAACGTGGCGCCACTGGCCATCAGATCGGGGCGGTCCAAGCGGCAGCGGTCAAACGCCCTGGGGCAACGCGGATTGAACGCACAGCCTTTTGGAATGGCATCCAGGCGTGGCATGGCACCATCAATCTGGTTCAAGCGCTCACGGTCCATGGTCATATCGGGAATGGCGGCCATCAGACCTTCGGTATAGGGGTGGGACGGGCGGTTGATCACATCGTGAACGGGACCTATTTCGGCAATCCGCCCCGCATACATCACCGCCACGCGGTCACAGGTTTCGGCGATCACGCCCATGTCATGGGTAATCAACATCACGGCCGCACCGTGTTTTTTACAGACACTTTTGAGCAGAGTGATGATCTGCGCCTGAATGGATACGTCCAGCGCCGTCGTCGGCTCATCCGCAACTATCAGCTTGGGCTCACCCGCCAGCGCCAGGGCAATCACCACGCGCTGGCGCATGCCGCCAGAGAACTGGTGCGGGTAGTGGTCAAGGCGTTGCTCGGCCGCGGCAATCCCGGTTTCCTGCAGCAGGGAGATGGCACGCAAACGGGCTTCTTTAGCGGTCACCGGCAAATGCGTTTGGATGGTTTCTACCAATTGCCGGCCGACGGTGTACAAAGGGTTCAGTGAAGTCAGCGGGTCCTGAAAAATCGCGCCAATGCGGCGCCCCCGAATGCGGCGCATTTGCACTTCGTTCAAATCGTCGATGCGTTCGCCTTCTAGCAAGATCTGCCCCCCACTGATGCGCCCGGGTGGCTCTAGCAGACCGATGATGGCCGCACTGGACAGCGACTTGCCAGCGCCAGACTCACCCACAATGCCCAAGATTTCTCCGGGGGCGATATCGAAGGAAATGTCGTCCAAAGCGCGCAAAGTGCCGTGGCGGCCTGGAAACTCAACTACCAGGTTTTTGACTTGTAAGAGACTCATACCACTAGCGCAAGCGCGGGTTCAGCGCATCGCGCAACCAGTCACCCAGCAAATTCACGCTCAATGCAATCAGCACCAGCATGAGGCCCGGAAAGACCGTGATCCACCAGTTGCCAGAAAACAGGAATTTGTTGCCCACCTGGATCAGCGTTCCCAGTGACGGAGAGTTCGGAGGTGCACCCACGCCCAAAAACGACAGGGTCGCCTCCGTGATGATGGCTGTAGCCACCTGAATGGTTGCCAGCACCATCACGGGGCCCAGCACATTGGGCAGCACATGGCGGCGCATGATGCGCAGGGGCGCCACACCGGTCAGGCGGGCCGCCTGCACGTATTCCTTGTGGCGCTCCACCATCGTCGAGCCGCGCACGGTGCGGGCGTACTGTACCCACCCGGTCAGCGAAATCGACAGGATCAGCACACCAAACACCATGGCCGACGGTGCATTGGGAAACAGGGCCCGGCCCACCCCTGCAATCAACAGTGCAATCAGAATGACGGGAAAGGACAGCATCACATCGCACACCCGCATGATGAAGGTGTCCAGCGTGCCACCGACAAACCCTGCCACCAGGCCCAGCGTGACGCCCACCGCGGCAGACAAGGCCACCGATGCCAGCCCCACCATCAGCGATATCCGCGCGCCAAACATCAGCGCCGACAGAATGTCCCGCCCCTGGTCATCGGTGCCCAACAGATATTTGGGGTTGCCATCCGCCAGCCACAGCGGCGGCAGGAATGCGTCGGACAGTTCCAGTGTTGCCAGATCAAACGGATTGTGCGGCGCCACTACATTGGCAAAGGCCGCGCAGAACAGGCAAATGAACGCAATCAGGGCCGCAACCATCGCCACCGGTGAGGTACGAAAGCTGTAACCCAGGTCGCTGTGCCAGGCGCGCCGGAAAAAACCCGTCATGCGGCGACCGCTCACTTGACGGTGATGTATTTCCACATCATGGCGTTGTCAGGCCATTGAACCAGTTCGATATTCTTCTTCACTCCCCAATTCAGGGACTGCTGGTGCAGCGGAATGTGACCCACATCGTCCTGGTGGATCTTCATGGCTTCACGGATCATGTCATTGCGTTTTTTGGCGTCCGTCTCGGAAGCTACCTTCTCCGTCAACTCATCGAAACGTGCATTGCTGTAGGCACCCAAATTGAACTGGCCACGGCCACCCTCACCCGGGGTCTGAATCAACGCTTGCATCACGTTGTGCGCGTCCACTGTGCTGGACGACCAGCCCAGCATGTAAAAGCTGGTGTCACGGCGCAATATCTTGGGAAAGTAAGTGCCCTTGGTCTCCACTTCCAGCTTGATCTTAACGCCCACCTTGGCCAGGTTGGCCGCAACGGCCTGGCAAATGGGACCGTCATTGACATACCGGTCGTTCGGGCAATTCATGGACACTTCAAAGCCATTGGGGTAACCGGCTTCAGCCAACAGTTTTTTGGACGCCTCCACGTCAAAGGGCAGGCGCTTGGCCAGGTCTGGCGCGAACCCATTGACCTGGGGCGGAAACATCAGCGCGGCGGGCGTCGAGGCGCCACGCATCACGGTGCGCTTGATGCCGTCAATGTCGATGGCCTGGTAAAAGGCCTGGCGCACGCGCTTGTCCTTGAACGGGTTCTTGCCTTTAACATTGGAGAACAGCAACTCGTCACGCTTCTGGTCCATGCCCAAAAAGATGATGCGCAACTCGGGGCCTTGCATGATTTTCAGGTTGGGCATGGCCTTCAGGCGCTCCACATCCTGCACCGGCACCGGCTCCATGGCGTCGATCTCACCCGACAACAGCGCCGCCACCCGCGTACTGTCATTGCCAATGACGTTGAAAATCACTTCGTCCACATTGCCTTCGATCTTGCCCCAGTAACTGCCGTTGCGGGAAAACACGGTGCGCACATTGGGCTGGCGCTCACGCAGACGGAAGGGACCAGTGCCATTGGCCTTGAACGAAGCCACATTTTCAATGCCCTTGCGGCGGTCCACTGGTTTGGTCGCCTGGTTGGCCTCGCACCATTTCTTGCTCATGATGTCCCAGTGGGTAAACAGCTCGGGCAAGATGGGAAACGGTGCATGGGTGACGATATCGATGGAGTGGTCATTGATCTTCTTGATCTCCTTGATCTGGCCGACATAGGTTTTCATGTCCGAACCATCACTCTTGGCGCGCTCATAACTGAAGATCACGTCATCGGCAGTGAACGGTGAGCCATCATGGAATTGCACGCCCTTTCGCAGGTCAAAATGCCAAACGGTGGGGGAGGTCTGCTTCCACGCCGTGGCCAAAGCCGGTGACAGCTTGTAGTCGCGATCACGCACAACCAGGGGCTCGTACACATTCTCCGTGACGCTGAGTTGCAGCGATTCGTTCAGCGAGTGCGGATCCATGGACAGGGCGTCACCCTGGTTGCCAATCCGCAACGTGATAGCCGATGCGGGCAAGGCCGCGGCCGCCAGCGCCGTTGCCAGCAGGGAAAACGCAAACTTCTTGTGGAAATGCATGAATGGCTCCTTGGTTGAAATGAAAAAACTCGGTCTAAACAGATAGCGGCATGGACTGCTCCACCAAGCCTGCGTGCAAGGCAGAACCCAACGGCAAAATATCGTCATTGAAATCGTAGCGCGTGTTGTGCAACAAACAGCTACCCACGCCGTTCTCGGCGCCCTGGCCGATGCGCATATAGGCGCCGGGCTTGACCTGCAGCATGAAGGAGAAGTCTTCCGACCCCATGCTGGGTTCCAGGTCCCGCTCTACTTGATCGGCACCGACCAGGCTTGTCGCCACGTCCGCGGCAAAACGGGTCTCGTCGAATGAGTTGATGGTGGCCGGGTAGATGCGTTCGTAGTGCACCGCAGCCGTGGCGCCAAAGCCCAAGGCCACCGCACTGCACAACTCGTTGAGACGGCGTTCCACCATATCCTGCACCTCCGGGCTAAAGGTGCGCACCGTGCCCACCAGCGTCGCCTTCCCGGGCACCACACTCATGGCACCAGGGTCCCCCGCATGCATGGCACAAATACTGACCACCGCACTGTCGATGGCGCGCACGTTGCGCGACACAATGCTCTGGATCGCCGTGATGATGTGCGCTGCCACCACCACCGGATCAATGGTCTGGTACGGGTGGGCGCCGTGCCCGCCCCGCCCCGCAATTTCAATCGTCACCCTGTCGGCAGAAGCCATCATCGGACCTGCGTTCAGCCCGATGGTGCCAGGCGGCAGGCCCGGCCAGTTGTGCATACCGTAAACCGCCTGAACCGGAAAGCGATCAAAGAGTCCGTCTTCAATCATGACCCGCGCACCGGCATAGCCCTCTTCACCCGGTTGAAAGATCAACACCGCCGTGCCATCAAAGTTGCGGGTTGCTGCCAGATACCGCGCCGCCCCCACCAGCATCGCCGTATGGCCGTCATGGCCGCAACCGTGCATCAGGCCAACGCGGGCTGACTTCCAGGCAAACTCATTGAGTTCGGTCATCGGTAGCGCGTCCATATCGGCCCGCAAGCCAATCATCTTCCTGTTGGTATTGCTGCGCCCCTGGATGGTGGCGACCAGGCCTGTCTTGCCGATTCCGGAATGCACCGCATCTACGCCACAGCGCTCCAACGCTTCCTTGACGCGTGCTGCGGTATAGACTTCTTCAAAACCGAGCTCCGGGTGGGCGTGCAGGTCCCGCCGAAACGCCGTGAGCTCTGGGTGAAATTCCGATATTTGCGCAAAAGCCCGACCCCGGACCCTGAGCGCTGGTGCCGTATGTGAACTCCGCATCAATGCCCCCCTGTGCTGCCCACGCGCAATCGCGGGTCAACCACAAAATACAAAAGGTCCACCACCAGGTTGATCACAACAAAGATCAGTGCCACCAGGCAAAGGTATGCAGCCATGACCGGGACGTCCGCAAACGTGACCGCCTGGATAAACAGCAGACCCATGCCGGGCCACTGAAACACCGCCTCCGTGATGATGGAGAACGCAATCAGGGTGCCCAACTGCAACCCGATGATGGTGATCACGGGCACCAGCGTATTCTTCAGCGCGTGTCCAAAGTGAATCGCGTGGCTGCTCAAACCCCGGGCCCGTGCAAACTTAATGTAGTCGGTACGCAGCACTTCCAGCATTTCGGAGCGCACCAGGCGCGTGATCAGCGTCAGCTGAAAAATGGCCAGCGTGATGGCGGGCAGGACGATGTGGTGCCAGCCATCGCGAGTCAACAGACCAGTGCTCCACCAGCCCAGAGTCTGCACCTCGCCGCGCCCAAAGCTGGGAAACCAGCCCAGCATCACCGAGAAGAAAAGAATCAGCAGAATCCCGATCAGAAATGTCGGCAGCGAAACGCCCAACAGGGAGACGGTCATGAACAACTGGCTGACGAACGTGCCGCGCTTCAGCGCGGCATACACGCCCATGGGCACCCCCACCACCAGCGCCATCACCGCGGCGACCAATGACAACTCCAGCGTGGCCGGAAACCGCTCTGCGATCAACCGCGAGACCTTGGCGCCTTGGCGCAGACTCAGGCCAAATTCGCCCTGCACCGCATTGCCCAGGAAATGGACGAACTGTATGAAAAACGGCTGGTCCAGTCCCAAATCCGTCCGAAGCTGCGCAATCTGCTCCGGCTTGGCGTCCTGGCCCAGTAAAAAAACGACAGGGTCGCCCACATACTGAAACAACATGAAGGCAAAGAAAGCGACCGCAAGCATGACGATCACGGCCTGAAACAATCTCCGGAGGACAAAAGCGAGCATCAGTGGGGACAAGTTGAAGGGACATGCTAGCAGAGGTCACGGCGTGCTGACACCGGGATTTTCCCGCGGCGAAAGCCGAGGCTAGAATCCCTGAACTCCAAGCACCACTATGTTTTCGCTCTTCCGACCCAAAAAGAAACCCACTGCCGAGGCTGATGCAGCCCTGGAAGCCCATGTCAAGCGCATGGACCTGGAAGATCGCAAGGCATTCCGCCAGGAAATGCTGTACCAATCCATTCGCGAAAGCTTCCTCGCGATGGAAGTGATTGGCAGCATGTACAAATTCAAGGTCGTGCCAGTCGATCTGCGCCACCACCGCTTTGTTGCGATGATTGATGTTGCCAAATCGTTCGTAACCGGCAAAGAAGCTCGGACCAAGAGTTTCGCGGCACTGGAAAAGCTAATGCGATCCAATGCCTACAAAAGGTTCGGGGTACTGATTGAAGGCATCTACTGGCGGGTGAGTGAAACCGAAAGCCAGTTTGACCGGCACTCAAGAACTGCGGATGGACCGGCTGCCGACGGCGAATCTATCGCTGCCCAAGCACGTCAACACGTTGCTGCTCAACCGGTTACGCAGAACAATGGTGAACCCTCTTTAGCCCGGCACGCGTACCAACCGGTTTCGGACGAAGAGGCTCAGGCCTTCCTGGAAGCACTGCAAAACGGATTGACACCACCAGTCGTGCGTGTGGGAGAGTGGGAATACCAGTCCGATCTGGCGCCCCTGGACAGCGGCATCATGATCGGTGGCACGCAATACGGAAAGTTGTAGCAACGTGATTGCCACCCCCCCGGCGGCGCCTACAACTTGTCGAGCGACAGCGGTTCTACCGCCGCCAATCCAGCCGGTTTGA
This sequence comes from uncultured beta proteobacterium, assembly GCA_903853895.1. GTDB lineage: Bacteria > Pseudomonadota > Gammaproteobacteria > Burkholderiales > Burkholderiaceae_C > Allorhodoferax. Next base: position 14,672 of record CAINUX010000041.1, on the reverse strand, counting down.
CCCGCATACCTGCCGTACGGTCCAAAAATCGCAGCGCCGCGCCATCCTGTGGCCTGCGCTGCAACAGACTGTTAAAAGCCGCTTCGCTGGCGTCCCATTGCTGCCGGTAAAAGCTCTCCACCGCCACGGCACTCAGCGAAACCAGCCCAGCATCGGCACACGGCGTGTAGACCGCGATGGACGCGCTCTTGCCTTTGACGATGACCCGGTCCAGCAGCCGCAACACGATGTCGGCCGGCAGCAGCGCTGCCGTAGCCTCCGACACCAAAATGCCGGTGCCAAATGCCTTGTTGGCGCCCTCCAGTCGCGATGCCAGATTCACTGCATCGCCTATGACTGAATAGGAAAAGCGGGACTGTGACCCAATGTTGCCAACCACTACGCGCCCGGTGTGAACGCCAATGCGCATGGCAATCGTCGGCAATCCACGCTCCGTCAGCCGCACGGCCAGCTCTTGCATGGCTATTTGCATGTCGATGGCCGCGCGCACAGCGTGTTCCGCATGCTGCGGGTCATGCAGCGGCGCACCCCAGAAAGCCATCACCGCATCGCCAATGAACTTGTCCACCGTACCGCCATACCGGTGAATGATGGAGGTCATGGCATTGAAGTACTCGGTGAGGACTTCAACCGTTGCTTCCGCGGTCAGGCGCTCCGACATGGCGGTGAAATTCGCCAGATCCGTGAACATCAGCGTGAGTTCCCGCGCCTCACCACCCAGCTTCAGCAGATCGGGCCGCTCCACCAGGCGGGCCACCACTTCCTTGGGCACATACTGCGAAAACATGGTGCGTATTTGGAGCGCTCGGCGCCGGCTGGCGACATAGTTGAGCAGCATGGCTGATCCATAAACCGCTGCCACCGACGCGACGGGAAACAACGGTTCCAGCCACCGCTTGTGTGCCGCAAACAAGCCGTACGACAGCAGCCACACCCCCACCGCAAGCGACGCCGCCAATATCGCGGTCACGCTCGGGTGCGCGCGCATGCCCACCAGCCCCAGAACGGCGAGCATGGCGACCACCAGCGCCAGCCCCAGTGCGGGTTCCACGGGCTTCAAGCCACCACCGGTCAGCTGGTTGCTGATCAGGTTGGCCTGCACCTCCACGCCTGGAATGAGCCGGTCCGCACCGTCGATCACGGAAAACGGAGAATTGAACATATCGCTCTGTGAACCCGTCAGCTCCACGGCCGTGCGGACCGACCGCCCAATGAGAACGATCTTGTCTTTGAAGAAACCACTGGGTAGCAAACCGGGCTCCAACGCCTGGTAGTAGGAGCGGGTATCAAACGTCGCTCGCGGCCCGAGGTATTCAATCAGAAAGGTGCCGGTGTCCAACGCAGCGTTGCGCTGGGGTGATGCGGCAAAAGCGGCCAGGCGGGCCGAAAACGCATCCTCATGGCGGGTGTGGCGCCGCACCACAAAATCATCGTCCGGCGTGACCCGCACTTGCCCGGCAACCGCCCTCCCGCCCAGAAAGGAATCCAGCGGCAACACCTCGGTCCACTGCGACGCATTGACGCTCTCCGTCTTTTCACGGCTGGCCGCCAGCACCACCGGCAGTCCGGCCTTCAAGGCCTTGGCCAGCGCGGCGTCATCGTCTGCGTTGGAGGGTTCCGCAAACACCATGTCAAAGCCCGCCGCCAGAGCCCCATCGGCGCGCAATCGGTCCAGCAGCTGTGCGTGCAAGCGGCGTGGAAACGGCCACTGGAGCTGGAGTTCCTGAAACGTCGGCTCATCAATCGCCAGAATCACAACCGGCACGTCAACCTGCCGCGTTGCAGTGACTGCGGTGAAAAAGTCGAACACCTTGTGTTCGACACCCAGCCAGGGACGCGTGGTCGACGCCAGCCAAACCAGCAGAACGGCAGCCAGCCCGGCCACCAGCACCGTAGCGCGCAGGCGCCAGGTCTGGCTAAAACCGGTAGCGCGCGTCGACAACATAGCGCTCGATCTGCCGCGACGACTTGCTCCCCCCCAGATTGAGCGCCGCCACGCCGAGAGCCCAGTGTTTGTCCGCGGTCTCCCACATGCCGATCAGATCCACACTCCAGCCCGCGGGCCACAACGTCAGATTCTCTTTTTCTTCAAACCGCTCCGACCGGTACACCGCACGCGCGCCCAGATAGGCGCGTGCGCCGCTGGCCCAGGTGGCACCCAAGACAAGGGTATCGCGCGGCAAATAGGGAATGCGCTTGCCGGTGACCCGCCCCGACGGTGCGTCCTCATCGGCATAGTCACTGGCGGTGTCCTGCAGGGTGTACTTGAAGTAGCCCGAAAGCTGGGACGTCCACAGGCGATTCATGCCCACCGAGAAGGCGTTGACGGTTCCCTGTTCAAAATCGGGCGTGTCTTCCAATACGTCCACCGACGACAGGTTGACGTTCTGCGCGTTGCGCAAGGCTTCCAGGAAAGGCAGCGCCGGCGTGCGCAGATCAACGCCGGGGGACACCGAATTGCGAACCTCCTGGTGATCGGCCTTGACGGTGAGATACGTCGCGTCACCCGCTGTCCAACCTATCTGCACCACGCTGCGTTTCAAGCGCCCTCCGGCTTCGACCAACCGGTCTTCCAGCGGGATGCCCGCCGTCTCCACACTGTTGAGCGTGCTCACACTCAAGGGCCGGATCCAGTCCTGGTAGGCCGCACGCACGCTGATGTGTTCTGCTGGTTTGAAGGCGACGCCCACGCGGGGCGCCCATTGGTCGGTCGTGGGATTCGTTCGCACGCTGGTATTTGTCACCGTATCAGCAAACAACAGGGCCGTGGCGTTTTCACCCACGGTGTTCTCCGTGATGCGGTTCACCGCTATGGCCCCATCCAGCAACAGGCGCGGAGTCACGTGGTGTTGTGCCGCCCATGTCACCGCCGTGAATCGCCGGTCGATGTCATTAGTCCCACCGAAGAGAAGGACGTCGTTCATTGATCCCGCTGAACCACTGCCCATGGAGGACACCAAACCAGCACCCTGCGTTTCGGAGCGCTGCGATTCTTTAACCGCCTCGAGGCCGACCGACAGGCGCGTATTCGGGCTCAGGTCCACCGTATGGCGAAACTGTAGATCGCTGAATTTCTTGAACGGTTGCGCATAGATGCCGATGATGCCCATCACACTGTCCGTGCCAAACAGCACCGGATAGCCCGCAATATCCGTAGACTCCTCGCTACTGCCGAGCTTGATCCATGTTTGCGAGACCGGAGACCACCGATAAGAAAGCCCTAAAGCGCTGTGGCGGACCGTATTTTCCACCTTCGTTTCGAATCCATTGTGTCCGTCGATGCGTGCCTTGAACTCGTTGGTGTAGGCAAACAGACCCAGGTTTTCCGTGGGCTGCATGCCAAAGCCCAGCGTCGCCACACGGGCCCGCACGTCAGACAGGCCACTGGGGTCATGGAATGCCGGCTGGTCGGACCAGGCCCCGATATCAATCGGGAATCCGGTGGCGGAGCCCTGCTGCAACTGCGCGAAATAGGCCATCGGAACCGAGGCGTTGACCAGACCATTGAGGGTGACCGACGGCATCTGCAACTGCGCAAAGGTCTTGTCCACGTTGTAGCCCACGGCGCCATAGTGTCCCGCACGCTGCAACAGCGTAGAAAACCGGTTGCTGGCGCCAAAGGCCAGCGGGTCGCTCAGGTAGCCCTGAAACAGCTCCGAGTTTTTGTTGAACTCTCCCGCATAGCGGTCCGCCAGAAACAGGTGGCTGCCGCCCCAATACGGGTAGTAGCTCTCCTGCGCCAGTTCCAGTGCCCAATCCTCCAACCCGAAGAATGCCAGCGAGGCACCAAAATTGGCGCTGCCTTTCTGGTTGCTTGCCAACTGGTTCAGGGACTTCAGGTAGGGCAGGCGCTTGACCGCATCGCGCGAGGCCTGCACGGCCTCACCAGCGCGAAACTGGTCGGTATAAATTTGCGACAACAGCAGGTACGGAACCGGGTCCTTGTCATCCAGCGCGGACGCTTGGCGCAAGGTTTCCTCGGCATCGCCCGCGCGCCCCAACTGGTAGTAGGCGACCGCCGTATAGGCCTTGGCTCGCGCATAGCGGGGCTCCATGACACCGGCCCGCAGGAAGGCGTCCAGCGCCACTTCGGGTTGGCCCTGCTTCAGCCGCAGCAGACCCAAACCGGTCCAGGCCACGTAGTCGGCCGGGTTGCGTTCCAGCGCGGCGGCGAACGCTGCATCGGCCTCGCCAAACCGGTTCGCAAAAGTCTCCAGTGTGCCCAACTCACCCGCATAGCCTGCGCCCTGGGGTTGCAAGGCCAGCGCCTTGCGCAAGTTGCCACGGGCCGGGCTGATTTCTTCGCGTTCACTCTGCGCACTGCCCAGGCCGAACCAGCCCCTGTCGTCGCCCGGTGCGACCGCAATCGCGCGGGTGTAGGCCTGCACCGTGGCGCTCGCATCACCCTGACGGCGTGCCAAGTCGCCCTCAGCCACCAGCACGCTGGCGGTGTCAGCATCACGCGAGCGGGCCAGGGCTTTGGCACTTTCAAACATGCGGTCCGCCAGCAGGTGCGCGCGAGCCAACTGGGCCAACAACTCGGGGTTTTGGGGGCTGCGGCTCAGACCGGCCTCCAGCGTGTTGGCAGCCATGTCGAATTCCCCGGCCACCAACTGCAGATCCGACAGCATCAGGTAGGCGGGTGGCGCAACACCCTGGACCGCATTCACCAGGTTCTCCAGCATCTGCCGGGCCAACGGCGTGTCGCCAGCCTGTATGGCCTCAAGCGCAGGCTTCAGGGTGGGTGGCACCTGGTCTGCAACGAGATGGCGCATCGGGTCGGCCGTGAGCGCATTCACCCACTGGATGCGGTCACGCGGATTGCTCAGTTGGATCTTGACCGGTATGCGCCCGACCTCGGCGATGGCCGCCTCGTTGCTGTTCACCGTCACGGCGCCCTGAGCATTGGAAAACTCCACACGGCCGGACAAGACCGTCAGCAGGGTCTTGCCCGTGGCGTCCACATCCAGTTCCCAATCGGTGCCGCGTATGCCAGCCGTGGCCGCCGGGGTTTCCAGGTTCAGGCGGCTGCCGTCGTCCCGCTTGGTTTGGGCCCAGGCTCGCCCAATTGACAACAGCAGGGTGGTGGGCTGCGCGGCCGTGGCCAGGCTCTTGACCTGCAATACCGAATTCTGGTTGAGCCGAATCTGCGTGTCGTCGGCAAACAGCAGCGCCATCTTGGAGGCCGGCAGCGTGCGCACAAATGCGCCGCCCGGCAGTAGTTGGGACGGCTTGGCCGCCAGCCACTGGGTACTGTCCTGCGCATGCTGCTCGCCACTGCCCTGCAGGCTGACGATTTGTGCGGCAGAGCCAGGTGCCACTGTGGCCTGTGCGGCAAGTGGTCCGACAAGCAGCAACAGTGACAGCGTGCTTGATCGACTCAATCGATTGAATCTCATGGTGTTTCCTGAAAAAGGTTAAACGACCTTGCGACCCGGCTACGGTCGGGCAATTCATTCTAGGAGTCAGACTGCCCGCACGCCACACCTTTCTGGGTCATTCGCAAGTAACACCACTTCAATTGATACCCATCAAGGCAAAACATCCCCGTTGGACACCCCTAAAATGTCCCGGTGAATGCTGCCTTGCACCCCAATCCCCTCCGCCGACCCATCCGTGAACTGTCCGACGAGCTGATCAGCCAAATTGCCGCCGGTGAAGTGGTGGAGCGCCCTGCCTCCGTCGTGCGCGAGCTGGTGGACAACGCGCTGGATGCCGGCGCCACGCAGGTGACGGTGCGCCTGGCGGCAGGGGGTGTGCGGCTCATCAGCGTGGAGGACGACGGGCTGGGCATCTTGACCGAGGAGCTTCCCCTGGCCTTCCGGCGCCACGCCACCAGCAAGATCGGCAATCTGCAGGACCTGGAGTCGGTGGCCACCATGGGTTTTCGCGGCGAAGCCCTGGCAGCTATCAATTCAATAGCAGACTGTGCAATATTGTCGAGGGCTAACGGCCAATCTGGCGCATACCTTTTGGACGGACGCACGGGTGAACTCAGGCCCGTGGCGCGCAGCCAGGGAACGACCGTTGAAGTCAAGGAGCTGTTCTACAGCACCCCGGCGCGGCGCAAATTCCTCAAGACCGACGCCACCGAACTGTCCCACTGCATCGAATCCGTGCGCCGCCACGCACTGGCCCGCCCCGACGTGGGCTTTGCCATCTGGCACGACGGCAAGCTGGTGGAGCAGTGGCGCCGCTGCACGGGGGATGGCGTGCAATCCACCCTCGCGCTTCTGGACCAGCGCCTGGCCGATGTGCTCGGCGCCGACTTCATAGCCCAATCCATTGCCGTGGATTGGAGCCCCGCCAGCGCACCGCGTGCGCAGGGCGAGCCCTTTGACCCCAACGCGACAGCCATCGGCGACCGCGCACAGACGCTGCGCGTGTGGGGCCGCGTCGGCATCCCCGACGCCGCCCGCTCGCGCGCCGACCAGCAGTTCTGCTACGTGAACGGCCGCTTTGTCCGCGACAAGGTGTTGACCCACGCCGCCCGCAGCGCCTATGAAGACGTGCTGCACGGCCACCGCCAGCCGGTCTACGCGCTGTACCTTGCCATGGACCCGGCACGGGTGGACGTGAACGTGCACCCGACCAAGATCGAAGTGCGTTTTCGCGACAGCCGCGAAGTGCACCAAGGCGTTCGCCATGCGGTGGAAGACACGCTGGCCAAGCCCCGCGCCGGGCAGGCAGACAGCACCGCGACAGCCACAGCGTCCACGCCTGCGAAGGCCACTCCCACCCTGTTCCAGTCCAATGGCTTAGAGCAAAAACAGCCACCAGCCCTCGTGGAATATACACAACGCGCTATGCATTTCGGAGCGTCTGCCGAACCAACCGGCCACCGTGTAAGCGACATAGGCATGCTGTGGCAACCCAGCGCCAGCCCCCAGGGCGGCTGGGCGGCAGAGGGCTCTGCGCAGGTCAAGGAGGAGCCCGCACAGCGGGCGGGGGACACGGAGCAGAACGCTCTGCCGCCCAGCCGACCAGCGAGCGAAGAACCGGCAGACAAGGCAGACAGGGCTGACACCTGGCCCCTAGGCCGCGCCCTGGCACAGCTGCAAGGCATCTACATCCTGGCCGAGAACACCCAGGGCCTGGTGATCGTAGACATGCACGCAGCCCACGAACGCATCGTCTACGAACGACTCAAGAACCAGTTGGCAACACAACAGGCGCAAGGCGCGACCACCACCGTGGCGCAACTGGCCAGCCAGCCCCTGCTGATACCAGCCACCTTTGCCGCAACCCCCCAGGAGGTTGCCACGGCCGAGGCCCACTACGCCACGCTGCACACGCTGGGCCTGGAAATCAGCCCGTTCTCGCCCAAGACGCTGGCCGTGCGCGCCGTGCCCACTACGCTCGCGCAGGGCGACGCGGTGGAGCTGGCCCGCAGCGTGCTGGCCGAATTGGCCCAGCATGAGGCCAGCACCGTCATTCAGCGCGCACAAAACGAACTGCTGGCCACCATGGCCTGCCACGGCGCCGTGCGCGCCAACCGGCGCTTGACCCTTGACGAAATGAATGCCCTGCTGCGCCAGATGGAAGCCACCGACCGCAGCGACCAGTGCAACCATGGCCGGCCCACCTGGCGCCAACTCAGCGTGCGCGAGATCGACACCCTGTTCCTGCGCGGCCGCTAGTTGCAAGGGTACAAGACACCCACGCGACCGGCCACAACCCTACCACCCTGCACAATCGTGTCACTGTGAAAACCAAACACTTCGCGCAACTGGTAGCGCTATCCGCCTTGTGGGGCGCGTCCTTCATGCTGATCCGCATTGCCAGCCCGCTGCTGGGGCCCAACGTGCTGGCCGCCCTGCGCATTGGCATGGCCACACTCACACTGGCCGTGCTGATGCGTGCCATGCGCCACACCTGGCCCATCGGGCATTGGCGCGAACTGGCGCTGATAGGCCTGCTGTCGGTGGCCCTGCCCTTTCTGCTGTTTGCCTGGGCGGCCCTGCAGTTGCCTGCGGGCTACAGCGCGCTGCTGAATTCCACCGCCGTGGTGTTTGGCATGTTTGCGTCGGCCTGGCTCAAGGAAGACACACTGACGCTGCGCAAAGTCATTGGCTGTGTCTTTGGATTTGCCGGCGTGGGACTGATCGTAGGGCTGGGGCCGGTCGAACCGTCTGCGAAGGTGTTTCTGGCCGCGCTGGGCTGTGTGGCAGCATCGGCCTGCTACGGCGTGTCAACACCACTGATGAAACGGGCGCTAAGCCGCATGGAGCCGCTGCAAATCGCTGCGGGACTGCACGCCATGTCCCTGCTAATGCTCATTCCCGGGGCCGCCTGGAGCTGGTCTGGGGCCCAATTCACACCCATGGCGCTGCTTGCGGTGGCCATCATGGGCGTGGTCACCTCGGGCATTGCCTATTGGATGCACATTCGCATTCTGGCGCATGTGTCGCCCGTGGCGGCCATGAGTCCCACGTTCATGATCCCGGTTTTCGGTGTGGCATGGGGGCATGTGTTCCTGGGTGAACAGCTCAGTACCGGCATATTTGCCGGCGGAGCCCTGGTCTTGCTCGCCAGCGCCCTGATCACCGGCTTCAACCCCTGGCAAAAATGGCTGGATGTAGTGGCGGCCAAGCCCTGAGCATTCAGGAAATTAATGGGAAACCCGGTCAACCATTTGCAAAGCACTGTCGTTGTGAAAGAGCCTCCACTAACCGGAGTCGACCAACAAGCTTTGAAAGGCTACTGAAAATGAGCAAGATTCTCGCAACCCTGATCGCTGGTTTGTTTGCCGCTGGCGCGTTTGCACAAGCCTCCGCACCCGCCGCTGCCAAGCCCGCTGCTCCCGCAGTAGCAGCAACTCCCGCAGTAACTGCGACCCCCGCGGTGGCTGCCACACCCGCCTCCGCTCCTGCAAAAGCCAAGAAAGCGAAGAAGGCCAAGAAAGCTAAGAAAGCAGCAGCCACGAAGTAATTCGCAGCCTTTCCTGGCATTTCAAAAAATGCCCGCGCACCGCGGGCTTTTTTCTGTCCGACGGCATTCAGGTTTTCCCCTTGGCCGCCTTACTATCCTTCGAACTCCCCAGTCGTGCCCGGACAGCCTCCCGCAGCAAATATTCCACCTGCGCATTGGCGCTACGCAATTCGGCAGCAGCCAGCCGCTCGATCTGGGCCCACAGGACCGGATCAATCCGCAGTGCAAAGGACTTCTTGTCGGGGCTGGCCATAGACCTCTCGTTTTTAGAATACGGGGCTAAGACGGCTCTTGGCCCTGTTGCGCGGCATGTGCTTTGGCCTGTGCGCGCAACTGAACCAGCCCCTGCGGTTCACTGCGAAACCAGAACCACTGCGGGTCCGTACCGCCATGGCGCAACACAAACTGCGACACCGTCAGCGAAACCACCGCCCCCGCTATCACGATAGCAACCAGCCCCAAGCCCCCGACGGTGGCGTACCACAGGAACACGGCCAAGGGCACCTGGGGCGCCAGATCGGCCGCGGCAACACTGATCAGACCCAACAGCAACAGGGCTGCCGAAACCAGCTTGGCCGCGAGCAGGAAATCAGACTTGTGGTTTTGCATGGCAACTCCTTGTGACCTCAGTTGTACAGCGTGCCGGTGTTGACGACCGGCTGGGCGTCATGGTCCGAGCACAGCACCACCAGCAGATTGGTGACCATGGCCGCCTTGCGCTCGTCGTCCAACTCCACCAGACCACGCTCTTGCAGCCCGCTCAGTGCCAATTCCACCATGCCCACGGCGCCCTGCACAATCAGACTGCGTGCCGCAATGATGGCCTGCGCCTGCTGACGGCGCAACATGGCACCGGCGATCTCGGGGGCGTAGGCCAGGTGCGTCAGCTTGGCGTCGACGACGACGATGCCCGCCAGCGAAAAGCGCGCCTGCAACTCGTGCCGCAGCGCGGCGCCGACCGCCTCGCCACCGGAGCGCAGCGTGATTTCCTGCGCCGCAACGCTGGCCGCGTCGTCCAGGTTGTCATAGGCGTAGCTCGATGCCAAGTGCCGCACGGCCGCTTCTGCCTGCGTCAGCACATAGGACGCAAAGTCTTCCACGTCAAAGCTGCAGCGCGCCGTGTCCTCCACCCGCCAGACAATCGCCGCCGCGATTTCGATTGGGTTGCCGCGCAAGTCGTTGACCTTGAGCTTCTCGCTGTTGAAGTTGTAGGCCCGCGTCGACACCTTGCTGCGGCTGTAAAACGGATTGGCCCAGCGCAGACCTTCGGCGCGGTCCGTGCCCCGATAACTGCCAAACAATTTGAGCAAGGCCGCCTGGTTGGGGTTCAGCGTGTAAAGACCGGTGAGAAACCACAGCGCCATCAATAACAGCAACCCGGCAGCCATCAAGGCCGGCAGCGAAGGCGCCCGTGTCACCAGCAGCACGGCACCCAGCAAAAGCCCTACCCCCATCCCCACAGCCGCAAAGCCATTGCGCGTCTGTGCCAGAAATTCGTTCGAAGCTTGTTTTTCCATGACTATCCCCGTTGGTTGCTTTGGCCTCTCATTTGAGATCAAAGTGATATCACTATAGTAGCAATCACCCAACAAGTCAAAACCACGTGATCTCCAGGGGATTGCGCAGCGTCCCCCTTAGAATGGCTGCCCGATGACCCTGCCAGCGCCCACTCCCCGCACTACCTCTTCCAGCGCCCGCATTGCTTCAGAAATTGCTGCGTTGTGGCAACTGGCCTGGCCGATTCTGGTGGGACAACTGGCCAATGTCGGCATGGCGGTGGCCGATGTAGCCATGGCGGGGCACGCGTCCGCGCAAGACCTGGCCGGCGTGGCGCTGGGGTCATCGATCTGGATGATTGTGGTGGTGACACTGATGGGCATCATGATGTCTGTCAACCCCACGGTGGCGCACTACGTAGGTGCGGGCCAGTTCAACAAGGTGCCGCATGTGGTTCGCCAGGGGCTATGGAAAGGGCTGGGCGTGGGCGCCGCGGCCTTTGTGCTGGCCAACCTGGGGGCGCTGGTGTTTGACCACATGGAACTGGAGCCGGCGGTGCGTGACATCGCCATTCGCTTTGTGCACATCACCAGTTTTGCCCTGCCCGCGTTTGCCTGCTACCGCGTGCTGTATGGCTACAGTGCCAGCCTGAACCAGACCAAGCCGATGATGGCCATCGCACTGGCTGCGCTGGTGCTCAATTGCTTTCTGAACTGGCTGCTGATCTACGGCAACTGGGGCTTTCCAGAACTCGGCGGCGTGGGCTGCGCCTGGGCCACGATGGTGTGCATCTGGTTCAATCTGGGGGGGCTGCTGTGGTGGATGCAGCGCGCACCAGCCTACCGCAGCACCTGGCCGTTTGACCGCTTTGAGGCACCACACCGCGAAAAAGTACACAGCCTGCTCAGGCTGGGCTTGCCCATTGGCGTGACCTACTTTGCCGAGAGCAGCGCCTTCAGCCTGATTGCCTTGCTGGTGGCCCACTTTGGCAGCACCCAGGTGGCCGCGCACCAGATTGCATTGAATTTCTCGTCGCTGGTCTTTATGGTGCCCCTGAGCCTGGGCATTGCGCTGCTGACCCGGGTTGGACAGGCCCTGGGTGCGGGCGATCCTGTGGCGGCACGCTTTCGTTCCACCGTGGGTGTTGCCCTCGCGGTCGGGCTGGCCGTGGTCTCTGCCACCCTCATGGCGGTCTTCAACCACCACATTGCCGCGCTGTACACCAACGACGCCCCCGTTGCGTCGGCGGCAGCTGGTCTGTTGTTTCTGGCCGCGCTGTTCCAGATATCCGATGCGGCACAGGTAGCCACCAGCAGCGCCATCCGAGGCTACAAGGTCTCGCGTGCGCCGATGGTGATCCACCTCGTGGCGTTCTGGGGTTTTGCGCTGCCCCTGGGCTGCGTATTGGGCCTGGCACCGCAATGGTTGCCCTGGCGCCCGGCCCAGCCCCTGCAAGCCGAGGGCTTCTGGATCGCATTGGTCGTCGGGCTCACCATCGCGGCCCTGGGCCTGATCATCCTGTTGCGCCAAGTGTCCGGGCGTCATCTACACAACGGCCCTGCAAGTCGTCCCTCCATCCATGCCGTCTCGTAGCGCACTCACTTCCATGCCGCCAACACTGATCGTGTTGACACTGGCCCTTTTGTTGGGCATACAACCCATCACCACCGATCTGTACCTGCCCGCCCTGCCCGGGCTGGCGCTCGAAATGGGCGCCAGCATGGTGCAGGCGCAGCTGACACTCACGGCGCTGTTGCTGGCTTTTGGCATCTCGCAGTTGTTCTGGGGGCCGTTGTCGGACCGCTTTGGCCGCCGCCCCATCTTGCTGGCGGGCATGGCCGCGTATGTCGTGGCGTCGGTTGGCAGCGCGTTTTCACCGAGCATGGATTTGCTGATCGTCTGGCGCACCCTGCAAGGCGCGGCCATGGGCGCCGCGGTGATGTGCGCACGCGCCATCGTGCGCGACCTGTACGCACCGGCGCAAGGTGCCAGCGTCATGTCCAAGGGTCTGAGCGGCCTGGGCGTGATTGCCTGCCTGAGCGCACCGCTGGGCGGTCTGCTGACGGCCTGGTTCAGCTGGCATGCGGCGCTGTTGGCCTTGTCGGTTTATGGCGCGATTTGCCTGTGCCTGATCGCGCTGCGCTTTGAGGAAACCGTGCCCCACAAAAACCCCAAGGCGCTGCAACTGGCCACTCTCACGCGCACCTGGCTGGGCATTCTGCGCAACCCGACGTTTCTGGCGTTCACGGCGCTGACCACGTTTGCCTACAGCGGCTTGTTCACCTTTCTGGCGTCGTCTTCCTTTGTGTTCATCCGGGTACTGGGTTTGAGCACCACACAGTACGGCCTGGTGATGTTTGCCAACTCCTTCATCTACCTGCTGGGCACCTTTTTGTGCCGCCGCCTGCTGGTGCGCGTGGGCGTTCGGCGCGCGGTGGCCATCGCCGGGGCGCTAACTCTGAGTGGCGCGACCCTGATGACGGCCCTCTCGTTGGCCGGTGTGCAGTCGGTCTGGGCGATTGAGCTGCCGCTTGCCCTGTTCATGCTGGCGCACGGCATTCACAACCCTTGCGGGCAAAGCGGCGCCGTGGGGCCATTCCCGCAGGCGGCGGGAGCGGCTTCAGCACTCAATGGTTTCATTGCCATGGTCAGCGCCTTTGCCACTGGCCAGTGGCTGGGCACGCACATGGACGGCACGACCGGCCCGCTGATTTTTGGCATCCTGTTCTGGAGCGTGCTCATTGCCCTGAGCGCCTGGACACTGGTACAACGCTATGGCCGTCCCTGAAGCGCTGCCTTTCCATGTGTGCCTGGCCGGGCCTACGGCCAGCGGCAAAACCGCGGCAGCACTGGCCATTGCGCAAGAGCACCCCTGCGAGATCATCAGCGTGGACTCAGCTCTGGTCTACCGAGGCATGGACATCGGCACCGCCAAGCCCAGCGCGGCCGAGCTGGCACAGGTGCCGCACCACCTGATCGATATTCGCGACCCGCTGCACGCCTATAGCGCCGCCGAGTTTGTGCGCGACGCCACCCGCCTGATAACCGCCATCACCGCACGCGGCCGGCTGCCCCTGCTGGTGGGTGGAACGATGCTGTATTTCAAGGCCCTGTTTGACGGACTGGACGAGATGCCACCGGCCGACGCCGCGGTGCGCGCCGTGCTGGAACAAGAGGCCGCAGATAAAGGCTGGCCCGCCCTGCACGCCGAGCTGGCGGTGGTGGACCCCGTGACGGCCGCCCGCCTGGCCCCGGCCGACAGCCAGCGCATCCAGCGGGCGCTGGAGGTGTACCGCATCTCCGGCCAGCCGCTGTCACACTTTCACTCCAACCAGGGTGCTACTAAAAACATAGCTGCTGACGCAGATTCCGCGAGGGCTAGAGCACTGATTTCCTTAGAGCCTTTGGAGCGCAGCTGGTTGCACGCACGCATTGCCCAGCGCTTTGACGCCATGCTGGAACAGGGCTTTGTCGACGAAGTGCGCAGCCTGCGTGCGCGGGGCGATCTGCATGCGGACCTGCCCTCCATGCGCTGTGTGGGCTACCGCCAGGTGTGGGAGGCGCTGGACGCACACGAGGCAAAGGGTTCCAGCGGGCCGCTGCCTTTGGCCGACGTGCGCGAGCTGGGCATCATCGCCTCCCGCCAACTGGCCAAACGCCAGATCACCTGGCTGCGCTCCATGCCCCAGCGCCACATCGTGGCCGCAGACCAGGCCGACGCACTGGATGCTGTGCGAGCGCATGTGAAGCGTGTGCTGCCGGCGAAGGACTAGCCGACCACACGGCACAGACGTTGGCAAGCTCTGTAGCACCAGACACTTTGGCCCGCTATTGCGAGCGATCACGGTCGCAAATGCACTTCCTGGGTGGGCCATCGGGTGACTCCTGTCTTGAGTTAACAGTCACGGAATTTGACTTCCTGGATGAATCCACAAGGCCAAAAGCAGTCGGCCACGGCCGGTTGGCCAACTCACACATTCGACCCACTGCAGACATCGCCACCGATCAAGTGGTCGCCTGACGGCGGTCATTCAAGGGGTTTCGAATTCGGGCCACCAATGTCAGTTTCGGGGAAACTCAATCTGCGTAGTGGACTTCCCGTGATGGCCAGGTCCTGATATTGAGAAAAGTCGACCCATTGCGGCCATAGGGCGAACGCAATAGAACAACGCGGACATTGCAGGCTGACGATCAGCATTCGGCTCACGAAGTTTAGAGGTCCTTGGCGAAATCCTTTGTACTGC